>JBGAPB010000115.1:0-17087 GCA_044221525.1 Blastocatellia bacterium | reverse complement strand
AAAGCAATCGGCGATTTCATCATGCTCGACATCTTGCGAAAGAGCGGCGGTGGAGCCGTCGCTGTAACGGATGAAGAAATGATCGCCGACACCAAAGTCATAGGCTCCACCGAAGGCATCTTCTGCGCACCCGAAGGTTCGGCGTGCTTATCGGCTTTGAAAAAAATGCTGGCCGATGGCCGCGCCAAAGCCAACGAACGAATAGTGTTGTTTAACACTGGCGCGGGCGGCAAATATCTGGAAGCCTTCGGATTGAAATAATACTTGCGTTCTGAGTCCCGTCTTCAGACGGCACAGTCAGTCGTCTGAAGACGGGACTCAGAACGCATCTGTTTTGAAAATTATGAATCACACCCGCCGCGGACTGCTCAAATTTCTGACTTCAAGCCTGGTCGTTGCCGCTGCTTCGCCGTTGGCAATGGCAGCCGCGCCGCGCATCCGCTGGGCGCAAGGTTTTCTGCTGTGGCGAAATTTCAAAGACCAGACGCTGACTTTACAAGATGCTCTAAACGATCTTCGCAACGTTGGTTCCGACGGAATTGAGTTCTCTCCCGTGGCCAACGAACTGGAAAAGTACGGTTTGACCGAATCCACCTGCAAGCAGTTGATGGTTGAACGCAAGCTGTCACTGGCTGGAAATTACTTCAGCGCGCCATTTCACGATCTGACAAAGCGCGAAGAAATTCTGGCCGAAGCCGAAAAGCGATTCTCGTTGCTGAAAGCCTTCAACGCCAAAAACATCATCATCGGCCCGCCCGGAATTCCAGCAAATGCCGACCGTAATCAATTGATCAAACAACAGGCTTCCCTGCTGAACGAAATCGGCAAACGAGCCAACGCCCAAGGGTTGCAGATCGGTATTCACCCTCACCTTAACACGCTGGTTGAAACGCCAGCCGAAATTGACCTGGCGATGGAAACGACTGACGCACGTTACGTTGGATTGTCGGCGGACACCGGACACATTCACCTGGCTGGTGGAAACGTTGTCGCCATTTTGCGTAAGCACAAAACTCGGCTGAATTACTTTCACTTCAAAGACGGTGTGCGCCCTTTCACCCGCCCGGATTTCAAACCCAATCTGCGCGAATTGGGCAAGGGCGAAGTGGATTTCCCCGACGTCATGCGATTGCTGAAAGAGATTCGTTTCAGCGGCTGGGTGAACATCGAACAGGATGCGACAACGCTGACTCCGCGCGAATCCAGTCGCGTCAGCATGGAGTACGTCAATAAAACCTTAAAGCCCATTTACAACTGACAGGAGCTTTGATTCGAGATGGCGCAGTCAATCGTTGAAAACCGGCTTAACCCGGCGATGCCGCCAGTTTACCGTCAGGTACGTTGGTGGATTCTGGCGCTGTTGTTTTGCGTGACGATTCTGAACTTTATTGATCGTCAGGCTTTGTCAATTTTGCAGGCCGACGTCACCAAGGAGTTCAACCTGTCCAACACGGGATTCGGCACCATTGGAGCCGTCTTTCGCGCCGGAATGATGTTCGGTGAATTCCCGATGGGTTTGTTGATGGATCGCGTCGGAGTTCGCATTGGTCTGGGGTTTGCGGTTTTATGGTGGTCGTTCGGAAACGGATTCAACGCTTTTGCTACTTCTTTGCGCCAGTTTTACTTCTTTCGATTTTGGCTGGGCACAGGCGAATGCGGGAACTATTCTGGTGGCAACAAAATCATCGCCACCTGGTTTCCAGTGCGTGAGCGAGCGTTCGCCATAGGAGTTTTCAACAGCGCCTCCATGTTGGGAGCTTTCATTGCCACCTTTCTGATCGTCTGGGTTCGTGAACGTTACGGGTGGCGAATGGGCTTTCTGGCTCCCAGCCTGCTCGGAGTTGTTTGGGTTGCTGCGTGGTGGATGATTTATCGCCAGCCGCAGGATCATCCTAAATTGACCGAAGCCGAACGCCAACACATCAACAGCGACGTTCAACCCCTCAGCAATGAACCGGTGCCGACCAATTGGCAATTACTGCGATTACCTCAAACCTGGGGATTGATGCTCTGCCGATTCTGGGTCGGAGCGGTGGTGGATTTTTATCTGTTGTGGATGCCTAAATACTTTCACGACGTGCGCGGCCTGAGCGTCAAAGACAGCGCCTACTTCAATTCATTCACGTTCATCTTCGGAGACATTGGCAGCATTGGCGGCGGATTGGTCGCCGGATGGCTGCTGAAAAAAGGACTGGAGGTTAAATCAGCCAGACGCTCAACGTTGTTGTTTGGCGCGGCGTTGTGCTTGCTCAGCTTCGTGGTTCCCTTCACCAACAGTTCGTTCTGGGCTGTAGTCATGATTTCGATGGTCTTGCTGGGCCACACTTTTTTATCGGCGAATATGTTCGCTTCAATTTCGGATGTGTTTCCGAATGCAGCCGTCGCGCGTGTCACTGGCTTAACCGGCATAGCCAACGGCGTCAGCGGATTGATCTTCCCAATTGTCACCGGAATGGTGGTGGACAGATTTTCTTACGTGCCTGTCTTTTTTATGGCTGGATTGATGCCACTGCTTGGAGTTTCTATTGCGCTGTGGACGCTGAAAAATTATCAGCGAGTTGAATTGAGATAAAAGGGTTCAGAGTTCACGCTTTAGAGTGTCGGCAAGCACCTTCTACACGCTGAAGCGTGGACTCTGAGCGACGACTTCATTTATTGATTTCTTCTTGGCTGAGCCGCAGCAGCACCAGCCGCCGGTTGCGGACGTGATGGTGCGCCATTGCCAAACTTTTCAATCTTGCGAGTCTTCATGTTGTAAACGTCACCAGCCGATAACACGTAATACGGTTTTTCCCACGGTTGAAAAACATGAGTGTTGTCGTGAATGGCGACTTTCCAGGCTCCCATAACTTCAAAGCGGTCGCCATTGACGATGATGGCTGTGCCTTCAGAAATCCCTATACCCAGCAGGTTTGGATATTTCTTGATAACAGGGATCAGATCGTCCCATCGCATGCGAGTGTTGATGTGCTGATCAATCGCCGATTTGCGCAGGAAGTTAAACCCGTGTTCGTGCTCCTTTTCCGGCGTCATCATAATGTCCGGGCCAGCGATGGCTCCGCGCACCAGGTAATCACCTTGAATGGTTGCGCCCGCCGAACTGCCGCCGATAACTCCACCGCGTTCCAGCACCTTGTGAAATTCACGGTAAGTCAGCGTGTTCATGTACGAATCCACGATGTTCCACTGGCGACCTCCGTCGAACCAGACGGCGTTCGCATCTTTCAAGATTGAGGCGAACTCTTCGGTATCGGCAACCTTCGGATCGTGGGTATGCAACATCCTGACATTCTTGATGCCGCGCCTTTTCCACCCAGCAACCACGTCTTCCTCTTTGTAAACCTTGATCTCGCCGGTCGGAGTTTTGTTGCCACCGGCGGTTGGAACCACGACAAACTTTGCGTCCACGCCTCCAGCCAGTTCAACAAATTTTTCCATGATTCCGGTGTTGTTGGTTGAGCCGCCACCAACGATCACCAAAGTGCCTTTGGCCGGGCCATATTCAGGCGCGTCCTGGCTGATTGCGCCAAAGGCTGACGGATGCCCATATCTGCCAAACGCTATCAATCCCAGTAACACAATGACTGACAAACTAAAGACCAGCTTTTTCATGAAATCTCTCCTGTCGGTTTGCTAATTCGTAAACTATAAGCACGTTCCAAGGTGTTTTTTTCGATCAGAACGTCGAATTGCCTGTTGAAAATATGAACACACGAATTTAGGAAAACTGCAACGACAGCTATAACCTCAAGAAGTTTTAGAGTAAAAGCTTGCCGACGAAGAAATTCAGATCTGACTTATTCACACCTCAGGGCGATCATCGGATCAACTTCGTCGCCCGACGCGCTGGAATCCAACAAGCCAACAGAGCGACGGCAACCATCAGCGATGCAATCACGACAAAACGTCAGCAGGTCAGTTGCAGTAACTCCGTAGCCAGTTTCGTAGCAGCCGGGTTACCGCCAATGAACCTGCCAAACCCACCAGCACACCGAACCAAACTCAACGTCATTCCCTGCTCCAGAATCATTCGCAAAACGTCGCTCTCTGCCTGAGCTCCGCGCCATAGTGCATGCCAATTTCCTGTGTAAGCGTTGCGTGACGCCGTAACTGATCACGCCATACAAACCAACCACGGTGAGAATTAGAGCCAGCAAGGCAAAGACTCCCAGTAGGAAAGTGTTGAAACGTGGCAGAGCCAAATGCTTCCTGCCGATAGCGTCCAGTGTCTTGATCGCGGTAATTGGCAGTTCAAGGTCAAGCGCGCGAATTTGTTCTTGACAGCATTGATAAGGCTTTCTGGCCGAATGGCGGAGTTGGCTGCCGTGCGAACAATCAGCGTAATGCCTCCGTTGGCGAACTGAGATTGCGGAACATACATCTCTGCGCGCGCCGAATCGCTCAAGCTGCGATGACGCGCGTTGCCGACAACTCCGACGACTTCTTTCGGCGCATCGCCTCCCCAACCAAGCTTCAATTTTTTGCCAATCGGATTGGCTCCGTTGAAATGTTCGCGCACGAAAGCCTCGTTGACCAACACGACGGGCGGAGCCTGCGGATTGTCGCGCTCCGTCAAAGTGCGGCATTGATCAGCGGAATGTTTAGCGTCTGGAAATAAGCTGAACTGATGAAACGCAGTTGCGCGGTAGGTTTGTCGGCGGAATCTGCGCCTTCCAGAATTTGAAAAGCCGTGCTGTTCTCCTGCCCTGTCAGAGGAACGCTTTGCGCGTGGGCGACAGAGGTCACACCGGGTAAAACTTTGACACGTTCGGTCAGTGTGGTCAGGAAGTTGTTGATCTTGTCAGGTCGTTCCATTTCGTCATTGTAACGGGCGCCGCTCAGCGCCAGTTGCATTGTCAGTGTATTACCAATCTCATAACCCGGTTTGACCTGATTCAACCGCAACAAACTATTCAACAACAATCCTGCCGCGACCAATAACGTTAAAGCCAAAGCCACTTCTCCGACCACAAGCAAGTTGCGTAAACGCTCGCGCAAAACGGCCAGTGGGCGCCGCGACCTCCATCCCCGCCTGACTTGATGGCGTCGGCGACGCTGCCGCACGCGTAGCGGTAATTGCCGGGAACAACCCGCACAATAATCCCGTCAACATCGCCGCACCAACCGTAAACATCAGCACGCGCCAATCCGGCGTAAGCCCGCTCAATTGCGGCACATCCGCAGGCAACAAAGCCGTCAGTCCTTCAACAAACCAGAGCGACAGAACCAGGCCAAGCGCGCCTCCGATCAATGCCAGCAACAGGCTTTCCGCCATAAACTGCTGAACACGTCGCGCCGGTTTGCTCCCAGTGCAATGCGGATAGCAATTTCGCGCTGTCGTGTTGCTGCCCGCGCCAACAACAAATTGGCCACATTGACGCAAGCGATCAGTAACACCACACCGACCATGCCCAGCAGCAACCACAGCGTGCCACGCGCATCGCGCACAAAAGCTCGTAACTGTTCGACGCTGACAGCGCGTTTTGCCATGATCTTCGGGTACTGCTGAGCCAGACGGTTTTGAATCGAAGCCAATTCCGACTCTGCCTGTTGCGCTGTTACACCCGGTTTCAGGCGAGCGATAACACCAGGATAGGCGCGAAAATTGCGACTGCCGTTGACCGAATCCTTGTCGGCAGAATTGCCGTTGACGGCAGTCGTAACCAGAAAATCTATCGGCTCTTTAGCCAGCGGGAAGATGTTTGGCGGCGTGACACCTGCGACCTGAAATGGCTGTTCACCAATCAGACCCGACGCCCACGATGATTTTTGCTGTCGCCGCCGAAATGCTTTTGCCAGCCGCTGTATGTCAGCATCACCGCGCTCCAGCCCTCATTCGTGCCGCGTTGTTCGTCGTTCGGCTCCGTGCGCGTCCCAACTTCGGAGCAATCCCAAGCGTTTTGAAAAAATCGCCGAAACGATTGCGCCTTCTACCCGCAACGGCTCACCTTCGCCTCGAAAGGTGGCTGTATCCGTCATCGCCAGGGCCATCGTTTCAAATGAACGGCTCTGCTCGCGCCAATCAATAAAGTTTAGATACAAAACGCCCTTGCTGGACTGCCAATCGTCCGTGCGGAATTCACGCAACACGACCAGCCGAGTCTCATCGACGTAAGGCAATGGTTTGAATAAAGCCCGCGTTGATGACGGTAAAAATCGCCGAGTTAGCGCCTATGCCCAAAGCCAGCGTAACGACTGCAATCAAGGTAAAGCCGGGTTTCTTTAACAGCGTTCGTGCGCCGTAACGCAGGTCTTGAATCAGTGTTTGCATAATTCATCCTTGTCAAAATGATGAATGCGAAACTATGAATGATGACTCACCAGCTCTTTCATTCACATTTCCGCGTTCATACTTCTTCATTCACATCGAAGCGCAATCATCGGGTCAACTTTCGTCGCCCGACGCGCTGGAATCCAACAGGCAGCAGCGCCACAGTCGTCAGCAGCAAAGCAATTCCCGCAAACGTCAGCGGGTCGGTCGCTTTAACTCCGAAGAGCAAATCAGACATCAGCCTGGTCAACCCAAACGAAGCTGCCAGACCTATGCCTACACCGATCAGAGCCAGTTTCATTCCCTGCCCGATAACCATTTTCAGTACATCGCCGGTTTGCGCCCCAGCGCGACTCTGATGCCAATTTCATGAGTTCGCTGGGTAACCGAATAAGCCATAATCCCTTGTACTTAAACCAGCCAACAGCATGGCCACAGCGGCAAAACTGCCGAATAGCAGCATTACCAAGCGCGGAACTGCTATTGAGCCGGAAACGATCCGCTCCATAGTTTGCAGGTTCGAGACGGCAAGGTTTTTGTCCAAAGATTTAACTTCACGGCGAATGGCATCGGAGTAGTTGAGGGGGTCAGCCAGCCGAACGCAACACCACAGTCATTGAGTTCCGTGGGCGCTGGAGATCGGAAAAATACATAGTAGGCCGCGCATCGCTGCTTAACCCGAAATGATGCACGTCTGCCACAACACCCGCGATTTCCGCCCATTGCACTTGTTGTTGGCCGAAACCAACGCGTTTGCCGACGGCGTTTTCATTGGGCCAATACCGCTTGGCCATGCTTTCGCTGATGACAACAACGGGCGGCGATTTTGCGCTTTCACGGTCGTCGAACGTTCGGCCATCGCGCAATCTGATGTTCAAAGTGCGGAAGTAATCATGACTGACGACGCTGAACCAGGCGGTTGGCTGCTGATCGGGCGAAGGGGCGGGACGACCTTCTATGGTGAACGTAGTATCGGTGTTTATGCCGGTCATTGGAACGGCAGAGCCAAACGAAACCGATTGGACTCCGGGCAGGTTTTTCAGCCGTTCGTGTAATTGACTGTAAAAAGTCGCCGCCTGTTCGCTTTTGGCATAAGTCGTCGGCGGCAAAACAACGCGCCCCGTCAACACGTTGGTTGGAGTAAACCCAGGGTCAACGCTTTGAAGCAGGACAAAGCTGCGCATCAGCAATCCTGCTCCTCAACAAGCGAGGTCAGAGCGATACGCCCAATTTCCGCAACGACCAGAGTGGAGCGAATTCGACTGCCACTGCCGGTAACTTTGCTGCCCGCACCGGCTTCGCGCAAAGCCAGATTCAAAATCACTTTCGATGCTGCAGTGCTGGAACAGCCCGCACAGCAACCCGGTCAGGGTTAAATGCCAATACTGGCGCAGCAACACATACGTCAGTACGATTTCATCCAGCCTGGGTGTGCCGTCAGGCGAAAGGCTGACCAATAAATCCACCATCCAAAAAGCCAACAACAATCCAAGCGCTCCGCCGACAAACGCCAGCAAGAAAACTTTCGCTCAACAGTTGCCGGATGATTTGCCAGCGACTGGCTCCCATTGCCGCGCGAATGGCGATTTCGCGTTCGCGGGCGGCGGCTTTTGCCAGCATCAGGTTGGCTACGTTGGCGCAGGCAATCAGCAGAACAAATCCGACTGCCAGCAACAAAGCCAGCATGGCGGGTTTCACATTCCCAACAGTGAATTCGTGCAGCGAAACCAGTGTCACTCCTGCATTCTTATTCGAGTCCGGAAATTGTTGCTCAACGCGCCCGGCTATGGCTGTCATTTCAGTTTTGGCGCGATCAAGTGTCACATCCGGCTTCAAACGAGCAATGACTTGCAAGGTGTAACAACCGCGCTGGCAACCCGGCTTAAGCGTCGGCTGCAAGGTTCGCCAGACATCAACGTTTTGGACAAACGGAGTTTTGAAAAACCCACCGACGCAGCAAGCTCAACGCCGCGGTAGCTCTGGCCGCTCAACTGAATCGCTTTGCCCATAATTTCTTTGTTGCTGTTGAATCGGCGCTGCCACAAACTCTGGCTGATGATGGCAACGGGTGCGGCTCCGTTTTTGTCTTCGTCGGCGGTGAATTCGCGGCCCCAGCGCCGCAGGCTTAATTCCCAGCACCGAAAAAATGGTTTGAGAAACTCGCGCGCCGACAAGAGTTTCAGGCGGCTCACCGGCTTCGGTCAGTGTGACAGGCCAGCCGCTGATTGCCGCAACGCTTTCAAAAACTGTGTTTTGTTCTCTCCAGTCTTGAAATCCCGGAGGCGAAGTCCATTCCTGCGCTGGACCTTCACGGCGAGTGTGGTCTTCCCAAACCGTCAAAACCCGCTCTGAGTCTGGGTAATTTAACGGACGCAACAACACACGCTATTTACCACGCTGAAGATGGCAGTGTTCGCTCCTGCCCCCAAAGCCAGCACGACCAAAACCACAGCGCAGTAAAGCCCGGACGTTTGAACATCAGGCGACATCCGTAACGAAGGTCTTGAAAAAATGGCCAAAGCGATCGCATAAACTGTCTTGAAGCGCGATGTTTCCGCTTATTGTCGTGCCAGCATTTTGTCAGCCTTATTTGTGACAAATAGTGAGTTTGTTGGCGCTTGTAAACGCCAATTGGATTGGCTGATGTACGTTCGTGGGATTCGGCAATCCCGAAATCGGGCAGGCTGAAGAAAAAACTAACCTCGTAAATATCGCCCAGGTGCCAAATCAATTTTGCAGTCAGGTGAATTATCTGTAATGAACCGGGCAGTTTTGTTTTTGGCATCCAGCGCATTTTTCTGAAAGGTCGCATCGTCAATGCGCTGATGAATGGAAAACGCTTCACCCTTTTCCACTGACTGAGTTGATGTGAATACGCATTCGTTAACCCTGCTCGTGATTCGTCAATCCATCGTAAAACATCCGGCGTGCGCAGCCCCAATCAACTCTTCGGGGTTGGTGGCCGATTGGCCTTCTTCAAATCTGGACTTAAATGAATATGGGCCTTCAAAAGCGCAATACTTTAATCGTCCACTGCCTTCAGCCAGATTTCCTTTCCATTCCGCTTCTGCTTTATGTGTTGGCATGAAAAATCTCCTTACTCGGTTGTTCAAAAGCGGCAGCCTGCCTTAGTCGCCGCTCGGTTGATAAGTACCGTGATCGCGTTACCAAGGCAGCGTTTGTCCCAGATGGAAATAGCCGCCGGTCGGCCCGTCTTCCGGCAACGTTGCCAGCGTCTTGCGAAGTCTTGGCTCCGTCCACAATTTCCATCGGAGCCGCTTCGCCGCCCATATCGGTTTCACCCAGCCCGGGATGCGCCGCGTTGACTTTGACCGTTGTGCCTTTCAGTTCATTAGCCAAATTGACGGTGAACATATTCAACGCTGATTTTGAAGCGTTGTGAGGCAGCGCCCTGAACTGGATATCCTGCAATCGGCGATTTTGGATCCGAGTGCAGCGTCAACGACCAAGAATGCTGGTCAGGTTGACGATGCGTCCAGCATCGCTCTTTTTGACCAACGGCAACAACTTCTGCGTCAGTGAAACCAGGTTGAAAACATTGGTCTCGAACGTGGCTCGCCACTGGTCAAGCGTGCCTTGCGAAGCGGGAACCTGAAAATCCTGCGCAATGCCTGCGTTGTTGATCAGAATATCCAACTTGCCGAACTTGTCCTGGATAAACTTCACGGCATTGTCCTGCGACGCCAAATCGTTCATCTATTTGCAGGAACTGAACGTCCAGACCTTCGGCTTTCAGCTTGTTTGCGGCTTCCGCGCCGCGCTTTTCGTCTCTCGCCCCCAACAGGACAGTGATGCCCTGCCCGGCAAGCTGGCGAACCGTCTCAAACCCTATTCCCTTGTTTGCACCAGTGACAAGGGCGATTCCCTTCGTATTCATAATTTCCCCTCCATTTGTTGATTTGCTTTTGATTGCTCCGTAACCATAACCGATGACGGAGCGTAATTAGTCAGCGATTTACGAAAATCCATATCTACCGTAAATTATGCATCAACAAATTCATGCCGTCTGTGATTTTCATGACTTTAAGGAGAAAAATCTGATGAAGCGACAGGGATATTTTCTGTTTGCAGCTTGTTTCTTACTGTTTGCCGTCTCAAGCGGTTTCGCACAGGAACGCGAAACTCGTTCAACTGAAGACGTGTTGCAACAACGCATTCGCGGGCTTGAAGAAAGACTATCTACGATGGAACTTTCACTCGCCAAAGACATTGACGATGCGCTGTGGTTTCAACGGATGAGCGACATCGCTGTCGTGGACAAAGTCACTTACACCGGCCCGCCTCCACGAGTAATTCCAAACCCAACCGGACAAGGCGCAGGCAATCCCGTTGTCATTCGAGCTTTCACCTTCATCCCGAAAAAGTACGCAACAACCAAAATTCCTTTGCTGGTGTATGTCCACGGAGGAGTTCACGGTGATTTCAACAATTCTTCGTATCACGTCATCCGCGAACTGGTTGAACAGGGTTACGCCATCATCGCGCCGGATTATCGTGGCAGCACCGGTTACGGACGCGGATTCTGGCAGTTGATTGATTACGGCGGATTGGAAAACGACGACGTGCTCGCCGGAAAGCGTTGGATGGTGGAAAACCATCCGAACATTGATCCTCAGCGCGTAGGCATTCTGGGTTGGAGCCACGGCGGAATGATTACGTTGATGAATATCTTCAACTGGCCGCAGGAATACAAAGTCGCTTATGCCGGAGTTCCTGTCAGCGATCTGATCGCCAGCATGGGTTACAAGAGTCAGAGTTACCGTGACCTGTATTCTGCGCCTTACCACCTGGGCAAAACCGCCGAACAAAACGTCAACGAATACAAACGCCGCTCGCCAGCCTGGAACGCTGAAAAGCTGCAAACGCCGCTGCTGATTCACACCAACACCAACGATGAAGACGTCAACGTGCTGGAAGTCGAGCACCTTATTCAAGCGCTGAAAGCCGCTGGCAAAAAGTTTGAATACAAGATTTACGAAAATGCTCCGGGCGGCCACATCTTTAATCGCATTGACACCAAACTGGCTCAGGATTCACGCGCGGAAATCTGGCGCTTCCTGGCTGGATATCTGAATCCGCCGAACCCTGTGAAGTAGGAGAGATTGATGCCAACAAAGATTCTGCTTTCGGCGTTGCTTCTGCTCAGCTTGATCGGCTGGCAAGCCGCGGCGCCCAAACGCCCAAAGCTTTTAGGCGTCGCGCACATGGCTTTGGGAGTAAGCGACATTGAAAAGTCGCGCGGCTTTTACAAAGACTTCCTGGGTTTCGGCGAACCGTATGATTTGAAAAACGCCGACGGTTCGTTGTCGCTGACGTTCATCAAGGTCAACGACCAGCAATACATCGAACTCTTTCCCGGCTACAAAGTCGGCGAAGATCGGCTGCGTCACATTTCGTTTTACACCGACAACGCCGAACAATTGCGACAATACTTAAAAGCAAAGGGCATCAGCGTCCCGGACAAAGCCAACAAAGTCCGCATCGGCAACACCAGTTTCAATGTCAAAGACCCCGAAGGCCACACCGTCGAGTTCACTCAGTACGAACCGACGGGCTGGACGCTGCGCGAGCAAGGCAAATTCATCGGCAAACAGCGCATTTCGGCTCGGATCATGCACCTTGGAATCATCATTGGAGATGTTCCGGCGGCGATGGGCTTTTACCACGACATTCTCGGCTTCAATGAATTTTGGCGAGGCAATGCACGCAACACCGACACGGTTTCGTGGATCAACATGCGCTTGCCGGACAGCGCGGATTACATCGAGTTGATGCTGTATGCCAACCTGCCTGCGCCGGATGCGCGAACTTCTCAGCATCACATCTGCCTGGAAGTGCCGGACATTGAAAAGGCGTTGGCTCAACTGGAAGCGAGTCCCGCGCGCAAAAGTTACATCCGCCCATTGGAAATACGCACCGGAGTCAATCAACGACGGCAATTAAACATTTTCGATCCGGACGGTACGCGCCTTGAGTTAATGGAGCCTCGCACGGTTGATGGAAAACCTGCGCCTTCATCTACCTCACCGTTACCCGTTGTCAAAAAAACTTCTTGAAGTCTCAAGTAATAGACCACCCAAGCAATAATTTATCGTGGAGGACACTAACGTGAAACTGCTTCGTTATTTTCTGGTCGTGGCGCTGTGTGGCGCTGCACTTTCAATCTCACTTTTTTCGGCTGGCGCTCAGGGTCGCCGTGGAGGCGGTCAAGGCGGCCCGCCGGGAGGTCAAACAGGAGAAGGTGGCCCGCCCGAACGCCCGTCCGATCCGATGTCTACGCCGACTTTTGGCGGACTTCGATTTCGTTCGATTGGCCCTTCTGTCGTAGGCGGCCGCGTCAATGGCTTTGCCGTTGATCCGAATGACCGGGCCAAATTTTTCATCGCCGTCGCTTCGGGCGGAGTTTGGAAAACAGTCAACGCCGGAACCACCTGGACGCCAGTGTTCGACAATTACGGATCGTTTTCGATTGGAGCGATTGCGCTCGACCAGAAAGACACCTCCATCGTCTGGGTAGGAACTGGCGAACATAATTCACAGCGCAGCGTCGGATACGGAGACGGTGTTTACAAATCTGAAGACGGCGGACGCAGTTTCCGCAAAGTCGGTTTGGACAAGTCCGAACACATTGGAAAAATCGCGATTGATCCGCGAGACGGCAAAACGGTTTTCGTCGCCGCGCAAGGCCCACTCTGGTCAGCGGGCGGAGATCGCGGTTTGTACAAAACAACAGACGGCGGCAAAACCTGGAAAGCAGCGCTTTCGATTAGTGAAAACACCGGCGTGACAGATGTGGTGATTGATCCTTCAAATCCCGACATCATTTATGCAGCCACTTGGCAACGTCGCCGCCACTTTTACACGTTGATCAATGGCGGCCCTGAAAGCGCGATTCACAAATCCACTGACGGCGGAGCCACGTGGACCAAACTGCGCGGCGGTTTGCCCGCAGGCGATTTGGGTCGTATTGGTCTGGCGATTTCTCCGGCGGACAACAACGTTGTTTATGCGACGGTTGAAGCTGCGGGCACCGGCAGCGGCATTTTCCGCTCCGGCGACAAAGGCGCAACCTGGGAACGAACCAGCCCGACAATCGCCCAAGGCATGTATTACGGCCAGATCATCGCTGATCCGAAGAACGTGGATCGCATCTACATTCCAAACGTAGTCTTTCAGGTTTCCGATGACGGAGGCAGGACTCAGCGACCACTGGGTGAACGCCTGAAACACGTAGACAATCACGCCATCTGGGTTGATCCGAACAACACGAATTACATGCTGGTCGGTTGCGACGGCGGAGTTTATGAAAGCCACGACAAGGGATCGAACTGGCATTTCAAAGGCAACTTGCCTATCGCTCAGTTTTACGACGTAGACATTGACCAACAATCGCCGTTTTATTTTGTTTACGGCGGAACTCAGGACAACAGTTCGCTGGGCGGCCCGGCCAAAACTCGCAACACGATTGGTATTCCGAATTCCGACTGGTTTTCAACCAACGGTGGCGACGGTTTCACTTCGCGCGTTGATCCCGAAGACCCGAACACGATTTATGCTGAAAGCCAGAATGGCGGGCTGGTTCGCTTCAACAAACTGACTGGCGAACGCACCAGCATTGTGCCCATGCCCGGCAAAGCCGAAGAATCGCAACGTTACAACTGGGATTCGGCTTTGATAATCAGCCCACACAACAGCAAACGGATTTACTTTGCCGGTCACAAACTATTCCGTAGCGACAATCGCGGCGATGATTGGAAGGTGATCAGCGGCGATCTTTCGCGCGGACTGGATCGAGACAAGCTCCCCGTCTTCGGCAAAATCTGGGGGCCTGATGCCGTAGCCAAACACCAATCCACCGCGCTTTACGGCAACGCTTCGACAATGAGCGAATCGCCAAAGAAAGAAGGTTTGATTTACGTCGGCACGGACGACGGCCTAATCAACATCACCGAAGACGGCGGCAAAACCTGGCGCAAAGTCGAGCAGGTTTTGGATGTTCCCAAAGACAGTTACGTCCATCGCGTGCTGGCTTCTCAGCACGATGTGAACACGGTTTACGCGCTGTACAACAATCACCAGAACGGCGATTTCAAACCTTATCCGGTGAAAAGCACTGACGCCGGAAAAACCTGGACGATGATCAACGGCAATCTGCCCGAACGCGGTTCTGTTTATGCAATTGCCGAAGACACCGTGAATCCGAATCTGCTGTTCATTGGCACAGAGTTCGGAATCTTCTTCACTGTGGACGGCGGCGCGAAATGGATTCAGTTGAAAGGCGGATTGCCGACCATCGCCGTGCGCGACATTGCCATCCACAAACGCGAACACGATTTGGTTATAGCCACTTTTGGCCGTGGCTTTTATGTTCTGGATGATTTTTCGCCACTGCGCGGGGTTAAAGCCGAAGTGTTGGCGCAGGAATCCAATCTGTTCCCGGTCAAAGATGCGTTGATGTATGTCCGCTCAGCCGCCACCGTCGGCAGCCAGGGAGCTTCGACTTATTACGCACAAAATCCGGCCTATGGCGCTACGGTGACTTATTACTTGAAAGAACCGATCCGCACGAAAAAGCAGCAGCGCCAGCAAGCCGAACGCGAAGCTGCACGCAAAAACGAACCGATCAAATATCCGACTCGGCAGGAACTGCGCGACGAAGCCGAAGAAGAACCGCCAGCTCTGCTGTTCACTATCACAGACGCCAAAGGCGAAGTCGTTCGTCGCCTGAGTGCTCCGGCAGCGCCCGGCATTCAACGCACGGTTTGGGATTTCCGTTATGCGCCACCGATAGTTCAGGCTGCGCCGCAACTGCCTCCTGGCGGTGAAGGCGGAGGCGGTTTCGGCGGCGGCGGTGGCGGAGGTTTTGGCCCGCAAGGCGAACTGGCGATGCCCGGCAAATATACAGTGACCATGGCCAAGCGCGTTGGCGGCGTCATCACTCCGCTGCCCGGTTCGCAAAGCTTTAACGTCGTCGCTGAAGGCGCAGAAAAAATGACTCCGCAGGATCGGACGATACTCGCCGAATTCCAGCGCAAGGTCATTAAATTGCAGCGCGCAGTCGCCGGAGCAACCGATGCCGCAAACACTGCCAAGTCCAAACTCGGATTGATGAAACGCGCGGCAATCGAAGCGCCAGGTTCAAACCAAAACCTGCTCAACGAAGTCAACGCGATTGACGACAAAGCTGATGAGGTTTTGCAGGCTTTGCGCGGAGGCCGTGAGTTGACTGACACACCACCGCCTTCAATCAATCAACGGGTCGGCACAATCGTCCAGCGGATCAGAATGTCTGCCTTGCGACCGTCTCAATCCCAACAAGAGCAGTACGCCATTGCCGCCGATGATTTCAAAGCGGCTCTGGCCAAGCTGAAAACCTTGCTGGAAGTTGACTTACCCAAACTGGAGAAAGTATTGGAAGGCGCAGGCGCTCCGTGGAGCGCAGGGCGTTTGCCGGTCTGGCCTGATAAATAAACAGCCCTGACAAAAACAATTGACAGGATCAACGGTCGAAGCTTCAAATGCCGCGACCGTTGATCCTGTTTTTTCTTATGGAGGAAAGTTTATGGATGTGACTGCTCTCGTTCCTTACGTTGCGCCGTTGATCGCCACAGCCGCGCCGCATTTGCTGGAAGCTGGCAAAACCGCAGCCGAAAAAGCCCTTGAGAAAATTGCCGAAAGCCTGGGCGAAGACAGTTGGAAATGGGGCAAGGCCATTGTCAAAAAGCTCTGGCCGAAAGTCGAAGCCAACCCGCTGGCCATCGCCGCCGCTCAAGAAGTCGCCAAAGCTCCGAACGACCAAGCCAATCAGCAAATGCTCGGCCTGGCGTTGCAGAAACTATTGCAAGCCGACGAAGCCTTGGCCGCCGAGATCAAACAGATTCTGGACGAAGCCAAAGCCGCAGGCGTAAATCTGGTTCAATCCGGCGACCGCAATGTTTTCAGTCAAGGCGATCACAACATCAACGTCACAGGCGACAACGTGAAGATCAAAAACGGCTGACACGAAGCGCCCGTAGCCCGACCTGTCCTTAACCCGCGAAGCGGGTGGCAAGCGTAAAGCCTGGGGTGGAGCGCAGCGTAACCCCAGGTCATCAGCAACAAGAATTGCCAGCCCGCGAAGCCGGGCGGCAGAGTTCACATTAGCTGTCGCCTGCTCTCGCAGGCTTTGTTCAATAAACGTCCTTCTTCCTGGGGTTCGCGCTGCCGCGCTTTACCCCAGGCTTTATGCTGACGCCTGCTACCGCAGGCTAAAATCGAAACGGTTATGAACGATCAAAAATCCCAGCCCGGCCAACGCAACATCGCCAGCCACGGCGACCGCAACATCAACGCTTCCGGCGACAATCCAACGTTCAACCTTTACAACACTCCGCCCGAACGCTCGCCCAAACATCAACTGCGCGCTCCCGTCGGAGATTTCGTCGGTCGAGAAACTGAAATTGCCGAACTGACCGCCGAATTAACCATCGGCGGTCAGGTTGGCATCAGCGGCATCAGCGGGATGGGCGGCATTGGCAAAACCGAACTGGCGATGGTCGTAGCCAATCGTTTGCTGCCCAATTATCCCGATGCGCAATTGCTGGTTGAACTGCGCGGAACCGATCCGACTCCGCGCCGAGCCGAAGACGCGCTGGCTGATTGCATCCGAGCCTTTGTCGGCCTGGAAGCTCGCTTGCCGGACGACCGCGAAGCGCTGACGAAGTTTTACCGCGACTGTTTGACCGGCCAACGAGTTTTGGTGGTGTTGGACAACGCCGCCGACGCCGATCAAATCCGCCCGTTTCTGGTTCCGCCG
>JBGAPB010000114.1:0-17997 GCA_044221525.1 Blastocatellia bacterium | reverse complement strand
CGCGCCTTTGGGCAATACGCCCCCAGTTTACTGGCAAAACCAGAACGGCATGCTGGGCATTTTCGTCTCGCCCAATTTTGCGACCGACGAAAGCGTCTACATCACCTATATCGAGCCGGGTGATTACGGCGGAGGCCAGGCGTTGGCACGCGCCAAGCTGGACTTCAGACGGAATCGCTTGCTGGAATTCACTGTGCTGTGGCGCCAGATGCCCAGAGGCAAGGGAGGCCAGGCAGGCGGACAGATCGTTTTCGCGCCCGATGGACAATCACTGTACATGACTGTGGGAGACCGCCAGCGCATGACTCCAGCCCAGGACCCAGACCAGCCAGTAGGCAAGATTTTGCGGCTGACGCTGGATGGCAAACCGTTTCCGGGCAATCCCAACTTCGGCAAAACCGGCGCTGCGACCATTCCGCTGATTGATCCGCCACAGGACACCGAAGTTGCCAAGACCGCGAAGGTGGTGAGCACCTATACCTTTCCCGGCCCCAACCTTACGCCCGCAGAAACCTGGGCCAGTGGATTCCGCGCGCCGTATGGTTTGGCGCTTTCTCCCACCGGTGAATTATGGGAGCTTGAACATGGCCCCAGCGGCGGCGACGAGTTGAACCTGATTGAGAAGGGCAAAAACTACGGTTGGCCACTGGTGTCTTACGGAAAGAACTACAACGGAAAGCCGATTCCCAGTCACGACACTCGTACTGATTTCGTAAAACCAGTCCTCTATTGGGTTCCGGTGATCGCGCCGGGCAACCTGATGTTTTATCGCGGTACCAAAACTTTTCCGCAATGGGACGGCAGTGGCTTTGTCAGCGGCCTGGCGACGATGTCGCTCACTCGCATCATCTTCGACGGTAAAGGTGGAGCCAAGACGGCCGAGCGCTGGAAGATCGGCAAACGGATTCGCGATGTGGAACAAGCGCCCGACGGTTCGTTGTGGTTGCTGGAAGACGCCAATCCCGGCGCTCTGATTCATGTGACTCCCAAGGCGACGCCGAAGTAATAGACTGCTTTTAGGAGGCCTCCTCATACGAGAAGGCCTCCTGTCCTAAGCCGAAATTGCGCGACAACCTGGAGTCAGTCGCAGTAACCATGTACTTACAACACAGAACATTTCGTATATCTGCGGCGGTGATTTTGCTGGCGTTCGCGTTGATACAGCTTTCTGACGCACAATCACGCGCGCCGCAGGATCAAAGCTGGAATCGTCGCGTGGACGGCGCAGGCGATTATCAAACTGTGCTGGAAGTTTCAGGGCGGATTGAAGTTTCAAGGACTATGAAGCTGCCTGACCCTCTGGACTTGAAATCCATCTGTTCAGCCAAACAAGACGCCGAACGTCGAGCCTTTCTTTCCGCTGAAGGCTATTTGTCCGCGCTGGAAAACTCCGTGGACGCCAGCCGCCAGCAAATAGAAATCATCAAGCTGCACATAGAAGTCGGGCAGTTGTGGTCGTATCAAGGCGATATGGCCAAAGCCATCGAACATTTTGAAGCCGCCAGAAATTTGCTGACCCAGGCTCTGCCATCGCATCCCGAATATGCCGATGACGCGGTTTTCCTGGACGAAATTCTGGGCGTCGCGCATTTGCGCAAAGGCGAACTGGATAATTGCGTCCACAATCACAACGCCGAAACCTGCATCTTCCCGCTGACAAAACAGGCTCAACACAAATTGACCGCAGGTTCTTCGGCGGCGGTCGGATATTTCAAACGCCATCTGGCTCGCAACCCTGACAATCTGGAAGTCCGCTGGCTGCTGACGCTGGCCTTACAAACTTTGGGGCAACCTGCCGTAAGCGCAGCCATTCCAGTCAAAAAGTCAGTCGCGGACAGGAATGTCCGCGCTCCATTCCCAGACGTAGCCGCTACTGTCGGCGTGGATCGCATCAGCGGAGCGGGCGGCGCAATCGTTGATGATTTCGACAACGATGGATTCAATGACGTAATCATCAGCAGCGTGGACGCCTGCGAATCGCTGAAGTTCTTTCGGAATAACGGCGACGGCAGCTTTTCAGATCGAACCGACAAAGCCGGACTCGGCGATCAAATCGGCGGCATCAACTGCGTACAGACCGATTTCAACAACGACGGCTGGCTGGACGTTTTCGTCATGCGCGGAGGTTGGGAATTCGCGATGCGTAATTCCCTGCTGAAAAACAACGGCGACGGCACTTTCACCGATGTCACCGCAGCGAGTGGTTTGCTCAGTGGTGAACATCGCACGCACTCCGCGGCCTGGGCGGATTTTGACAACGACGGATGGCTGGATGTGTTTGTCGCCCACGAAGAAACTCCCAGCCAGTTGTTCCGCAATCGCGGAGATGGCACGTTTGAAGACGTAAGCAAAAAAGCCGGAGTCGGGCAAAACGCTTTTACGAAAGGTTCGACCTGGGGAGATTACGACAACGATGGCTGGGCTGATCTGTACGTGTCGAATTACGGCGGCGACAACTTTCTGTATCGAAACAAAGGCGACGGAACGTTTGAAGAAATCGGCGCACGCCTGGGCGTCGGCAAACCTCTGATGAGTTTTCCCATCTGGTTTTTCGATTATGACAACGACGGCTGGCTGGATTTATTCGTCGCCAGCTTTGTGCCTTCGGTGACTGAAATTGCTCGCGGCTTTTTGGGTTTGCCTGCTCAAGCTGAAACGATGAAGCTTTACCACAACAACGGCAAAGGCGGTTTTGAAGACGTAACGGCGGCAGTCGGTTTGGCAAAAGTCATTCCGACGATGGGTGCGAATTTTGGCGATTTGGACAACGATGGCTTTCTGGATTTTTACCTGGGAACCGGAGCGCCTTCGTACGCGGCGTTGATGCCGAACTTCGCGTTTCGCAATCTGGCAGGAAAGAGCTTTGCGGATGTGACGACTGCCACTGGCACAGGCCATCTGCAAAAAGGTCACGGCGTAGCTTTTGGAGATTTGGATAACGACGGCGACGAAGATTTGTACGTCAACGTGGGCGGCTTCATTCCTGGCGACAAATACAACAAAGCTCTGTTTGCGAATCCGACGGTGGGACAAGCTGCCAGCTTGTCCCAATCACGATGGATTTCAATCAAGCTGACAGGCGCAAAAACCAATCGAGCAGCCATCGGCGCAAAGATCAAATTGACTCTGACTGATGCGACCGGCATACAAAGCTTGCGTTATCGAGAAGTCAGCAGCGGAGGTTCGTTCGGAGCTTCGCCGCTGACGCAGCACATCGGGCTTGGGCGATTGAAAGGCGGGAAGATTGATTCAATCGAAATCTGGTGGCCGGTCAGCAACACTCGGCAGGCTTTCCGCGACGTTGCAACAAACCAGTTTATAGAAGTAAAAGAGTCGGCGTCGGAATATCAACCGCTGTCGCGGAAATCATTTTCACTGATCAAAAACAACTCGCCACATTCCACTCATCAACCGCAGAAAAAGTCGAAGCAACCTTAAGGCTTGACCTTTTCTGTCTCTTTTTCTTCGATGGCGTCGCCGCGCTGATCTCCGCGCTGGGCAGCGTCTTCGTTGGCTTTGTTCAGTCGGGCGAAAGTTTCGCGCGCGCGTTCGGCGTCTTCCTTGCGATTGGCTTTGGCGTAGGCGCGTGAGAGCACGTAATAAACGCGGGCTTCGCTGGGAGCCATGCGCTGTGCGATTTCCAGTTCTTCGATGGCAAGGTTGTTTTTGCCGGTTTCAAATAAACAACGACCAAGCACGTAATGACCCAAGGGCAAACGCGGTGTTAGACGAACTGCTTCTTCAGCCAGTTTGATTCCCGCTNTCGGTTTGGCAAAAGTAGTTCCCACGATGGGAGCGAACTTCGGGGATTTCGACAACGACGGCTTTCTGGATTTTTACCTGGGAACGGGTGCGCCTTCGTACGCGGCGCTGATGCCGAACTTCGCCTTTCTCAATCTTGGCGGAAAGAGCTTTGCGGATGTGACGACTGCCACCGGCACAGGCCATCTGCAAAAAGGTCACGGCGTGGCGTTTGGAGATTTGGATAACGACGGCGATCAGGATTTGTACGTCAACGTGGGAGGCTTCATCCCCGGCGACAAATACAACAAAGCTCTGTTTGCGAATCCAACAACGAACTCCAATTGGATTTCGATCAAGCTGGTCGGCGTGAAAACAAATCGCGCAGCCATAGGCGCAAAGATCAAACTGACGCTGACAGACGCAGCGGGCAAACAAAGCTTGCGTTATCGTGAAGTTTCCAGCGGAGGTTCGTTCGGAGCTTCGCCACTGACGCAACACATCGGGCTTGGGAAAAACCAGAAGATTTCGGAAATGGAAATCCAATGGCCAGTCAGCAAAATCCGGCAAAAATTCCAGGATGTGAGTTCAAACCAGTTCATCGAAATCAAAGAGTCTGTGCCGGAGGTCCAATCTCTTTCCAGAAAATCATTCTCTCTGACAGAGCTAAAAACAAAGACCGCCAATCCCCACGCGAATCATCAAACAGGAAAAAGCTCTTCACCAAAACCCGTCAAAAGACCCTGAAGTTATGCAACCTCCCCTTTGCTCTTCCAGACTGTGAACAGAAATGCTGAACGGCTGATCGGAGCCAATTTAGCGAATCCATTTTTTCACCTCATTTTTTTCGACCTTCTTTCAACCGCGCGAGTCTGAATGGCACCCTTGATAAGAACGACAATCCCCTACAATTTTGGGGTAACTTATTTGGTGCTTCGTCAGAGGCGTAAATGATGGCGCTGGATCGGCAAAATCAACATCTTCTGCCTGAAGCGCCGGAGGACTTTATATGAGCAAGAACTGGATGAAATTCGTAGCCTCGCTGGTCTTTATGGTTGTTGTTTTCCCAGCAACCGGACTGGCACAAAATCATGGTATTAACGATCGTCAGCACGATCAGCAACAACGCATTCGAGATGGGATTCGCAGCGGCGAATTGACGCGACGAGAAGCCAGGCGATTGGAGATTGAACAGGCAAGAATTCGCCGCGACGAAGCGCGCGCAAGACATTCAGGAGGACAATTCACAGCGCGAGAACGATTGCGAATCCAACGTGAATTGAACCATTCCAGCCGCGACATACGTCGCCAGAAACACGACCGCCAGGATCGTTAATCACAAAAGCTAAAAGGCCACAGACAAAGTTCGCGCATTTGTCTGTGGCCTTTTTTCTATTCCCCCTTACTTTCTCAGCTATCCACCTAACGTTCAGGCCGAGAATTGTCTTTCTCTTTTTCTTCGATGGCGTCACCGCGCTGATCTCCGCGCTGAGCCGCGTCTTCGTTGGCTTTATTCAACCGGGCAAAAGTTTCGCGCGCGCGTTCGGAGTCTTCCTTGCGATTGGCTTTGGCGTAGGCGCGAGAAAGTACGTAATAAACGCGGGCTTCACTGGGAGCCATTCGCTGGGCGATTTCCAGTTCTTCGATGGCAAGGTTGTTTTTGCCGGTTTCAAATAAACAACGACCAAGCACGTAATGACCCAAGGGCAAACGCGGTGTTAGACGAACTGCTTCTTCAGCCAGTTTGATTCCCGCTTCCGGGTCTTTGTTTCTCAGCCTGATGTAAGCGATTTGCAATCGAGCCAGCGCGTGCGAAGGAGAGTTTTCTATTTCATGCTCAAAGGCTTTGATTGCTTCATCATCGTCGCGCGTATCAATCAAAAATCGGCCAAAGGCATACTGAACATTCGGAGTCTTAGGGTAATCCTTGACCAGTCTTTCAAATTCGATGCGCGAATCGGCGGCGTTCAGTTGGGCGTGGTAATGCTGGGCAAGTCCAGCCCGGCGAATCAGTTCGCGGTCGCGGTGATTCAGGTCAATCTGTTTTGGCAAAGCCGAGATTCGCAAAATTGAAAGTCCCAGCCCGATCATCAAATCCTGAGTATTCGATCCTTCAGCGGCCAAACTATGAAAAGCTCGCTGAGCGGTTTCAAAATCTCCGCGCAACAGAAACAGCGTGGCTTCGTGAAAACGCATGACCCGTGCCAGATCCTTGTTATCGCCAATGCCGCGCTGACGCCCCTGTTGCAGGTGCAGAAAAGCATCGTCATAACGGCCAAGTTTGTATTCGCACAACCCCTGCATAGCCACCGGCGCGCCGACTTTGGGTTGCAGCGCGGCGACTCGGCTAAAAGCCTTGACGGCTTCCTCGTACCTGTCACGTTCATAAAGCAGGGTCGCCAGATACCACCAGCCCTCTTCCCAGCGAGGCTTGGCGGCAACGCCTTGCTGATAAAGCTTGATGGCTTCGTCAAAGTTTCCGGCTTCGCGTTGTTGATTGGCTTCGGCGGAAATTTTTTCAAACGCCGGAGATTGAGCGGTTGGAGTTGCGGGCTTGGCCCGTTGCGGAGCTTTGGCGCGTTGGGCAAACGCGGGGGAAAACACACTAAGCCCCAAGGCCAGTGTCAGCAGTCCGTGCGCGAGCAAGGGATTTTTCTTTACCCAACCAATAACGGGCAATTGGCAATTGGCAATGGTCATTTCGCTTTTGTTGCTTTCGTTCTTCATAACTTTCAATTCGGATAAGGCGCGCCTTCGCGGACAATGCGAATACGGTGGTCAGTGAATTTGAAATGCGCTCCGGGCAAATCAATCTTCGGCATGTGGCAATCCGTGCATTTGTTTTTACCGGTCGGACAAGTGCGCGCTGTTCTATCAGCAGCCAGTGCCTTTTCAGTCTTGGCAACTTCAGGTTTCGATTGATGACAAGACAGGCATTTCGCGTCGTAAAAAGTCGCGCTGGTTTCCAGATCTCCGTGCGGATCGTGACAGGATGTGCATCCGATTCGACGGTCGGCGGAATAACAACGGCTGTGAAAAATTCTGTAAGGCTGAAATCTGACGCTGTTAATTCCTGCACGATTTGGCATTTCAAAAACTTCTTCGGCACTGCGGTGACAACTGCCGCAAAGGTTTTGGTTCATGTCGTCGCCATCCAACTCGCCAAGCTTTTTCATGCCGGCTCCGGCCTTTTCGCCTGCTTTCATTGCCGCGACATGTTTTTCTCCGGGGCCGTGACAGGCTTCGCAATTGACTCCGGGCACCATTTTTTCCAAATTGAGCTGGTGATTAATCGCTGCCCCGGTTGTGTGGCATTGGAAACAGTTCCTGGCTTCATCAACACTGAGTTTGCGCCCGGCAGCCTCAACCAGGTTTGCAGGAATGTCTTTTGCGTAACCAAGCGTGAAATCCAATCCATCAATCGCGGTGTAAAAACTGACCCGGCTTTCATACTTCCCGTTGCCATATTCATAAACGTAAGTCTGCCCGGATTTGCCTTGCCCAAAACAGTAAAGCAATGGCACCGAAAGCTGTGTTGTTCCGTCGCTGACGCTGTAAATGCTTTGGTTTCCCTGGCGTTTGATCTCGAAGGTGAACTTGCCTGATTGAAATTTTAATTCCTTGTGGCTGCTCAGTATCTGGCAATCCGAAGACGGCTTCATCGCCTTGGCAAGCAAGCTCTTCTGTTGTTTTTCTGCTATTTCAGCATGGCAGGCAGCGCAAACCTGAACGCCCAGATAACGGGGCGTTTCCGGTTTGGTGGTTTGAGGCCAAACCAGTCCCCCCTTGGCAGAGGCCATCATAATTGCCGCAGAAATTGTCGCAGCCAGAACCAGTGATATTCGAATCAGTTTTTTCATTTGAATTGCGGTGGTTTGATCGGGCGTTCAATGGCTTTTGTCGGTTCCTGCAATTTATCGGCGGTCGGTTGACGCTTCTGTTCTTCTTCGTTCAAGCGGTCAATGATCGCACGTAACCGATCTGCATCTGCCATGCGTTTCTGTTTCAAATACAGTCGAGCAAGGATCACATAAGCCTGCCGAAAATCTTTTTGAAGCTCGACGGCGTGTTCCAGCAATTTGACGGCTTCCTCAGTTTTGCCGCGTGCCTGAACCAGTTGTGCGTAATGAAACAGCGCGGCAATGTCATCTGGACGCATTTCAATTGCCAGCTTTAACAACGGCTCGGCCTCATCCAAACGCCCGTCTTCGCGCAACAGCCAGCCCAGGCGCAGATTAGACATAAAATCTCGCGGGTAATTTTCAAGCTCGGCGCGAAATTCATCCATCGCCAGATCGCGGTTTCCAGTCACCAGATATGTGACTCCAAGTTGAGTGTGAACAGTCGCCAGTTTGGGGTTCAATTTCGCCGCCAATTTCAGTTCTTCAACCGCTCCAGCATGATTGCGAGTCGCAGCGTTCAGCGCGCCCAAAATCAAATGCGCCTCGGCGGGAGGCAAATACTTGAAAACCCTGTCTATCAACGCGCGCCCTTTTTCGATCTGCTCGCTCTGCAAATAAGCTGTGCCCAGCAAATAAGCCACAGCCACGTTATCGCTTTGAGCGGCGTAAACCGCTTCCAACTCCTTGATGGCTTCTTCGTTTTTGCCCAACTGGAAAAGGCAAACTCCCAGCAATTGGCGTGCTTGCATATTGGAGTTTTGAGAAGCAACAACCTTGGCAAATTCTGAACGAGCGGCATCGAATTGCTGAATTTGAAAAAAGGCAATCCCCAGATTCAGTCGTGTTGATAATTCCGAAGGGTCAATGGCCAGCGCGGCTTTGTAATTTTTGACGGCTTCGTCGTATTGCCCCAGTTTGGCAAAGATAACTCCAAGATTGGACAAGGCGTCCGATCGGCGAGGTATCAACTTCAACGCCGATTCATAAGCCTGTCTCGCGCCTTCCAGATCGCCTTTTTGTTGCAGTTCGACGCCGCGGGCAAAATGCCGCTCGGATTGACGAACTGTTTCGCCGTCCTGAACCGTCGTCGCGCTGATCAATAACATCAATGCCAGCTTGGCCAACATAAAACTACCTGCGTTTGAGTTTGGGTTATAAGTTTAATCAACCGAAGTATATCAGCCACTCCCGAAGTCTCACCAATCAGTTCAATAAAAATTGGCGTCAGAAAGTTTGATTGCTCATCCTTCCTGACGCCAAGAGTGGGTTTTATATTTGAACAGTCTAGAAGGTGAACTTCAGAGCCAATTCAATGACGCGCTGACCGCGTTTGTTTGTGATTTTGCCGAAGTTATTCTTCGTGTCGTCGGTGAACGAAAATCCCTTCGACGGATCGCAAACACCCTGGTTTGTGCCGCCCGCGCCATTGGCGAAGGTTTGGGTAAACTGGGTAACAACACCAGTCGCAGACACAATGGTCTGATTGACTGGCGTGCGCGTGCATGTCGTGTTCAGCGTCAAATAAATGTCGCTGTTGCTGGCGTTACCGTTATCAATATTCTTCGGAAATGCCTGGTTGAAGATATTGAAGAATCCAGCACGGAATTGCAGGTTCTTGGTTTCCTTGATCTTGAAATTCTTGAACAAGGAAAGGTCCCAGTTCTGGCGATTCGGCGTGCGGAAATAGAACGGCGAAATCGTTGCCCCCGATGAACCAAACGCTGGAATACTGATGGCACTGATATCGAGCACTCTATCGCCGACATTGGTACCGCTCAGGTTCGGATTTTTGGAGAAGATTGGGGCAATCGGGCCCGCCGACGGCCCAGAATTAGCAAAGGCGTCCGATCCAAAGGCCGCCAATGCAAGGTTGGCCACATCTCCATTAAATCTGATGTTGACCGGTGTGCCGCTGGACCATGTCGTGATGCCGGACATCTGCCAACCGTTCAATAATCCCTTCGAGAAAGCATTGTTGCTCGGCGAGAAATTCGGCAGGTTGTAGTTGTACGACAAGTTGAAAATGTGCGTACGGTCATAATCCAGAACGCCGTAAGAGCGTCCACGGACATCCAGCGGATCAAGATCGCTGAATTCGCCGCCGCGTGTTCCTAACACTTTCGAGAAAGTGTAGGTAGCAAAGAATTGCAGGTTCTTTCCGGCCTGACGGCTCAAAGTTGTCTGCAATGAATGGTAGTTCGATGTGCCGGTGTATTCCTGATAACGAACGCCGCCCAAATCGGGGAATGGACGGAATTTATTGACCACACCGCCATCCAGCGACTGACGAACCAACGGATTGGTCAGATCAGCTTTGACTCCAGTCTGTGTCTGGATCACGCAGTTACCGTTTCGGATGACTTTGCCACTTGCATCAACTGCTCCTGGGTCGCAATTCGGATTTGCCAGGAAGCTGACAGTGCTGCCCGGGTCGCCTGCAACCGTTCCCTTCAACAACGTTCCCAAAGGAATGGCATTGATGGGCAAGCGAGCAGCCAGGTGGCGGCCAAATGTGCCGACATAACCGGCTTCAAACACCGTCTGCAAAGGCAAACGCGTCGCGACACTCAAACTCATCGTGTAAGTGGTCGGGAACTGATTCGATTTCGGGTCTGGCGAAATGATCTGCGCTCCGCCATTAGCCAGCTTCAATGGGTTGACCGGCACTTTCTGCCCGTTCGGCAAAGTAACGATTCCCATATTGCTTAGCGTTAATCCGCCCAGATCGTTAAAGGTGTAAAGCGATCCGTCTGGTTTGAAAGCTCCGGGAATTGAAGTGCCCGGGCCAAGACTTGCACCGACGTTGCCATTCGGAGCCGAGCGCAATGTCGCGTCATATTGGAAGTTGCCCTGAACGCGGTTGTAGAAAATCCCCGCGCCGCCGCGAATAACCAACTTGTCATTCTTCAACGGACTCCAGGCCAGGTTGATACGCGGTCCCCATTCAACAGCAGGGGGATCGAAAGAGCCTTTCTGGATTTCTCCACGAGCAGCCGACAAAACTCCATTCGGACGGAACGGATCGCCGTTGATGTAATAACCGGCTCCTGGTTTGTAAGCCTGTGGGCTAAACAGAATGTCGAATCCTTTGCGCTCTTTATTGATGGTCATGTGGCTGGCACGAAGACCATATTCCAGAGTCAGGTTCGAGCGAATCTTCCAGGAATCCTGTCCGTAAAATTCGTAATTGTAGAAACGATAGTTGCCAACCGGCGGTTGGGTTCCGTGCTGAACATCGGTTAGCTGGCCAACCAACAGATCAGCAAAATCGTTGCCGGTACCGTTGCCGTTCCAGTTGTTGAATCCGATCAAACCTTGCGAATCGGGGTCACCCTGGAAATTCTGCTTCTTGTTGCCCTGTTCGATCAGTGCGCCAAACTTCAGCGTATGGCTTCCTTTCACCTTGCTGAGGTTGTCGCTGACCGAAAAGCTGTCGTTATAAGCGAAAATCGGGTTCGTTCCCGGCGACCAAAGCTGGCCTTGCGCCCAACTGATCAGTGAAAGAGAAACATACGGGCTTTGGCGACCAAACTGGGTATTGTCAAATGGCAAATGCCAGATGTTGCTTAACCCCAAGGTCGAAAGTTTGACCTTGTCAGGATCAGCATACTGGTTATCCAACGTCAGTTTGCTGGCGCTGATAACAACTTCGTTGGTCATAGTCGGGTTGATAACGCTGGTGATACCGACCGCCGCTGAACGACCAAGGTCCTGCTGCACGTTCTTCGTTGGCAATTCAAAGGTCGAAGGTCCCCACCAAATACCGTAAGGATTGACCTCTTCCTGCCGCTCACGAGTCAGACGAACGTAAATGTTTGTTTTGTCGCTGGGCTTGTAATCGAAGCGCATCTTCAAATCTTTACGATGTTGAGTCTGGGTCGTGTTCGAAATGTAGTTCTGACCTGGGATACTAGAGTTCGGCGCAGGGTAAAGATTGATCAACGCCTGGCCAATCGGATTAATGTACGGAGCCAGATTGCCGTTTGGAGCATTCTGGCCGGCATTGGCAAAACCCGCAGGAATTTTCACGGTAGATCCGCTGAAATCTCCTTTACGCTGAGCCAAAGACGGCACATTGGAAATTTTCGGAGGTGCGCCGTAAGTTTGGCGCTGAACTTCAAACCCAACAAAGAAAAACAGTTTGTCACGGTCTTTATTGTATCCGCCGAGCGGGCCAAAGACTTTTTTCGGCAACGTAATCGGGCCGCTTATCGTGCCGCCGGGATAATAAAATTGCCCGATCGGCTTGATTCCTGCCAACGATTTTGGGTCTTGAGCCTTGATGTAGTTGCGGAAACGATCATTGGCTGCCAGAGCTTCGTGGCGAACATAAGTGTACGCCGATCCATGAAATTCTTTGCCGCCTGATTTGGTCGTGCCGCTGATCTGAACTCCGCTGTTGCCGTGCTCGGCGGCGAAGTTGCTGGACTGAACCGTTACTTCCTGAACAAAGTCATTGTTCAAGCTGACGATTGATCCGCAGTTACAACCAATGTCAATGACGCGAGAACCATCAACGCTGACGTTGTTGTTCTGACCGCGCTGACCGTTCACGGCGTATGCAGAAGCGTCGCCAAATCCTGAGATCTGATAACTTGAAGCATCAGGAGCAACGACACCAGGAAGAATACGCAACAATTCAAGACTGTTGCGGCTGATGATCGAAAGATTTTCGATCTGAGCAGCCTTGATCGTATTCGACCGTTCGCCGGTTTCTGTTTTGATTTCTTCGGCGGCAGAAGCAGTGATGGTCACGCTTTCAGTTGCCGCGCCGATTGCCATTTCAACGTCAACACCTTTGGTATCACTTGGACTAAGGTTGATATCAGTCTTCACAGCCTTCTTGAAACTGGTTGCTTCAACCGTCAATGTGTAAATTCCAGGTGTCAACGAGGTAAAGGTGTAAACTCCCTCGCCGCTGGTCTTGGTTTTACGTTCGGATTGCGTAGCGACGAGGGTCAGCGTCACTGTAGCATTTGGAACGACTGCTCCACTCGGATCTTTGACAGTTCCACGCAATGTCGCGCTTGATGTGGTCTGAGCCAAAGACTGAGAAATGAGCATTACCGAGACCAAAAAAGCGAGCGCACACAGTCCTAAATAACTTCGAACTGTTTCGGATTGGGTTCGCATTTGGATAGCCTCCAGAAAATTTTCCCTGCTGCAATCAGTTTAGAGTTCAGATTTCAGAGTAATTTGAAACTACACTGAAGCAAGAATCCCTAAAAAGACAGTCAGGGGCGTCAAAGGAACTAAGCCTCAAGCCATACTTCTTGAAATTGAGGTTATTGAATTAACACAACCAAAACCCAGGACTGAGTTTTGGCAATTGAGAGAATTTGTGAAATCCCAGCAAAGCTTGGTAAACCAATTACTTATCAGTATAATGCCAGCCGTCAACAGATACGTTCCTCTTTACTTTATCACACAGTGTGCAGTCAACTGGCTTACGGCTACTAACCGTTACGAGCAAGGTTAATAACGTAATGCAATCAATAAGTTATGGCGATTCCGGCAAAACAGAAAACTGAAATTACCCAATCAGGTTCCAACATCAATCCTGACGAAATCAGACTGGCAATTGATCGTGTCATGGCCAGCAAGCACTTTGCCCATGCGCCAATGAAGCAAAAATTTTTGCGCCTGATCTGCGAATTTCACCTTGCTGGGCGAGGCGCTGAATTGAATGAATACCTGATTGGTCGGGAAGTCTTTGACCGCGACAACTCATATAACCCGGCAACCGATCCAATTGTCCGCGTTGGCGCTCACGGAGTTAGAGAAAAGCTTGAACGTTACTATCAAAAAGAGGGGGTAGACGACGAAATTCAAATTGAAATTCCGATTGGTAGCTATGAACCCTCGTTCGTCAGAATCGCGCCACAATCTTTTAGCCTCAACAGTGTCGAAAATGCTGAAGCTGAGACACCGCCCAAAGCCACAACCTCAACCGGCGCGCTGCAATCACCGTCCAAAACCAATTGGGTCTATTTGGGAGCAGGAATTTCCCTGCTTATCATCGCCACTCTACTCTACTTAAATTTCGATTTGCGACGACAGATTTCTAAACCAGACGAAGAAAAGAACCGGGAGTTGGAACTTTATAAACCGGTATGGCAGCCCTTTTTGGAAAGCAGTGACCCCACATTGTCCGTGTTAAGCAATCCGCCTGTCTTCCGTTTTCTGAACTCCGCAGACCCCAACCAACTGATAAAAAAATCCATCCCGGTTTCGTCTGCGGAATTAGCCACCATCTATGAAGCGCTGCCGAACAAATCTATCATTGGAATTATCAGCAACCCGCGCCTGACGTTAACAACCGATACTTATACTGGAATGGGAGAGGCCGTGGGTATTTACCGCATCACAGCCCTATTCCGCATCCTTGAGAAAACATTGACGCTCAAGCAAAGTCGCACAGTCAGCGCCGAAGACCTGAAAAATAAGAATGTTGTTGCACTCGGCAGTGTCTGGGTCAACAACTGGTCGAGCAAACTGCCAGTCAAAGAAGGATTCGTCTATACCAATCAGGTGACACTTCGTAATCTGAATCCCAAAACTGGTGAACAAAACGAATATAGCGCCAGCTTCGATCCTCAAACCGGCAAACTGACCGAAGATTATGCGCTGATCACAGTCGCCCCAAACATTTCCATTCGAAACGTTGTCATGGTGCTTGCTGGTTTGCACAGCGAAGGCACGGCGGCGGCCGCTGAATACATAACGGGCAAACAGTTTCTGTCAGAGCTAAATCAGCGATTGGCGGAAGTCGGCAATGGTGCTCCTCCCAAATACTTCCAGGCGCTGTTGAAAGTTGGGGTAGACAATGGAATCCCCACCACAATCGCTCTGGTCACTGTTCACGAAATCCGCGCGCAATGACCATCCTTATTCGGTCTTCTTCAATTCCAGTTTGGCTACGGTTTCGCGGTGGACTTCGTCCGGCCCGTCAGCCAACCGCAAAGTCCGCTGATGCGCCCATCCGTTGGCAAGCATGAAATCCTGACTGACGCCGCCGCCGCCATGAGCCTGCAATGCGCGGTCAATCACTCGCAAAGCCATGTTCGGCGCAACCACCTTAATCATCGCAATTTCTGCGCGGGCGGCTTTGTTGCCGACCGTGTCCATCATATAAGCAGCCTTCAACGTCAGCAGCCTGGCTTGTTCAATCTCTATACGCGAATTGGCAATATCGGCTCGAATAGTTCCCTGCTCGGCGATGGTTTTGCCAAAAGCCACGCGATGTTTGACCCGCTGGCACATTGCTTCCAGAGCGCGCTCGGCCAGACCAATCGAACGCATGCAATGATGAATCCGCCCCTGGGCCAAGGCGCCCCTGAGCGGCCTGTCTTCGGCCTTCTTCAAAATGTTTGAAGCTGGCACTCGAACGTTTTCAAACAACACTTCGGCGTGCTCCGTGCGGAGCATCGTCATAACCAAACACATTCAGCATTGCAAACTTTGACGCCCGGCGCGTCCATCGGAACAAGAATATGGATTGCTGTTTGTGAGTCGGTGCGCTGGTGTCGGTCTTGCCCATGAAGACGTTTTGCATCTTGGATCGCCTGCGCCTGAAGTCCACCATTTGCGACCGTTGATAACATACTCGTCGCCTTCGCGTTTGATGCTGGATTGAATGTTGGTCGCGTCCGACGACGCAACCTCAGGTTCAGTCATCGCAAAACACGAACGAATCTCGCCGTCCAGCAAAGGCCGCGCTGTTTTTGCTGCTCCTCAGTCCCGTACCGTGAAAATGACTTCCATGTTGCCAGTGTCAGGCGCGGAGCAATTGAAAACCTCAGCCGACCACGGAGCGCGTCCCATAATTTCGCACAGCGGAGCGTATTCCAGACGCCCCGCACCGTGCGAGTTTCAGGCAAAAACAGAGATTCCACAAACCTTCGGTTTTGGCTTTCGGCTTCAGGTCTTCGATGATTTGAATGACCTTCCAGCGTCTGCCCGTGGTTCTGCCCGTAGGCCGTTTGCTCCGATTAAATGTACTCGTCCATAAAGGCCGAGAGTTCCTTGAGAAAACATTGACGCTCAAGCAAAGTCGCACAGTCAGCGCCGAAGACCTGAAAAATAAGAATGTTGTTGCACTCGGCAGTGTCTGGGTCAACAACTGGTCGAGCAAACTGCCAGTCAAAGAAGGGTTCGTCTATACCAATCAGGTGACACTTCGTAATCTGAATCCCAAAACTGGTGAACAAAATGAATATAGCGCCAGCTTCGATCCTCAAACCGGCAAACTGACCGAAGATTATGCACTGATCACAGTCGCACCAAACATTTCCATTCGAAATGTGGTTATGGTGCTGGCTGGTTTGCACAGCGAAGGCACTGCAGCTGCTGCTGAATACATCACGGGCAAACAATTTCTGCCTGAGCTAAATCAGCGATTGGCGGAAGTCGGAAATGGCTCTCCCCCCAAATACTTCCAGGCGCTGTTAAAAGTTGGCGTGGACAATGGAATCCCCACCACAATCGCTCTGGTCACTGTTCACGAAATCCACACGCAATGACCATCCTTATTCGGTCTTCTTCAATTCCAGTTTGGCTACGGTTTCGCGGTGAACTTCGTCCGGCCCGTCAGCCAGCCGCAGAGTTCGCTGATGCGCCCATCCGTTGGCAAGCATGAAATCCTGACTGACGCCGCCGCCGCCATGAGCCTGCACTGCTCGGTCAATCACTCGCAAGGCCATGTTCGGCGCAACCACTTTGATCATCGCAATTTCTGCGCGGGCGGCTTTGTTGCCTACGGTGTCCATCATGTAGGCAGCTTTCAAGGTCAGCAGTCTGGCTTGTTCGATCTCTATGCGCGAATTGGCTATATCGGCACGAATAGTTCCTTGCTCGGCGATGGTTTTGCCAAAAGCCACGCGATGTTTAACTCGCTGGCACATTGCTTCCAGAGCGCGCTCGGCCAGACCAATCGAACGCATGCAATGATGAATCCGCCCTGGGCCAAGGCGCCCCTGAGCAATTTCAAAGCCTCGGCCTTCGCCCAGCAGAATGTTTGAAGCTGGCACTCGAACGTTTTCAAACAACACTTCAGCGTGTCCGTGCGGAGCATCGTCATAGCCAAACACATTCAGCATCCGCAAAACTTTGACGCCCGGCGCGTCCATCGGAACAAGAATCATGGATTGCTGTTTGTGAGTCGGCGCGCTGGTGTCGGTCTTGCCCATGAAGATCGCAATTTTGCATCTTGGGTCGCCCGCGCCTGAAGTCCACCATTTGCGACCGTTGATAACATACTCGTCGCCTTCGCGTTTGATGCTGGATTGGATATTCGTCGCGTCCGACGAAGCGACTTCGGGTTCGGTCATCGCAAAACACGAACGAATTTCGCCATCCAGCAAAGGCCGCAGCCATTGTTTTTGCTGTTCTTCGGTTCCGTACCGGGAAATGACTTCCATGTTGCCGGTGTCTGGCGCGGAGCAATTGAAAACCTCAGCCGACCACGGAGCGCGCCCCATAATTTCGCACAGCGGGGCGTATTCCAGATTGGTCAGCCCAGCGCCGTGCGAGCTTTCAGGCAAAAACAGATTCCACAAACCTTCGGCTTTGGCCTTCGGCTTCAGGTCTTCGATGATTTGAATGACCTTCCAGCGTTCGCCTGTGTGGTTCTGTTCGTAGTAAGTCGCTTCGTTCGGATAAATGTACTCGTCCATAAAGGCCGAGAGTTTCTGTTGCAGGTATTTGACCTTGTCGGAGTATTCAAAATTCATAGCTGGTGCTCCTTTAATAGTTATAAAACTGCTTCGATCAATTGCGGCCCGGGTTCAGCCAGAGCGCGGCTTAGTTCTTTCGCCAAAGCCTCCGCCGATTCAACGCGAACACCGGGAACGCCCATGCCTTTCGACAAACTAACCCAATCAATCGGCGGATTGTTCAAGCCAATCAGGCTCTTGGCTAGCGGGCTGAATTCCTTCACTCCGGCGCGCATCAGCTCAATTCCGAGGATGCGATAACTGTTGTTGTTCAGAACAATCGTTTTGACGTTCAGCCCTTCACGCGCCTGAGTCCATAAAGCCTGCAGCGTGTACATTCCGCTGCCGTCAGATTGCAGATTGATGACCGTTCGGTCTGGGCAGGCGATGGCGGCTCCGGTCGAGCAAGGAAATCCCAAACCGATTGCTCCGCCCGGTTGATACAAACTTGTGTGCGGTTTTGCCGATTGAGCCAGTTTAGTAAACGGCCCCATGCTGGTGTTGCTTTCATCCATCACGATACAGTTTTCCGGCAACAGCGCGGCGACAACTGCCGACAAAGTTTCAGGCGTCAGCTTTCCAGTCGCTTGCGGACCAGTCGGAAGCGCCGAAATTTGCAAAGTTGAGTTTGTCGAAATTTC
>JBGAPB010000113.1:0-16515 GCA_044221525.1 Blastocatellia bacterium | reverse complement strand
CGAGAAATGTTGAGCCGTGTCGAAGGTTTGCTGGCGGCGGACATTCGCCGAGTCTGGGGTGGGACTTTTCATTCAATAGCCAACCGTTTGTTGCGCCGCCACGCCGTCAGTCTGGGTTACGAAAACAATTTTTCAATTTTGGACGCCGAAGACGCCAAAGACCTGATTGATTCCTGCATTGACGAAGCCGCCATTGATACGAAGGCGCGCCGCTTTCCCAAAGGCGAAGTCCTGCGCGAAATGTTCAGCTTTGCCACGAACACGGACACGCCGCTGGATCAACTGATCGTCGCCAAATATCCGCACTTTGAAATGCTGACCCAGCCAATCAAGCGTTGGATTGCTTTACCAGCAGCGCAAACTGGAACGCAACGCGATGGATTACGACGATCTGTTGTTGAACTGGAAACGGTTGATGAGCGAAAAACCTGACATCGCCGTAATTTATCAGGAACAGTTCCAGCACATTCTGGTGGACGAATATCAGGACACGAACACTCTGCAAGCCGAGATTGTTGGTCTGGTTGCCGCCAAACATCGCAACCTGATGGTGGTGGGTGATGACGCACAGCATTTTTGGTTGGCGCGGCGCGAACTTCAAAACATCTTCGAGTTTCAAAAACGCTACACTGACGCGCAACTCTTCAAGCTGAAAACAATTACGCTCGATCGCCGGAAATTCTGATGTTGGCCAACGCCTCGGTTTCGATGAACCGCCAGCAATTTCCGGGCACCTGCAAACAAACGCCCCGCCGCGGCTTTACGCCTGCTTTGATTCGACGCGCGACAGCGAACAGCAGGCGGCGTTTGTCGCGGCTCAATTTTGGATTTGCGCGACGAAGGCGTGCCGCTGACGAAATTGCCGTGTTGTATCGTTCGCATTACCGCTGGATGCGTTGGAACTGTACGGCGAGGCATTCCTTATGACGTGCGCTCCGGCATCGGTTTTTCGAGCAGGCTCATATTAAAGACGTGACTTCGTATTTGCGGTTGGTTGCCAACCCGCGTGACGAACTGGCGTGGAAGCGCGTGCTGAAACTGATTCCGAAAATTGGCAACGCGACGGCTTCGCGTGTGTGGGAGCGATTGGCTTATGCCGAAGAGCCGCTGGCGTTGGTGCGAACCGATGAATTTGCCAAAACTTTGCCGAAAGGCGCGTCGTCTGGTTGGCGCGAGTTTGCCGAACTCCGCAAAAGACCTGACAGCGCCTGAAACGATCAACGCTCCGGCCAAACAAATCGAACTGATTTTGTCGCGCGGTTACATCGAATACCTGCAAGCCAATTTTGAAAACTCCGACGCGCGCGAAGAAGACCTGCGGCAACTGGCGAACTTCGCCGGGCGTTACGACACGACCGACGCTTTTTTGAGCGAGTTGGCGCTGTTGAACACCGAACGGTTTTCTCCGCCGGGAGCTACGGTTGGCGAAGACGTGATCGAAGGCGGCGACGAAGACGAACGCTTGGCGCTTTCTTCTGTTCATCAGGCGAAAGGCCTGGAATGGCGAGTCGTGTTTTTGATCTGGGCTGCCGATGGGCGCTTTCCCTCCAGCCGCAGTTTGCGCGACATCGAAGGCGAAGAAGAAGAGCGCCGCCTGTTTTATGTCGCGCTGACTCGCGCACAGGATGAGTTGTATGTTTGCTTTCCGCTGGTTGAAAGTGACCGTTCGCGGCAAACTGTGCTGCACCGCCCGTCAAGATTCGTCACAGAAGTTCCGCGCGAGTTGATGGAAATCTGGAGCGTGGACGAAGAAGAACCGCAACTGGAAACAACCGAAACCAAATACATCAATTGATTCTGTCCACGAAGCCACACGAAGAGAGGGAATTTTTTAGACAGGATTTACAGGATTCAACAGGATGAAGAATCCGAGCGAAATTGATTGAACCGAATTGAGGACAATCCTGTTCAATCTTGTAAATCCTGTCTATGTTATTCCTTCTCTCTTCCTTCGTGTTACTTCGTGGAAGAAATCAGAGGAGGCTCGAAATGAAACTCACCCGTCGTCAAATTCACTTGGCTGTCGTTTTTCTGCTGGCGTTCGCGTTGTCCTTGCCTGCCGTGTTGGCTCAAGGCAGGCAGGATGACCAGCCTGATTACGCGATGATCGGCAAAATCCGCGAAGAAGGCTTGAACCGTTCGCAGGTGATGGATCACATCATTTGGTTGTCAGACGTGTACGGCCCGCGCCTGACTGGTTCGCCCGCGATCAAACAGGCAGGCGAATGGACTATGAAAAAGTTCAGCGAATGGGGCTTGGCCAACGCGCATCAGGAAAGCTGGCCGTTTGGCAAAGGCTGGTCGCTGGTGCGATTCAGCGCGCACATGACCGAACCGCAGGTTTCTCCATTGATCGGTTACCCGAAATCATGGACGCCGGGAACTCCGGGCGTCATCAATGCCGACGTGGTTTATGCGCCGATTCGCACCGAAGACGATTTGGAAAAGTATCGCGGCAAGCTGAAAGACAAAGTTGTGCTGCTGCAAGCGGCCAGAGCCGTGCGTTTGCTGGATGGCCGCATCGTGATGCGTATGACGGATGACGACATCAAAGAAGCGATGACGGCGCCGATTCCGCCAGCGCGCGGACAACGTGGGTCAGGCAGTCCGGAATTTGCTCGAACAATGGGATTGCAGAACAAGATTCAGGCGTTCTTGCTGGCAGAAGGCGTTGCCGCTGTTTTTGATCGCGGCGGCGACAGCGATCAGGTCGCAGGCGGAAGCGATCTTTCGTGGATGGCACAGCACACAGACGGCGGCACGATCTTTGTACAATCTGGCGGCCCACGCGATCAAAACGCAGGTCAGGTTCCACCCCAGGTCGTGCTGGCTGTCGAACATTACAACCGCATGATTCGCGTGCTGGAAAAAGGCGTACCGGTCAAGGTCGAGTTGAACATACAGGCTCAGTTTCACGACGAAGCCAGTTCCAATGGTTTCAACCTGATTGCCGAAATTCCCGGAACTGATTTGAAAGACGAAGTGGTGATGATCGGCGCTCACTTTGATTCTTGGCAATCTGGCACGGGCGCAACCGACAACGCTTCGGGCAGCGCTGCGATGATGGAGGCGATGCGAATTCTGAAAACCGTCGGAGCGAAACCACGCCGAACGATTCGCATTGGTTTGTGGGGAGGCGAGGAGCAAGGCACGCTCGGTTCGCGCGCTTATGCCAAAGAACATTTTGGCGATTCCGCGACTTTTCAAAGCTCTGGGCAATTGAAACCAGAGCACGAAAAGTTGTCGGTTTACTTCAATCTTGATAACGGAACTGGAAAGATCCGAGGCGTCTGGTCGCAGAACAATTTAGGCGCGCAAAAGGTATTTGAGAGCTGGGTTGATCCATTACGTGATTTGGGAGTGACAATCATCAGTCCGCGTTCTGTCAGCCAGACGGATCATCTTTCCTTTGATTCGTTGGGACTGCCAGCGTTTCAGTTTGTTCAGGAACGGCTGGAATACAATTCGCGGACTCACCATTCAAACATGGACACGGTTGACCACGTTCAGCGCGAAGACATGATCCAGATAGCAACGGTTGTGGCGGTTTTCGCTTACAATGCGGCAATGCGGAACGAAAAACTTCCGCGCAAAGCCTTGCCCGCTCCGCAGCGGCAAGGGCGAACTCAATGAAATATGAAGGAGATTTTTAGATGGGCGATGTAACGGTGAAATTGAATTGGACTGGTGGATTGGCTTTTACGGCTGTGAACTCCACAGGCATTGAAACCGTGCTTGATGGCAACCGGCAAGCTGGCGCAAGTCCGGTTGAAATCATGATCGAAGCTTTAGGGGCGTGTTCGGCAATTGATGTTGTGGTAATTATGGAAAAGGTCAAAACCCCGCTTCAGAAGCTGGAAGTTGTAGTTGAGGCCGAACGCAGAGCGACCGAGCCGCGTTATGTTGAAAGCGCGCAAATAGCTTTTGACGCCTGGGGCGACCGAATCAATACGGACAAACTGGCGCGAGCCATCAACCTTTCGATTGGAAAGTATTGCAGCGTCTTTCATTCGCTGAGAACTGATTTGAAACTGGTGGCCAAGTTCCGAGTTCATGCTGCCGACGCCGCGGTTTCGGGCGATTATCAGGAAGTCGAAATGTCAGTGCCAACCGGCGAATTGCAATAAGCGAAAATGAAATAGACAGGATTTACAAGATGAACAAGATTGATTGTCAATCCAGAGAACCTCGTAAATTCTGTCTATTCTCTTTTTCTTATCTCGATGGTTTGTACCAGCGATTCAACCGTTTCGGATCAATGCCCAGCCAGTACAAAAGCTGCAACATAGTCCACCAAGCAAGCGTGCGAGCGAAGCGGCCTTCAAACCGCCTGGAAGAAGTAACCGCCGTCGCCTGCAACCGGACAAACTTTCCGACACGCCGCATTCGCCTGTAAAGATCGCAGTCTTCAAAAATCGGGTAATCTCGATAACCGCCAAGCTGCTTAAACATGTTGCGCCGGACAAAGATTGCCGAATCGCCGTAACACATTCCGCCCAGTCGCAGTAACGGATAAACCCGGGTCAGCAATCGTGCTTCACGAGAATTCCCGTCAAACTCCAAACTGAAATTGCCGCCACAAACTCGCTCGTCTTGAAGCAAATCTTCAATCATTGCCAACGCGCCTTCGGGCAGGCGGGTGTCTGCATGCAAAAACAGCAGCGCGTCGCCGATGGCCAAACGCGCTGCTGCATTCATCTGTATTCCCCGACCGCGCGCGGTTTCGATGACTCGCAAACCGCTTTGGCGCAGCAAAGCTACGGTCTCATCTTGACTGCCACCGTCGGCAAGAATGATTTCAAAATCACCGCGCAGTTCCGCAAGTGACGACTTCAAATCGCGGATGGTCGTCGCTTCGTTTAGCGTAGGAATGATGATCGAAATGCTCACTGCTCTGAATTTCTTGATGCCTTAACGCCACTCTCCCTGCAAAGCGAAAGCCGCCCAGTAATAAGGTTCGCGCCATTGGCTTTCTTTCAGCATTTCTATCTGCGCGGCTCTGAGCGCGGCAGCCGGTCGCAAGTTGTCTTTCAGCATCTTGCGATAAAACCTGGCCATCAGGTCGGCAGTTGCTTTATCGTTGACCGACCACAAACTGACGACCACGCGGGGCGCTCCGGCGTACATAAATCCGCGTGTCAATCCAACCAGGCCTTCGCCTTTGATTTCTTTGCCAAGCCCGGTTTCGCACGCGCTCAGCACGACAACATCAGAATTCAGTTGCAGGTTGTAAACCTCGTAAGCGTACAGAAAACCGCTTTGCTGCGCGCCATCTTTGTCAACCAGCGACAACACCAAAGCTGAAAACTCCGGGCGTTCGCTGTCCAAATAACCATGCGTGGCGAAGTGAACATAGCGGTACTGGCTCAAATCCTTTGCCGTCGCGGTCGCTCGGCTGGCGTCGAAATCCAGAGCCTGTTTGCGTTCGGCTTCTGGAACCAGGGCCAGAATTTTTTCGGCTTCCTGTCGCGTGAACGGCAATCGCGAAATTTTCATTTCACCGGTTTCTTCGGCATTTTTCTCCTTGATGTGCTTCAGCGAGCGCTCTTCGGCAACGGCTTGGGATTGAGACTTTTCGGCTTCTTTTGGCGGTGCAGTCGAAGCTCCAACAGTCGGGCGAGCCATTTTCCCGACTCGTTCATCGTCTTTTTCAAATACGGGGTCAGCCAGCACCACCAGCGTCTTTGGAGCTGTCTGCCGCTGAGCGGTATCGCGCCGCAGCACAGCCATTGTCGAAGCCGACGGCAAGCTGATGATTTCGTGGTCTTCGATCAGTGATCGGTGATCGGTGATTGGTGATCGGTTGGCGTTAGAGTTTTTACCGGCAACCGGCAACCGACCACCGGCCAACGACAGCGCGGAAAACGGAACGTACTGCAAAGCTCCTGAAGCGACAATCACCAAACGTTTTTTGCCCAGTTGCGCGGCGACGGGTTTAATCAACGTGTTGCTCAGATACCGCAGCGCCTGAAGGCCGCGAGCTTTTCGTTCGCTTTCAGATATTTCCACGCCGTCGTGTTTCAACCTGCGTTTGGCACTTGCCTGAGCGGGTTTGCTCAACCATTCGTAACTGTCGCGCGCCGCGGATTCGATCTTTGTGCGTGAAGGCAAAACATAGCTGGTGATTCTGGTCGGCGTAACCGCCCACAGATAACTGCGCTTTTCTCCCAACCAGTATTCCAGCAGCAAAGTGTCTGCGTCCAAAACCTGAGTTTGAATCTCTTTCAGGCTCAGGGGTGATGGCTGAGTCAAAGCCGCGTAACGCGGACTGGCCTTCCGAATTTCCGCGCGGGCCGCGTTGTATTGCGCGGTCAAATCGTCAACTTCTTTTTTGGCAGCGGCGATTTGTTCAGGCGTTGGGCGACTGGAGTAAAGCCGCGCCAGGGCATCGGCTTTGCCGCTGAGTTGGTGATGCAAGGTTCGTTCGCGTTCCAGCAACGCGGCGTCAACGCCTTCACGAATGCTGGCGTTTGATTCAGCCAGAATTTCCAGCAGGCTGCGAGCGCGTGCGCGTTCGCTCACTTGAAGAGCTTCGCCGCTGAATCCTTTGCTTGCCTGACGGCCATTCATCCGCATCAGCAGTTCAATGTAAAAGTCGTAATACTTTTGCACCGTGGCAAAATACGAAGCTCGCAATTCCTGGCTGGCGACTTTTGTCCTGAGCGATTCGACAATGTTCAGAGTGTCTTCGATCTGGCTGCGCGATTGATCCAGTTCGCCTGTGTCGAGTTTGACGCGAGCGATTTCGTATTTGGCTTTGGCTTCCAGCGCTGGGTCGCTGATTGCCTGGCTCAATTCGGCGGCGCGGTTGAAGTTGTCAAACGCCTTTTGCTTTTCGCCAGCCGCGCTTTCAATCAAGCCGATGTTAATCAACGTTTCCGCTTCGCCGGCGCGATTACCGACTTCACGATGCAGCGGCAAAGCCAGGTTTGAAAACTCCAGCGATTTGTCGCGCTGATCCAGCGAGCGATAAACCATGCCAGTCGCCGTCAACGTGATGGCTTCGCCGCGTTTGTCTTTCAACTGACGCCAGACGGGCAACGCTTGAGTCAGGTAATCCAGCGACTTTGCGGTGTCTTCCAGCTCGTAATGCAAAAAACCCAGCAGGTGCAGCGTGTCGGCTTCGACCGTGCGATTGCCTGTGGCGCGATGAATTTCTAAAGCCTGCAAATACATCTCTCTCGCTTTTTCTTTTTCGCCAAGCGACGAATACAGCGTCGCCAGATTGGTGGAGATGATGCCTTCGACCTGCTTGGCTCCGATGGTGCGCGCCAGCGTCAACGCCTGGGCGTAAAAATCCAACGACTTCTGCTTTTCGCCCAGCAGGTCATAGGCTTCGCCGATGTTTTGAATAGCGCTGACTTCGCCGTCCGCGCGTTTGGCTTCGCGCCAGAGCGGCAATGCCTGATTGTAAAATTCAATGGCGCGCAGGTTTTCGCCCAGGTCGGAATAAACGCTGCCGATGTTGGTCAGCGTGCTGGCTTCGCCGAGTTTGTCGTTGGCGGCGCGGCGCAACGGCAAAATCTGGTCGAAGGATTCGGCGGCGCGGCGCTTTTCTCCCAGCGCGAAGTAAATCGCGGCCATGTTGTTCAGCACTGTCGCTTCCAATCCGCGATTGCCGACTTCGCGCGCCAACGCCAGTGCCTGATTGTAATGTTCCAGCGCCAGTTGTTTGTCGCCCAACGTGTTTTGAACTCGCCCTATGAAATTCAGCGTGCTGGCTTCTTCGCGTTTGCGTTTAAGTTCGCGCCAGATTGGCAACGCCTGCTGAAAGTATTCCAGCGCCTGTTTGTTGTTGCCCTGATCCTGATTAACCGCGCCCAGATCGAGCAGCGTGTTGGCTTCGCCGATTTGATCTTTGGCGGCGCGATAAACTTTCAAGGCTTCGGCATAAGCGACCAGCGCCTTCGGTTTGTCATTCATCGCTTCATAAGCCCGCCCGGCGCGCACGCTCATTTCGGCTTCGCGGCCTTGATCGCCCAGCTTTTGCCAGACGGCTTTGGCCTGGGCAAAAGTCTCAACCGCCTGCGTACGTTCGCCAGCACCAAGCTGGCTGACTCCAATCAAAGTCGTGGTGACGGCTTCGCCGCGCTGATTACCGACTTCCTGCAAAATCGGCAGCGATTGGCGAAAGAAATCAATCGCCTGTTTCTGCTGTCCCATCGCCTGATAGGTTTGCCCCAGGTTACCAAGCGCGTTGGCTTCGCCTTTGCGGTCTTTTAATTCTCGGCGCAGCGTCAACGACTGGTTGAAGTAATCCAAAGCCTGCTGGTTTGCACGCATTCCGCGCGAAACGTCGCCGAGCGCGCTTAGCGTCATCGCCTGCTTTTCCTTGTCGCCCGAAACTTGCCATTGCTTCAAGGCTTCGGCGTAAGCAGCCAGCGCAGTTTTCTTGTCTTCGGCAGCCTGTTTCACACGAAGCTGCTCGCCTTTGGCAAATTGGCGCTCGGCTTCAATGCGTTCGGGGTCGAACTTTTCAATCGCGCGCAGCTCAGCCAGTTTGATCGAAAACTTCTTGGCTTCCTTTTCCTGCGAAGTCAGTTCAACGCGATAGCTGCCGGTATAGCCAGCAATCAAGGACAGATTGGCCGTATCAGGTGAATCCTGATTCCACTGATACTCAATGAATGGTTTCCCATCGGGAGTGAACAGCTTGATCGAAAGCGCGGCATCTTTTGCCGTCACCGCGACACGAGCGAAATCCAGGGTGGTCAGCGAAAGGCGGAACGATTGCATTTCGCCACCACGCAATTCGGCTTCGACGGCTTTGTCCAATTCAAGCAGTGGCGGTTGCTGGCCGTTGGTGGTGAAGGTCGAAATTGAAAGTCCGAGAAAGAATATGATGAAAAGCTGGGCTATACGATTTTGGCGAAGCAAGGCTAACCTCCATGTAAAGTTGAAGAGATCGGTAGTGAGATGGCTGTGAACTTTCCTTACTGATGCTCCAACTTAATCAAATGAACAACCACGTCACCGGAGCCGGACACCCTGGTGACTTTATTGGCTTCGTCTTTGGCAACGGTTGCGGGGGAAGCATTGTGTTTAGAAATCAAATCACGGATCAAAAGAATTTGCGCCGGGTCGCTGATCTGGCCTTTGTCTTTGGGGTTGGCCAGGGATTTCACGGCTTCCAGTTCCGGCAAACTTTTGGACGACCAGATCAACCAAAGTTTCTCGGTCCCCTGGTCTTTGTCGAAGAAAAAGCCATCGCCGATTTCAGGAATTGTGATTTGTTGATTGGCCGCAAGCTCGGCCTTGCTCTCGTTTGCCGTTGGCGAAGGAAATAGCGTCACGTATTCCGGCAATCCGTTCACCGGCTGCGGACTTTCGTTGATGATGTACAGAAAGCCGGAACGCGCAGCGCCAACGTTGAGTTGGACGTGGTAATCGTTCTCGAAAATCAGTTCGCCAGCCAGCCTGAAAGGTGATTGATATGGTTTGCCGTCGCGATATTTCTGCACCATCACCCAATAATTGAAGGCTGGCACAGGTGGAATCGGAGCAACAACAGTCGGCGTCTTTGGCTTTGTCAGCAACCATGCGGCAATGGCCAAAACGATAACCGCGGCAACGATGCCAATCCATGTCATCGGCAAGCTGCCCGGTTTGCCCCCAGTGCGAATTTCGGTTGCGTCCAAAGTCGTTTCGCGCGCTTTTGCCATAGCCGTAAAGTTGTCGGGCCTCAAAGTTGTCGCCATCGGATCAACATTTGCTATTGGATAGCGCGACTCGCCTGTCAATGCAGCCGCCAGGTCTTCGGCAAAATCCTGCACAGTTTGGTAACGGTCTTCGGCGTTGAACGACAGAGCTTTCAACAGCGCGGCTTCGGCTGCCGTTGGCAAATTTCCACGAAGTTCAGTCGGTTTGGTGATCGCGCCTTCGCGTTGCAGTTCGTAAAGATCAACTGCCGACCCTGCCTTGAACGGAGTTTGGCCGGTTAGCATTTCGTAAGCGACCGCACCCAAACCGTAAATGTCACTTTCGGCAATTGGCTTTCCGCGCAACTGTTCGGGAGCCATGTACGGCGGAGTTCCGGCGATCCAGGTGACTTCGACATCTGTGGCGACAACCGAATCCTTGATCCGGGCGACGCCAAAATCAATCAGCTTAACCTGCTGCCGTCCGCCGCCGACTTCTTCCAGCATGATGTTTTCAGGTTTCAGGTCGCGGTGGTAAACGCCTTTTTCGTGAGCGGCAGCCAGGGCTTCGCCCATTTGTCTGACGATGGCGGCAACCCTGTCAAAATCCATCCCCTGAGAAATCATGACCGAACGCAACGTTTTGCCTTCGACAAACTGCATAACCAGGAATGGTTTGCCGTCGTGCATTACGCCGGTGTCCAGCACGCCGACGACTCCGGGATGGTTGATTCGTGCCAGAGCTTCCATTTCCTGTTTGAACTTTTTCTGAAACCACGTGTCGTATCGCTGGTCGCCACGTTCAGCCACCAAAACCTTGATGACTACGGCCCGGTTCACCAGTTGTTTGTCTCGCGCCAGAAAAACCAACCCCAAACCGCCTTTGCCCAGAACACGTTCGATCAGGTAACGATCTTTCAGCACCATCCCCAGGTATTCGCTTGGAGGGTCTGATTCAACCAGCGTTGCAGTTGTTTTGTCGTTGTCCATAGTTTCAGTGGAAAACTCTTTGCTCCCGCGCAAGGCGCTGACATCGTTTTCAGGCCGCTTCTTTGATTCCGGCTTTTGCAGCTTCGATGAAAGCGCGCGCATTTGCGACTGGCACCATAGGCATAATGCCGTGCCCCAAATTCATGATGTGACCAGTCGGCCCGGCTTTTACCAAAATCTCGCGGACACCTTCGGCAATGGTTTCGGGTGTGCCCAGCAACGCGCAAGGATCAAGATTCCCCTGCAAAGCCAAATTGTCGAAACCTGCGGCGTTCAGTCGTTTGATTGCTTCGGCAATGTCAATTCTCCAATCCAGACTCAGAACGTTTGCGCCCGATTCAGCCATCTTTTCCAGAATGGCGCTGCAACCGTTGACGTACAAAATGGCAGGAACGCTTAAACTTTCCGGGCCGCGGTGAAGTCGCGAAAAAACTCTTTGGTGATATTCCAGCGCGAACTCTTCGTAATCCGCCGCCGACAATTCGCCCGCCCAGGTGTCAAAAAGTTGCACAACCTGCGCTCCGGCTTCGATTTGGGCGTTGAGGTAATCGGTAACGGTGTCGGCTATTTTTTCCAGCAAACTATGCAGCAGCGCCGGATTGGCGAACATCATTCGTTTGATTTCGGCGAAGTTGCGCGAAGTGCCGCCTTCGATCAGGTAAGAAGCCAGCGTGAACGGCGCTCCGGCAAAACCAATCAACGGCGCTCTGTTATCCAGTTGTCGTCGCAACAACCGAATAACGTCCATCACAAAGCCTGTCTTTTCCACCGGATCGGGAACAATCAGCTTTTCAACTTGTTCAGCCGTGCGGATCGGAGTTTCGATGACAGGCCCGCGGCTTTCGATGATGTCCAGTTTGACGCCCATGGCTTCGACGGGGATCAAAATGTCCGAAAACATAATCACTGCGTCAACGCCCAGAATGTCGAACGGCTGCATGGAAACTTCCGCCGCCATTTCGGGAGTTTTGCACAGAGTAAGAAAATCGGTTTTGCCACGCACCGCGCGATATTCGGGCAGGTAACGCCCGGCCTGCCGCATCATCCACACTGGAGCGCGGTCAACGCTTTGTCGCCTGCATGCGCGAATCAATCTATCGTTGTTAATCATAATTTCTCAGTTTATTGGAATTGGTGCCTTCAACGGCCTGGGCATCTTACCACCGCCATAAATATCCCGCATCTTTGGCGCGCGCGCTTCAGTTGTCCAACTTAACTTTACAACCTCCGCTGGTTTTGCAACTCTACGCCCGACTCGCAAACCTGTCCTATTCCGTAAACCGCCAAAGAGGAGCAACTATGTATTCACGACGATCTTTTTTGAAAAACGCCGCACAGTTCGGCTCGGCAGGCGTGATTGCCGCCAGCTTTAACGAAAAAGGAATTGCACGCGCGATTGATGCGACACGCTACGTTTCCGGCTATTCAGCCGACGACGTAGCCATGAACGAAGATTTCTGGCTGGAAATTCAACGCGCTTTCACTGTTGATCGAACGCTGATCAATTTGAACAACGGCGGAGTTTCGCCTTCGCCAAAGATCGTGCAGGAAGCGATGCGGCGTTATCTGGAATACTCGAACTCCGCGCCGGTTTACACGATGTGGCGTCACCTGGACCCACAGATAGAAAGCGTCAGGCGACGATTGGCCATGAACTTCGGCTGCGATATGGAAGAGATCGCCATCACGCGCAACGCCAGCGAATCGCTGGAAAATTGCCAGCTTGGAATTGAACTGAAACCCGGCGACGAAGTGTTGACCACCAATCAGGATTACCCGCGAATGCTGACCACCTGGAAACAGCGCGAACGCCGCGAAGGCATCAAACTCCGCCAGATTTCGATTCCGGTTCCGGCCACACACGATCAGATTTTTGAAGCGTTTGAAAAAGCGATTTCGCCTCAAACCAAAGTCATTCACTTCTGCCACATCACCAACCTGTCAGGGCAGATTTACCCGGTCAAACGCATCGTGCAAATGGCTCGCGCTCGCGGCGTCGAAGCCATCGTTGACGGCGCTCACGCTTACGCTCATTTCCCGTTCAAACATGCCGATTTGGATTGCGATTATTACGGTAGTAGTTTGCACAAATGGCTGACCGCCCCGTTCGGAACCGGGTTGCTGTTCGTTCGCAAAAACAAAATCGCGCAGACCTGGTCGCTGATGGCTTCGATGGAAGAGAACAACGCCAATATCCGCAAGTTTGAAGAGATAGGCACGCACCCGTCAGCAAACGCGCTGGCCATCAACGAAGCCCTGGACTTTCACGAAGGCATAGGAGCCGACCGCAAAGCCGCCCGGTTGCGTTACCTGTACCAACGCTGGGCGCGTCGCATAGAAGGAATGAAAGGCGTTAAGTTGCTGACCAGCTTCGATCCAAAATTGGGTTGCGGCCTGACGTTGGTAAACATCGCCGGTATTGATCCGATTGCATTATCAGGTCATCTGCAAAAGGAATACCGAATCATCTCCACGGTCATTAAGCATGCTGAGTTTGAAGGTTTGCGAATCACCCCAAACGTTTACACGACGCTGCGCGAAATAGACATATTTGCAGAAGCGATGGAAAAGGTAATTCAAAAAGGACTGCCCTCCTGATTTCATTTGTGGGTTGCGGAACTGAACTCTGAGACATCAGATCAATCCGCAATCCGCAATCCGCAATCCGCAATCCGCAATCCGCAATTGTTATGGTTCTGCTGAAAATTTCTTACAAGCTGCGCGCGCATCACGTAGCCATTTACGATCAAACCTTTGCCGAACAAACCTTGCCATTGATCCGCGAACACGGTTTCAGGTTCTGGGGCATCTGGCGAACGATTGTCGGCGATGCCCAGGAATATCTGGAACTGTGGGAATTCGATTCGCTGGCCGAATTCGACGAAGCCTGGCGACGATTGATGGCCGACCCGCGATTGAAAGAAATTTTTGAAATCACAGGCCCGTTGGTCGAAGACGAAAAGTTATCACTGTTTGAACCCGCTCTACATGGCGAAAAAATGATCTCGATGCCAAAACAGCAGGCCGAACTGTTTAGGCATTAAACTTGCTCACCTTTGTTTCGATTGCAACCGGGCCTCACCGGTCTGCAGTTAAAGAAGTGAATTCAAAGAGTTTCGCTAGCGGTATGCAGGATATTAACTTGTGGCATTTTTGCCGCTGATTACATAACTGCCACAAACCGTTCCCTTTATTACTGTTCTTATGAAAGCTGGCTGCTGGAGAAAATACGGACGAGTCATTGCGTTGGCAATTTTGCCAGCCACTTTTTTGTTCTCAATAGTATTTGCTCAAGACACCGGTCAGACTGCTTGCCTACAATCCCTTTCATTCGATGATCCATCGCCAGCGCCGTTGTTTTTTCAACCATCCAAGGATGGGCAGTCGGATTTATCTTCTGTACTGTCGGATGATGCCGATAACGACGATTCGTCCAATTCGCCGGCGGCCATTTGCAACTCCCCGGTTGAATTACCAAATTTGTTTTGCCCGGCTTTTTATTCGGCCATCAGACCGTCCAAATTGTCGAAGCTGATTACGCCTTTCCCCAGTCGCGCGCCGCCTGTTTGTCTGGCCTAGCCACATTCTTAAACTACAACTGAAACCAATGATTTGAACATTTACGCCAATGTTTGGCGCAAACCTGTTTTTATTCACAGGCTTGCGCCAAGCATCCCAGGCCTATTTTTGCAGGAGGAGAAGTGTTGTTAGTCAGGAGTTTTTTCACGCTGGCCATCGTTTCCACGATGCTTGTCCAGGCAAGCTTTGCTCAAAGCGCCGTGGCGCAAAACCAGCAGCAGTCAGCCAATTTGCCACGCCGTCTGACGCTGGCCGAGGCCGAACGAATTTTGCTGGATCGAAACCTGGCGGTTACAGCCGCCAGATTTCAAGTTGATGCCAGCCGGGCGGCCAAATTGGCTGCCAGCTACAAACCTAACCCGGTGCTGACAGTTGGAGCAGAACAACTGACCTTTGCCCACCCCTTCCACACTGATTCAAACGCAGGGGCGCAAACCACCATGACTGTGCGTTTGGACAAAATCATCGAACGCGGGGGCAAGCGGGAACTTCGCGTCGAACAGGCAGACGAACAATTGAAAGCCAACGAAGCGTTGATGCTGGATGCTCTGCGAACCCAGCTTTTTCAGCTACGACAGGCTTTTACCGCTGCCACTTTGGCACGCGAAAATCTGTTGCTGGCCGAAGAAACCAGACAGCGATATGAACAAACCGAAAAGCTGACCGAAACCAAAGTCGAAAATGGCGATTTGCCGGGACTGGAAATTTACCGTGCTCGCGCAGGCCGTTTGCAATTTGAACAGGCCGTTGTTCAGGCGCGCACCAGTTACGAATTGGCTTCGCGCGACATTCTCAACCTGCTTGGCGCTCGCGTTGAAGATGTCGAACCTGCCAATCGGCAAACAGCGTTGGCTGACGGCGCTCAGGTAATTCCGGTCGCCAACACAAACGATAGCGGCGAGACACAATTCTCAGCTTCGTTGCGAAGCGCTCCCGTCGAAATTGCCGACAGGTTCGACGACCGGCCTGTGGTTCAAAACCTTGAGGAACTGAGACAAATTGCGCTGAACGAACGGCCGGATGTCATTGCTGCTCGCCACATTCTGGAAGCCGCGGGCAAAGGCGTATCGCTGGCTCAGGCTCAACGTGTGCGGGATGTTTCAGTCGGCAGCGAATACCAGCGTGTCGGTTCGGACAACAGCGTCGGCGGAGTAGTTTCGATTCCGTTGCTGATTTACAACAACCAGCGCGCCGGTATCGCCCAGGCTGAATCTCAGCGCAAAGCCAGCGAAGCTCTGCTGCGACAGGCAGAGTTGCAGGCGGCAACCGACGTTGAAAAAGCATATCAGGCTTACCTTTCTGCCCGTCGCACGCTTGATCTTTACGGCAAACAAAACCTCGGACAATTTGAAAAACTGCGCAGCATTGCCGCACTCAGTTACAAGGAAGGGGCTTCCAGTCTTTTCGAATTACTGGACGCGCAACGCACTTACAACGCCGCACTAAGCTCATTCAATCAGGCGCGAGCTGATTACCAAAACTCGCTCTGGCAAATCGAACAAGCCATAGGCAAATCGCTGAGATAGCCTGCTCAAACCATTAACAAACCAACCATAGAAGCTTATGAAGATAATTGACGAAATCGTTGAACAGGAATTGGAAACAGACCCACACCCGGCAAACCACCATTTCGATCCGGCAAACCTGGAAGCGGAATTACAATCGCCTACATTCAAGTTGCGTCGCGGAACGTTCATTGGACTGTTATTGTTATTGCTGATTTTTGGCGGGGCTTTCAGCGCGCTTGTCTGGAAGAAAGGCGCGCATAACGAAAACCAGAAGCCGGGCACTCAATCAGAGGCGATTACGCCTGCCCAAACTCCATCTGACATCGTCACGGTCGAAGAAGATGAGTTAAAGCAGATCAGCGTCGAACCGGCAGTTGAACGTGTGGTGGATGTTCAAAACGAAACCACAGGCAAAGTCGCCTTCAACGAAGACCGGCAGACGCCAGTTTTCACTCCTTACAGCGGGCGCGTTGTCGAGGTTCTGGCCAATCGCGGCGATGTCGTGAAACAGGGGCAGCCGTTACTGGTCGTCGAATCGCCGGAATTGGTGGCGACTGAAAATGATCTTTCCGCCGCGCGATCCGATCAGGACAAAACCAGAATCGCGCTGGATACCGCGCAGAAAACAGCAGACCGCATGCGCTCGCTGCTGGAAAAAGAAGCCGTCGCAGCAAAGGATTTACAGCAGGCCGAGGCTGATTTAGCTCGAGTCAAAGAAGAAATGCGCAGAGCTGACGCCGCCGTCGAAGTCGTCAAAAACAGGCTGGCGCTTTTTGGCAAGGATGCCAAGGAAATCGCGC
>JBGAPB010000112.1:0-16774 GCA_044221525.1 Blastocatellia bacterium | reverse complement strand
TGATGTCGCCTGCGCCACCTTGAACAAACAAACAAAGCGCATTCGGCAATTCGCGTTCAATACGTTGCCGCAAATAGCCGGGATAGTCCGCTGAAATCTGGCGATTATCCGGCCCCAGAACGACAGCGTGACAGGCGTAATTGACCAGCACCGCGCGCGGTTTGCCGGTTTCATCGTCCACGCGAATAACTCCGAAAGTTGGATCAACTGGCGAAGTTGGCAGCCGCTCGGCATTGCGCCAAAACATCGTCACTTTACCATCAACGGCGACTTTGCGGCGATTGTGGCCCAGGTAGATTTCTCCGAAGCCAGCGGCGATGCGAGCGGGAAAGAGTTTCTTGGAAGCCTCTTCGATGGCGGTCAGGATTTTGTCTTCGGTTTCGGAATACCACGAACGATTCGGCGACGGCCAGTTTTTGTCTCGCCAGGTGATCGGGCCGGAATGGTCATGAGTCGCTGCAATCAAAACGTAATCGGCAAGTTTGCGTTCGTGTGCCAGCGCCAGAATTCGTTCAGACGGAAACGACAACACGTCGCAACTGATAATCGCCACGCTGACACCGTCGGCTTTCAGCAGCAAGACGGTTGCAAACAGCTGGTCGTGAACTCCGGTTGAAGGCCCTTGTCGAGCGCCGTAACCGCCCATCGGAAATCCAACTGGCGGAGTGATTTCGACGCGAGCAGTTCCTGCTTGTAACTCTGCAGCGGACGTTAGCGCTGTTATTGCGGTCAGCAGAAAGAGCGAGAGCGGAAGCAGCTTGATGATCTTCATGGTGTGCCGAATATGAAAGTAAAACCCAATGGCAAAACACAAAAGACACAAAACAACTCAACCGGTTTTTGCGCGTTTTGTGCCTTTTGTGGTGTCGATTTGTAGCGAGGTTATGCGCGACTCAAATCGCTAAGATGATCGAATTTGCCCGTGCTGTCGCCGATTTTTTCAGGATGAACGCCCAGGCGATCCAACAGAGTCAGATACAGATCGGTCATCGGCTTGCCAGGTTTGAAGAAAATATGGCGTCCGGGTTTGAAAGCTCCGCCGCCGCGTCCAGCCAGAATGATCGGCAGGTCTTCGTGGTTGTGTTTGTTGCCGTCGCTGATGCCTGCGCCATAAACGATCATCGAATTGTCCAGCAGGTTGCTGTCGCCTTCTTTCGTCGCTTTCAACCGTTGCAGATATTCAGCCAGCAGTTTGACGTGATAGGTGTTGATCTGCGCGACCTTTTCGATCCAGTCGGCGATACCTCGATGGTGAGTCAGCGGGTGATGCGGGTCGTTGATGCCAATTTCAGGGTAAACCCGCATGCTGCCTTCGCGGGCGAACATCAGCGTCGAAACGCGAGTCAGGTCAGTTTGAAACGCCGTCATTTGAATGTCGCACATCAGTTTGACGTATTCGTTGAAGGTCGTCGGAATCCCAGCGGGTTTGTCGAATGAAGGAGTGATTTCGCGATTTTCCTTTTCGGCTTTTTCAATGCGCTGTTCGATTTCGCGGACGGCGTATAGATATTCGTCAATTTTGCGGCGGTCGTTTGTGCCCAGCGTGCCGGTCAGTTTCTGGGTGTCTTCGCGTACCAGGTCAAGAATGCTCTTACGATATTCGGCTCGGCGGGCGCGAATTTCGGGCGAAAGGCTCAAATCGGCGGTTCCGAACAAACGCTCGAAAGCCATGCGCGGATTGATCTCCGGCGGATTTGGAGTGGTCGGAGTGCGCCACGAAATGCTGTTCGTATAAGCGCAACTGTAGCCGGAATCGCAATTGCCAACCGTGCGCGAATCTTCGCAGCCCAGTTCCAGCGAAGCGAATCGTGTTTGCGAAGCGAGAGCAGCAGCTGCAACCTGATCGGCGGAAACCCCAGCCAGAATGTCCGCTCCTGCGGTCTTTTTGCAGTGAACGCCTGACAGGAACGAAGCCCCAGCTCTGCCATGATCGCCAGGGCCGTCACCCAGCGCGTTGCCGTTGTGATCGTCCAACCCTGACAAGGCAAATATATCTTCGCGCAACGGTTCCAGTGGTTTCATGAGGCGCGAAAACTCAAAGTTGCGGCCTTCGCCTTTTGGTCGCCACCAGTCAATGTTGACGACTCCGTTGGGAACGTACAGAAAAGCGAGCCTGACCGGAGCTTTCGGCGCAGCAGCCAAAGCGGGCGTCATTGCGTCCAGCATCGGCAGCGCGATGGCCGTGCCAATGCCTTTCAGGAAAGTTCGTCGCGGAAGTTGTTTGCGTGTAATGAACATTTCATTCTCCAAAAACAGATTTGAGCTTGAGTCGGTTTCGTCTCACTGGGTTGAGCCATTCCGCCGATATTGGAACGGCAAGCTGTTCACGATCTCCATTACCAGACTTGAGAATTTGTATTCCTTGGCGGCCACGTTCCGAGCGATTTGTCGGACTGTTGGCCGGTCGTATCTTTCCAGCCCTCGTCCCAGAGCATAAGTCAGCAGCTTGTCGGTGACGCCTTCGGCAAAAGCGCCGCGGTCGGCTTTCAGTATGGTTTTCAATTCGCCTACGCCTTTGAAGCTGCGACCATCGGGCAGGACGCCGGAAGAATCAATCGGAAATTTGCCGTCCATCGTTCGCCAGCCACCTATGGCGTCGAAATTTTCCAATCCGAAGCCCAACGGATCAAGCCGCGCATGGCAGGCAGCGCAAGTCGGATTTGTGCGATGTTGTTCCATCTGTTGCCGCAGCGTCATTGCTGTGCCGGTCTTAGTTTCGTCCAGGTTCGGAACTCCCGGCGGAGCAGGTGGCGGCGGAGCGTTCAGAATGTTTTCCAGAACCCATTTGCCGCGCAACACAACCGAAGTCCGCGTCGCATACGAAGACACGGTCAGCACGCTGGCTTGAGTCAATATGCCTCCGCGATTGCAATCGGCGGGCAATGTGACTTTGCGAAATTCAGGGCCTGTGATGCCTGGGATGTTATAGAACCGCGCCAGCCGCTCGTTCAAAAAAGTGTAGTCGGCATCAATGAAATCCAGCAGCGAACGATCCTGCCGAATGATGTGATCGAAAAACAATTCGGTTTCGCGCCGCACCGACATTCGAAAGTATTCGTCGAATTGCGGAAAGCGGTCGCGGTCGGGTTTGGCCGATTCCAAACGGCGAAGCTCCAGCCATTGCCCGGCGAAGTTTTCAACCAGCGCCTGGGATTTCGGATCTTTCAGCATTCGCTGAACTTGCGCGGCCAGGACTTCAGGGAGGCGAAGCTTGCGCTCATCCGCCAGCCGCAGCAATTCTTCATCGGGCATGCTGCTCCATAAAAAATACGACAACCGGGAAGCCAGCTCGTGCTGGCCGATTGGCTGCATCGCGTTCGAGGAGGCGAGCTTGCGATCCTGTTCGATTCGGAACAGGAAGTGCGGAGAAACCAGCATCGCCTGAATCGCTTGAACTAAACCTTCTTCAAATGAATCGCCCTGTTTTTGAGCCAGAGCAATCAAACCCGTCAGCTTGTTAATTTCTTCGGCGGCGACCGGCCTGCGATAAGCTCGGCGAGCCAGATTGCCGATGATTTTTTGCCCACAAGTTGGCAGGTGATGACCCTCGCTATGACCGCAGACGAAAACTTTTTTTATGCTTTCTGCTGATGCGCCTTTGACTTGGTCGTAAGGGCCAATGACATCCAGTCCCGTAATGCGGGCTTCATTAACCGGGACTTTTTCAGCCATGCGAGCTTCAAACTGTTTTTTGATCTCGGCGAGCCGTTCGGGCGGTATTTCCCTACGAGGCGGTTTGAATTCCGGCTTGGGCGGAATTGGACGCTTGGACGGATTGGGGCCGCCGTAATTCGGCGGCAAACCTTCATAAATGCGCTGGATTGAAACAGAAACCCAGTGATCTCCGGCGGGAATGCGCGCGCGAAAGTCGTAGGTCATCGAACCAAAATCCTGTCGGTCTACGGAAAACGAAGCGATGCCATCAGGGTCGAAGCCAAAGGTTTGCGTCAGTTTGCCGTCAATCCACAGCGCCAGTGGCAAAGGCTCTGAACCCGCAGGACGAACTCCACCCAGGAAAACTTTGAAGGTGTAATCAGCCTCAACCGGAAAGCGATGAGTTGCGTGCAATGAGTTAGGCAGTCCCAAACCAGTCAAATCGTAATCGGTGATTGGCGTTGTTGTGGATTTGATCTTGCCGGTTGGCGGTCGCAATCGTTCGACTCGTGGTTTCAACTGCTCGGCTCCGAAAACCGCTGTGCGAGCTACGGTTTCTGCCGCCGTCAGATATTTTTCCATCAGCACGGGCGACAGCGACAGCACGTCTCCTATGTTGTCGAAGCCATAACCGGAATCGTCTTGCGGAAAATCGTCAGCCGGTTTGAAACTAACGCCCAGCAAATCGCGGACTGTATTGTTGTATTCAGCGCGATTCAACCGCCGGGCGGTGACTCTGCCAGGATCAGGTTTGGCCATTCGGTCAGCGCGGTCAAACTCGGATTCCAGCCAGGCGATGACGGCTTTTAACTCGGCAGCGTCGGGGCGAGGCGCGCCTTTCGGAGGCATTTCTCCGGTGCGAAGTTTCAGCAGCACGTGCTCCCACTGGTCACGATGTTCCAACACGGCGGCAGTGTTCTTGAATTGTTCCAGGTTCAATTCACCGGAAGCTTTTTTGGCGCTGTGGCAAGCAATGCAATTTTCCGCCAGAAACGGTTGAACGGTTTTATCGAAATCGGCGGCAGGAGCCTTCTGCGCCAGTTGAGTTGGCGTTCCGACGGCAAACCAGATCAAAGGCGTAAGCACGATCAACAGGCGTAACAGATTCTTTCTTCGCATATTCATAAAACGTAAAATGAGTTCTAAATGAGTATTCAACAAACAACGCGGATTCTTTTTCTAGCAATCGTCGTCGTTTATCTGGCTGGCGGATACTCACAGATTACAGCCGACGAGGCCGAAACCAAAGCCATTGCCTTTCTATCGCGCGAAGTTCCGGCGTGGCCAAAAAACAACTGATTTTTTTTCCTGTCACAACAACGGCGACGCAGCTCGGTCATTGTACGCCGCAACTCGCGGCTGCGATCAAGCGCGGGCGAAAGTTCTTGATCGCCGAAATACAACCCTATGGCAGTTGGCCTGAAACCACTCGGCCATCGGGCGGCGAAAGTTACGCTCAGCGTTTGTCAACGACCGGATGGGCGCTGCTGGCGACGCGCTAACCATGGAGTGCTGCGACTGGTCGCAGCTTTTCTTTCAATACCGAAAAATGCCGATTGATCGGTCGCGGTTTGAAGCGAACGCAAAAGCTGCGTCAAGCCGCCGCAGTCCAAATCCTATTTTGTTTTGCCGTCACTGATGCAAAACAAATGCGTTTTGCTGCGCAGGTACAATTCGCCTTCGGCCACGACTGGCGACGCGACAAAAAACTGATCGTCGAAAGTGGTCGAGTTTACGATCTCAAACTTTTCGCCCATTTTGATAATCGTCACTGTGCCGTTTTCGCTGGCCAGATAAAGCTTATCGCCAGCGCCGGTTGGTGAGGCTTTGAAGTTGTCGGCCTGGGGCAGTCGTTGTTGCAGGTAATACGGCTCGCCAGTCGTCGCGTTGAAGCAACTGAACATGCCGTTGTCGGTCAGCGTGTAGTACTTGCCGTCGTTCAACACCGGCGAAGGCGTGTATGACAATCCGCGAGTCTGGCTCCACAACACAGCGTCGGTTCCCGTCAAATCGCCTTCTTTGCCCAGCCGCAATGCCATCAATTTCGGATCGCGGAATCCGCTCATCACCAAAACTGTGTCATTGAATTGAATCGGGTGCGGAATGACGTTCGCGCCCAGCCCCGCGCATTCCCAAATCACTTTGCCGGTTTCCGGTTCGTACGCGCGGACTTTTTTGGTGGCGCTGACGATCAACTGTTTTTTGCCTTTGTAATCGGCGACCAGCGGCGTGGACCACGAACTCATTTCATCGCGGTTGGCTCGCCAGACTTCCTTGCCGGTGCGTTTGTCGAAAGCGACAAGCAGCGAACCGGATTCGTTGTCGTAAGGATGAATCAACAGATTGCCGAACAATGCCGGAGCCGTGCCTTCGCCAAATTGCAGCCGCATTCGCAATTGAATGCCTGGGTCTTTTTCCCAAATCAGTTTGCCGTCCAAATCGAAGCAATAAATCCCGCGCGAGCCAAACGAAAAATAGACGTACTGGCCATCGGTGACGGCCGCGTTCGAGGCGAAACTGCCATATTGGTGGTGATAGCCTTCGTGAGGAGTGGCGGTTTTGACGACTCGTTCCCAAAGCGTTTTGCCGGTTTTGCGATCCAAACAGAGCGCAATGAATTTGTGTTCTTTGCCGTTGCCGGAACCGAAGCTACCGCCTCCGCCGCCGCGTCCACCTGTTGCATCTTCCGATGGAGGAAGCGGAGTGGTAGGAATCGCCGTGGTCAGAAACATTTTGTCGCCCCAAATCACCGGAGTCGAAAAACCTCTGCCTCCGATGGCGACTTTCCATTTGACGTTTTTGGTTGCGCTGAAATCTGTTGGCGCTGCCGTTCGAGCCATTCCATTGAAAAACGGCCCGCGCCATTGAGGCCAGTGCGCCGGATCGGGCGCAGAAGAGATTGAAAAGTTTGAAATAAAAGCGGTTCCAACCAATGCCAGCAAAATAAAGCAGGCCGAAGCAATCCATTGTTTCGTGCGTTTCATGCAATCAGTCTCCATCTACGGTTTGTACCGTTTGATTGATTTTGGGAATTCGGAATGGAACGACAAGTCGGATGCTTGTCGAATTACAACCATCATTACTTTGAGACGACGCCAGCAATCATTGAGTTACAAAACGTCAGTTCAAATCAGGTTTATTGTTTTGGGGAAGTTCTCTTTTGCCACGCAGGGTAATCGTTGGTCAGCAAGCCAGCAGCCGAGCCGCTGTACCAGCTATAACCGTTTCGGCGTTCGTGTTCGATTTCGGCCAGACTGGATTTGATGACGCCATCGCGTCCGCTAAAGATCGGGCGATTGGTTCCGATTTCGTAAAACCTGGCCCAGATTGGTGGAGCCGTTACGTCCTGGACAACTACGCGGTCGCGGCCATTTGGTTGAGTTGTGTCCTGCTTTTCGATGACTTTGATGCCGGTCAGTTTTGCCGCCTGGAACCAGGCGATGGCGGATTCAATCGCTTCCTTTACCTTTGGCGACGGCTTTTCAATTCCTATCAGGAAGCGAACGATGCCGACGCTTTCACTGCCGCTGAGCGAAATCTTTTCATAAGTTCTCGCCGGAGCCGGTTCAAGCGTCTTTTCATCGTGCTGGGCGCACCACGCAGTAAGTTTGCCAGCGACTCGAACCTGTGTTTTCAGAATGCATTCGATGCCTCGCTCGACGGCGCGCTCGGCTTTTTGGCGACGAGCTTCGTCAACGAAAACGTAATCGGCTTTTCGCTGGGCGATTTGCCGCAACAGCGTCAACACTCCGATCATCGCGTCGTCGTTGAAGGTGATGTGCTTGTAATAACCGGTCAGACGCGGGTAATACTGTGGCCAACCTCCGTTCGGGTATTGGGCTTTGAACAGGTAATCCAGCCCCCTGATGAAGCCGGCTTTGAATCTTTCGTTTTTTGACGCATTGAAAACTCGTGCCAGAAAAATCATCTGTGTGTAAGTTGAACCGTTATCAATCGTCGAATCGTTCGCTTCTTTTGAGTCAATGACCTCCGCTCTCTCTGCTGGGCTTAGCGTTTTGGCCATTTCAGTATTCTTTTGCCAACCGCCGATTTCACGCTGAAACAGCAACAGATTGTCGGCAATGCGAACTGCTTCTTCGCTGCCGTACCAATCGGCTTTTTGATTTAGTGCGTTGCGCCAAGCGATTCCGGGGCCAGACTGTCGCAAAACGTCGTCCCAACTCTTTTCGTCAATAAAGCTTTTGACGCTTCTCACCTTCATCGCGCGGTTTTGAATTGAAGCCAGTTTTTCACCCAAAAAGACAGGCAACATTTGTCCCCAATATGGCTCAGGATTGTCCGTCAGCGGTTTGTTCGCCATTGTCGAAGCTTCAATCATGAAGATTTGAGTTTGACTTTCCTGTTCCTGTGGACGGGCGAGTACAGCCAGTGAAATCAGCAACAGCGGGCACAGGGCGAATTGAATGGTTTTAGTGTTTAGCATACCGGCAAAAGTAAATAAGGGAGCGCCGGTAAAAATACCAGCGCTCCCGGTTGGCTAATGCTCCAATCTGAATTGAGCAACCAAAGCCGCTCAATTCATGGTCAGGTTAAGCATCCGCAGGTCTGTTAAAAAACAAACCTCAAGGTCAATTGAATGCGCCGCGCGTAATTTGCCTGATTGCTGGCGACAATTTGACCAAAGGCCGACGAAGTCACCGACGTATTCGGCGCGGGGAGCAAGACATGGTTGAAAGCATTGATGAACTCTGCCCTAAATTCCAGGTTCTTGTTTTCCCAAATCTGCGTCTTCTTGATCACCGAAAGATCAATGTTGTTGATGGCATCGGTGCGCACATTGCTCAGCCGAAGGGGGAAAGTGCGGATATTGTTCACGGGTTGAGCAGCAGATGCAGTCACAAATCCGGCGTTGGTATTGAACCAACGATCTGTCGTGCGTTGATCGCTGGGCAGGTCAATATCGTCGAAACTGCCTGTAAAGAAGATATTGCCGAAATTGATCGGCGCGCCGCTCTGGTATTGATAAACGCCGGAAAGCTGCCAGCCGCTGATAATGCGCGAAGCAACCGGATTGACGTTTGCCAGCAGGCGACGCCCTTTGCCGAAGGGAAGTTCGTAAATACCATTCATCGTCAGCCGATGTGTGCGGTCGAAATCCGAAATTGCTTCGGACGGACGCGGATCGGCAGGATTCAGGTATGAGATGGCTTCCATGAACTTCGACCACGTGTAGCTTAAGCCGAATGTGTACCCTTGCGAAAACCGCTTGTTCACATTGGATTGCAGCGAGTGATACCACGAATAACCGTCGTTTGTAGTCGTTGAGACGCTGCTGAATTGTGGGTAAGGGCGCAGCAATTGCTGGCGCGCAATGGTTGTCGAACGGAATCCGGAACCTGCGCTGGCAGGCATCTGACCGGCAAAAGGATTGGCCACCAACGCCGTCAGGTAGGAGTTGGTCGTGTTATCCCTGGTTGTGCTGGTACTCAGATACTGATTTGGCAGCGCATTCAGATCGCGAGTGATTTCGGCATGTGTTCCGCGATTGCCTGTGTAAGCAACCTCAACCACGTATCCGGCGGGCAACTCGCGCTGTATGCTCATCTCCCAGCGCTGGTTGTAGGGTGAAGACGGCTTTTCCTGGAAGAACGAAATACCCTGACCAAGAAAAGTTCTGATGCCTTCTGAAGAGCCAAGCGGAGCAGGCAAGCCATTCTTGTATGTTTCAAACGGGTTGTTCAGTGTTTCGGCGAAGGTCAGACCGTTATCCAGCGAAACGTTGAGCGGGACGCTGGAGCTAAATCCGATCTGGTTGACGTCGCCACGGCGCTGTCCCAGGAAACCGAAGAAAATGCCGTAACCGCCACGCACGACGGTTTTGTCCGTCAGTTTGTAGGCAAAACCAAAGCGCGGCATGAAGTTCTTTTTCGGCACATCGTAAAGCCCGCGCGGTTCCCCGTTCACACCTGCAAAGGTCAGTCCGCCGCGAACTGAAAACAGCGCTGGGTCAACGCCCTGCACGGGAGTTTTTACCAGATTCGCCTTGACCGCCGATTCGATGGGCTGAATTGCGGCGAAATCGAAGCCGCGGACACTCTTGTTGTAACGCTCGGTCAACGCGCCTTCCAGTTCGTAACGCAATCCGATGTTCAGTGTCAGCTTGCGATTAACCTTCCAGTCGTCGTGAACGAAGATGCCTGTCGTGGTGGATTGCTCGGCATAATCCGCGGGAATTGAAATTGAGCCGCTGGTCGGCAAACCCAACAGGAACGACGCGAATGAGAAACCCAGATCGCTGGGAACAGCCGAATTGTCGAGCGGCCCTCGTGTCCAGTTGGAGCCGAAAACGAACTGACCGGTCTGGTTATTGCCGAAGAATTTATCCGTCTCGCGGTACGAGCGGAACTCCACGCCGTATTTGACCGAATGTGCTCCCAGCGCCTGGTTCATGGTGGAATTGAAAGAATGCGTGTCGGTCGGACGCAATTCGCCGCCTACCGCCGTGCCCTGATACTGATTGATGTCAAAGCGCGGGAAGCGCCGTATGTCTTCAGGAATCAGGTTGTTGAAATAGGACGGGAAGCCCAGGCTGGCCAGATCGAAACCGATGTTCCCAGGATTTGAATCGGTGCCACGGATGAACCGGTTGTAACCGTAACGATTGTTCAAAACCATCGTCGGCGAGATCGTCCAAACATGGTCGAGTGCGCCCTGGCGCGATTTGAACAGGAACGTGTTGCCGGTCGCAATGTTCTTGTAATAGTTGTTGTAATCGCTGTCCCTGTTGTACCAACTGCCTCGCCCAAAGATGCGATGCTTGTCGTTGACGACATGGTCAATGCGGATCGTGTTGGAAAGGTATTTGATGTTTTCTACCAGTTCGGGCTGTGCAAAGTTACCTGTTCCGTCTGCACTTCCCTGGCTGGTTGGCAACGGCAGATAAGTGTCAACGAATTTTTTGGCAATCGGGTTGATCATATTGGCCGGGATGATGTTTCCCGCGAATGGATCGCGCCGGATGCGGCTGCCATCGCGTCTGGCCGTGAACGGGTTGTAAATTTGATAGCCGGAATTTGCCGCCAGCAATTCCGAAAAATCGCCGCTTCGCATTTTCTGTGTCGGGATGTTGAACGTGCCGTTGTTGCGCGGACGTGCTTCGGGAATGCCTTCTATGCCGTACATGAAAAATGTGCGGTTGCGCCCATTGTAGATTTTCGGGATTCGCACCGGGCCGCCGACGGTTCCGCCCCATCGTGTGTAGGTGAAATCAGGTCGAGCCTGTCCCGCCTTGTTGGCAAAAAAATCATTGGCAAACAACCCCGGAGGCATTTTTGTCCAGTAAGCAGTGCCGTGGAAATTGTTTGAACCCGACTTGATGCTCAAGTTGGTTACGCCGCCTTCGGTGTTGCCGAACTGTGCGTCAAAAGTTGCAGTCTGCACCTTGAATTCCTGGACCAGGTCTTGAGGCGGCACAAAGGAGGCGATTACTTCGCCTGCATTGGCGGTTGAAGTGCTTGGGACACCGTCAATGGTGACGTCGCTGCGGTTGGCGCGCGTGCCGTCAATCGAGTATCCGACAATGTGGGTGGGTTCAAACGGGCGATCCAGACGCGGATCGCGTGAGAACGAAACGCCCGCAGCCAATCCCATCAATTTGAAAGGGTCGCCGTGTGGAATAGGCAGTTCCGCCACGCGGCGCGAATCTATTACCTGTCCCATCGAACCTGAAGTCGTCTCCAAGCCAGGCGCATCGGCGGTTACGGTGACGGTTTCGCCGACATTGCCAACCTCAAGCGAGACATCAATTTCGATGTTGTCATTAACACGCACCACTATTCCGTCACGGACATACTTTTTGAACCCTCTGACTTCGACGGTGATTCGGTAAGTGCCGGGCAACAGGTACAGAGCCTGGTATAAACCTGTGTCGTTTGTTTGCGCGGAAACGGTCGTTCCCATGGCTGTGTTCATGATTTTTACCGATGCGCCTGGCACAGCGGCTTGATTGGCGTCCAGAACTTTGCCGTTGATAGTGCCGCGCGCTTCTTGCGCAAATGCAGTTGATGCCATAAGCAGCAGCATTCCAAGCATCAGAGTAAACAGTGCTGGAACCGGGCTTTTTGTTTTGAAGTTCATTTCTTTCTCCTTCAAAGGATTTTGGCTGTGCTTCACTCTGGTCATTGGCGAAGTGCAGCTTGATTGATGTTACGAAGCGTAAAATGCGAAATTGATAATCTTCAGTCAGTTGCTTCAGCAGCTCGAATCGTGAGCGCACTGACTTGTTTTCAGCCCAGCTATTTAGTGATGTGCGGAAGTCATCGGGAAATCATCCCGTATGACTTCAAGATTTTTTGGAATTCATCAGGTCTTCGCGCAGCGGGGTGAAGATGTCTATCAAAACGACCTCTTCGTCCAGCATTGTTGCCCCATGCCAGCAACCGGAAGGGAAGTGAAGCACGTCGCCTGCTTTGGCGATTCGCGTTTCATCTCCAATCAGAAAGCGGACTTGACCTCTTTCCACCAAAGTCAATTGTTCGTGCGGGTGATCGTGTGGCGGTGTCACTACGTTTGCGGCAAAGCGCAAACGGCAAACCATCAAACGGTCTCCCACAATCATTTGTCGTTCAATCCCGACAGCCAGGTTTTCTACCGGAACATTTGCCCAATCCCAGTGATGTTTGGGACTGTCAATTTCTTTTGTTGAAGTCATAGCTCTCATTTAACGCACCTATCTCAAGCTCAAGCCACAGCCGGAGCAGCGAATGCTGGCGCTGTGAACAGCGCCGCCGCGCCTCTTAATCGTGGCTGTTCGTTGATCGAGACGATGCGAATTTCAGTTTTGGCAGCATCGGGCGACAACGCGCGTTCAGCCAGCGCAGCTCTCACATCTGCTTCGATCAAATCCCAGGCGGACGTGATTTCGCCACCGATATAAATTCGTCCGGGATCAATCGCGTTGACGATTGAAGCCATTCCCAAGCCCAGGTAACGCGCTGTGCTTTTCACTGCGGCCAGAGCTTTGGCATCGCCCGAACGAGCGCGAACAATCAAATCTTCGATCGTGAAGGAAGCCGTATCAGCCGCTTGCTTCACTTCGCGCAAATCCTTTCCGAAATAACGTGAAAGCGTCGCCAGATTCGAAATGTAAGCTTCCCAACATCCGGTCGCTCCGCACGGGCAACGAGGGCCATCAATGCTTAATGGGACATGGCCGAATTCGCCCGCGATGTTGTGTCGCCCGCGCATGATTTCTCCGTTGACGACGACGCCAACGCCTATGCCGTCAGAAACGCTGACAAACACTTCATCGCCCGCGTGCGAAGCATCGCTTCGCGTGGCCCACATCTGGGCCAGAGCACAGGCTTTGCCGGAGTTTTCGACCTTGACGGCCAGGCCGGTCGCGGCAGCCAATCGCTCAAGGATTTCCACATCTCGCCAACCCAGCGTCGGAGCGTTAATCACCCGGCTGGTTGCGCGGTCAACCATTCCCGGAACGACCACGCCTATGCCCAGACATTCGCCCAATTCCTTGTGCTCGGACATCAGCTTTTTGATTCGCTTGCTCAGGTCAGCCACGAATCGGGCAGGTTCGCGTTCGGTGGGAAAACTGATAGTCGCCACCAATTGCTTTCCGATGAAATCTGTAACCATCAAAGAAGTGCGGGACACGCGAACATCCACTGCCACCACCGAATGCCCTTGAGCGTTGATGTATAGAAAAGTTGGTTTGCGTCCACGATGGCTTTCGCCGGTTGCGCCCTCCAAAATCAGCTTCTCCGCCAGCAGGTCGTTAACGATCAAGCTAACGGCTCCTCGGCGCATGCTCATGATTCTGGCCAGATCGGCGCGAGAAATTGGTTGATGAGTTCGCACCAAATTCAGCGCAATCAACCGGTTGATTTCACGTGAAGTGCCGCGCGTCGCCACACGGAAATTATTCGGATTTATTTTTCGCATATCGGCTTTTGTCCCACGTTATGACAAATTGAGTGCATCTATGGATTTTTTGAACTGATTCTGGCTTGTCTTATCAACAGGCATCAGCCAGATAATGAAAGAAAAATCCCAGCAAAGTAGTGAAAGGAACCACAACAACCAGCTTCAATAATTGTTTTGTCAGATCGCCAGTAGCCAAACCGGCGGGTCGTCATAAATCCGGCTTTAGCGCACTTTTGTCTTAGCGTGGGACAATATAGCCGCAGCAGATTTCAAAGATCAACAATTTAGATTCCTCACCGCCGAAAGTACGGCGAGCAAGCGCAAGCCTGTCAGTTAAATGAGAGGGAGCGGCGTTGTTAGCCGCTCCACTCTCAAATTTGTTAGAAGTAAATCTTGATGCCGAATTGAACGTAACGCGGCAGTTGCAACTCGCGCAGGTTGCCGAAGCCAGTTTGATATGCACGACGCAAGCGATAGAGCTTGAAACCATCGAGCGTGCCCAGGTCGAAGCTGTTCGCGTCTTTGGTGGCAAAGCCCTGCGGCAGTTTGATGCCGGCGTAATAATCCAACGGTATGGCGCCGCTTGGCAGTCGAGCGCCAGTAATGAAGGCCTGAACTTTGGCCAGCAGCGCAGCGCCATCCGCTGTCGAACGAGCCGGGCGTCCAGCAGCCGCTGCTGCCCAGGCATCGTAATCGGCATTGGATAACGGCGTTTCATCCGGCAAGCCCATAAAGTCATTTGCCGTGCTGGCGTTGCCTGAAACCGTTCTGAAGATCGGGCTGTTGAGCGCGTTGTTCATATCCACGCGGAACTGAACTTTGCGTTTGCCGTCGCCTCCAAGCTTGAAATCTTTCTGGATTGAAAGATCGAAATACCGCTGAACAGGGCCGCGAATGTCCAGCGTGCGCGGCGCAGTGCCCAGGCTTCCCTTTGCCGGACGCATAAATGCCGCCGGGTTGATGTATGGCTCGCACAGTGTGCCAACCGGGCAGTTGCGCGTCCAAAGCGGATTTTTCAGCGGCACGCCGGGAACCAGATCAGGACGTATGGTGTGCGTGATGCCGGAACTCAACCGGTTGCCTTCGACAATGGTCGGCAGGAACGGATAACCGCCCTGTAAACGGAACAGACTGGTCAATGTCCAGCCGCCGATTGTCGTGTCTACTAACCGGTTGGCGTTGGACAATAGTTTGCGCCCGCGTCCGAACGGCAGGTCGAAAATCACAGTCGAACTGGCGGAGTGCTTAACGTCAAAGGATGAAATCGAACGATCCGCGCTGCGCGGAGCGCCGAAAGTGATGTGGCCTCCGCTGGTCGTGCCGGTTGTCAGCGAGCGCGTTTCGGGGCTGGAATCGGACGCTTCGTCAATTGACTTGCCGAAGGTGTAATTGCCAGTGAAGGCCAGGCCGTTGCGCACTCGGCGGCGAACGTCCACATAACCAGCGTGGCGTATGCTGTTGACCGAAGCATCGTACAAACCGAACAGGTTATTAAATCCGAAATACTTGCTGCCGACGTTGCCGCGTTCGATGGTCAGCACAGTGCCGGTCAGCGAACGGCGTCCCAGCGGATCGGCAAAGGTCGTGTCCGAACTCAGGTTGTTGGCTTCCAGTCCTTCGACAAAATCCAGGTCGCGCGGGTTCAGGTTGATGCGCTGCGAATAAAGGTGAGTTCCTTTGTTCCCAACATAAGCGACTTCGATGACGGTGTTCTTCGCCAACTCCCACGAAAGGCTCAGGTTCCAGTTTTGCGTGTAAGGCGTTGCATTCGTGCCGCCAAGCGCAAAGCCTGGAATGCCTAAACTGCTGGAATACACCAGGCCGTCATCGGGAATTGCCAGAACCTGTTCGGGAGTTTGCGAAAGATAGAGCGGATAAACGCCTGACAAGCGGAACGGTTGAGTAGGATCAGTTGAACCGGACGAACCGTTGGCGTTTGTGGTCAGTCCGTTGAAAGTGCCAAAGTCGGGGCTGGGGGTTCGGTTTTGGCCGTTGAGCGGCGCGTGCGAAATGCCGTAACCGCCACGCACTGCGAAGTGATGTTCTTTCATCCAGCCAAAGGTCTGCGGATTCCACGCAAATCCGAAGCGCGGTTCAAAGTCCTTGTATTGCACTGGGAAAAGATACCTTGAGCGTCCTCCGCGACCGGAATAAGCAAAGGGCGGAATCAGCACACTGGTCGGCACTGTTGACGGAATGGCGGCAGTCGTCGCTACGCCCACGCCGGTGGCGACAGCGCGCCGCTGAGCATCAGTCAAGGTTACTGTTTGAGCCAGATCGGGACGGAAAACGCCTTGCCGGTTGTATTTTTCCGTGCGGGGCAGTTGCAGTCCATAGCGCAATCCAAGGTTGACTGTCAGATTGGGTTTAACCTTCCAGTCGTTTTGGACAAACCCCGCGCTGCTTTCCCAACGGTAGTAATAAGGAATCAGCACCGGGCGAGCCTGCACAGCATTCGGCACACCCAGCAGATAACTGGCCCAGGTAATTCCGCCAGCCGATGCCGCCGTTCCGCGGTTGTTGCTGGTGTTGAGCACACGGAAATCCCAGCGTCCGCCAGCGGCTCCGAAAAACGGCGTGACGTTGAGCAGTTCGTAATTCAAATCCACGCCGAACTTCCAACTCATCGCGCCTTGAGTGAAATTGACTATGTCGTTGATGTTGTAGCGTTCTTCGACATTGAAGTTGTTGGTCGAACCGGATGATCCAATTGAAGCAAAAGCATTCGGGCCGTCCGCGCTGACATTGAACAGCGGTAATCCGCCTTTGGTCAGAGTCGGAAGACCAAGTTCGTTCGACAGGTTGCGTCCGGTTTTGATCGAGTATTCCGGGCCGAAATCTTCGCTGAAAACGCCGCGCGTATAGTTGACGCGCAACTCGTTGATGATTCTAGGCGAAAAGATATGCGTGTGAGTTATGACCGCCTGCTTGGAGTCGCTATAGGCGGCGGAGTTTCCGTTGACGTCGCTGCCGAAACCACGCACGCCCACCGCTGGAACTTTGGTAAAGCGGAAACTGAGGCGATCGGCCTGGGTTAATTGATGATCAATGCGTGTTGTGTAGCGAGTCTCGTCCTGCTGGACGAAACGGTTGACGACGAAGTTGGAAAGCAGACCGGCGTCGTTAATGAAGTAATTACCGGCATGCGGTAGAAAATCCAAAGCTTTGACAGCCACCGGATCAATCATATTGGCGGGCAGCTTGTTGCCTGGGAACTGTG
>JBGAPB010000111.1:0-16880 GCA_044221525.1 Blastocatellia bacterium | reverse complement strand
CGGCAAAGTCCGAACCTTACATTCACTTCGAGCGCAACGATCAAAACCAGATCGTAGGTTTGCGGCAACGACGCGAAGGCGATTTGATGCCCGACAGCGGCGAAGGCGATCTGGGTTTGTTCAGTTTGTCGCGCTTGGCTTATCTGGAAATGCTGCCTCGCTATTCCGAACAGGCTGTAACCGGTGGGGCGACGAAAGAAAGAAACTTTCTGCCTTTCATTCCCTGGCTTAATACGCAGGGGCAGAAAGTCCAAACTTTTCCGGCTTATGCCGAAATGGAATCAGTCGGCATCAACACTAAAGCCGACCTGAAATTGATCGCAGAGTATCTGGCAAATGGGCATCAACAAGCTTTCAGTCATCATACCGGCTTATAACGAAGAACAGTTTATCGGCGCCCTGCTGGAAAAAGTGCTGGCCGTTGACCTGTCGCGTTTCAATCTGGGCAAGGAAATCATCGTCATTGACGATTGTTCAAAAGATCGCACGGCTGAAATTGTGCGGCAGTTTCCGCAGGTAACGTTGATCAGTCAATCGCCAAATCAGGGCAAAGGCGCGGCGGTTCGCGCCGGGTTGGCAAGGGCAACGGGCGATTACCTGATAATTCAAGACGCCGATCTGGAATATGACCCGAACGATTACGTGCCGATGCTGGCGGCGCTTTTGTCTAATGGTATCGGCGCGGTTTATGGCAGCCGCTACCTAAAACACCCCGAACGCGGGAAACTGGTCAACCTGTTGACCGGTAAACATCAGCGCCAATCGTGGCCTGCTTATCTGGGCGGACAAAGCTTGAGCTTCGCTTCGCTGATCTGTACGGGGAATTACCTAAGCGACACGGTGACGGCCTTGAAACTGTTTCGACAGGAAGTCATCAAACCGCTTGATCTGCAAACCAGCGGGTTTGAATTGGATCACGAAATTTCGGCCAAGGTTCTGGCGCAAGGTTGCCAGATTAAAGAAGTCCCGATCAGTTACTTCCCGCGTAGCAAAGAAGAGGGGAAGAAGATCGGCCCCGCCGATTGGTTCGTGGCGTTGAGAACGTTCTACCGTTTCCGCAACGGCTGATTCGGGGGCGTGGAGAAAACACAATGTGTGATTCGGAAAAAGTAAAATCCGTCAATAGCTCGCCGGTTTCGACGACAATGCTGTCTGTTGTAGTGCCGGTTTATAACTCGACTGAGTATTTGAAAAAATGCCTGGCGGCGCTGGCGGGATCGGATTTCAACGATTTTGATGTGCTGGTGGTGGACGACGGTTCCACCGAACCGGTTGAACCGATTGTGGCGCAGTATGGTTTTGATTACATGCGAATTGACGGGCCAGGTGGCCCCGCGCGAGCGCGCAATCGAGGCGTGGCGCGTGTCAAAGGCAAATACCTGGTATTTATTGACGCGGATGTTTGCGTTCACCGCGACACGCTGAGTGGCTTTGCCGAAGCCTTTATTGCCGACTCGACGATTGACGCCGTCGTAGGCTCTTACGACGAAACCCCGGCTGAACCGGGATTCTTTTCTCAGTACAAAAACCTGTTTCATCATTACGTTCACCAAACCAGCGGCGGTTACATCAACACGTTTTGGAGCGGTTGCGGGGCGATGCGGCGCGACCTGTTTCTGGCTTTCGGAGGATTTGACGAAGAGCGTTATCGCCGCCCGGCCATCGAAGATATTGAACTTGGAACCTGGGTTTCAGCCGCCGGATTTCAGATTGTGCTGGCTCCGCGAATCAAGGCCACTCATCTGAAACGCTGGACTCTGTGGAGTATATTGAAAACAGACATTGTTGATCGCGGAGTCCCGTGGATTAAGTTGATGTTGCGGGCAGGTGCAGCCGCCAACAATCTGAATGCCAAATCATCGCAACGGGTTTCCGTGGCTTTGGTCTGGCTGGCTTCGGCGCTGTTGCCGTTGGCTTTGTTCTGGCCAGGAGCCGGTGTCATCGCGCTGTTGTTGCTGTCGGCGGTTTCAGCCTTGAACTTCGATTTTTACCGCTACTTCGTCGCGCATTCGGGCGTGTGGTTTACATTGAGAGTGTTGCCACTGCATTGGCTTTATTTTTGGTATTGCGGATTGTGCGTGATATGGGGAACTGCGGCTCATCACCTGGAAAAAGCTTCATCGGTGGATCGGGATTCGCAGGCAGAACGTTTGGGCGGTTACCCCAAGCCGACTGAAAACGTGGGGGCGAATATAAATGCTAAATAACGAAACACGCTTTGAAATAGATCTCTCGATTTTGGTGACGGTCGTTAGCGGCAAAGCGGGTGTGCGTCGGTGTTTGGAAGCTTTGCGTCCGCAGGTGAAGGGGATTATGGCTGAAATCATTGTGCCTTACGACGCCTGGTCGCTGGAAATTGGTGAACTGAAAGCAGAGTTTCCCGAAGTGAATTTTCATTTGATTACGGATTTGGGAGCGGCGGCTTCGCCGGATATTCCCTCACATCAACATCGGCTTTACGACCGTCGCCGAGCGATAGGCTTGAGCCTGGTGCGTGGGCGGTTGATTGCCATGACAGAGGATTTGGCTGTTCCTGCCCAAGACTGGATCAGTCAAATAATGGCTGCACATAAAACTCAACCTTACTCTGTGATCGGCGGCGTGATTGATAACGCGATTGATCGCCCCATGAACTGGGCGCTTTATTATTGCGACTTCGGAAGATTCGGCAGCCCGCTTTCGGCCCGAAATGCAGAGTATGTTTCAGACATCAACGTCTCTTACAAACGCGAAGCCATTGAAAGCGTGCGCGATATTTGGCAGGAGGCTTATCACGAAACAACGGTGCATTGGGCTATGCGAGATCGTGGGATCGTTTTAAGACTCGACCCGGCGCTGAAGGTTTACCAACATCGCCCGAAAATCAGTCTATCTGAAGCCGTAGGCCAACGATCCGAGTGGGGGCGAATTTTCGCCGAAACTCGCGTGGCTGAAATCGGATTAGGAAAGAGAATTTTCCTGGCTGTGTTTTCTCCGTTGCTGCCAATTTTGCTGTTGCTCCGTATCTTCAAACATATGCTGCGGCAAGGGCGCACGATCGGACAGATCGCCTCGGCGTTGCCGATAGCTTTCTGTTTGTTGGCCGGATGGTCGTGCGGAGAGTTGATGGGATACGTGTTTGGCGAACCCAACCCGGATGAGTTCAAACAAGTTTCTGGCAGCGAATTGGCGAACTCAGGAATTCCTCAATCTGAATAAACGATGCTGGCTATCCTGACTTATCACTCATTGGACGACAGCGGTTCGGTGGTTTCTGTTTCGCCGCGAATCTTTGCCGAACAGATGGCCATGCTGTCTGACGCTGGATTTCACGGCATCTCCATGCGCGAAGCACTGGCTTACCGCGAAGCTCACGGGCGGTGGCCTGAAAATTCTGTCGTTGTGACGTTCGACGACGGTTTTGCCAACTTTTATGAAGTGGCCGCTCCGGTACTGGCCCGACACAATTTCAGCGCAACGGTTTTTGTCATCAGCGGTCACGTCGAAGGCGTCAACGATTGGGACGTTCCGCCCGCCGGGTTGGGTGCTCAGCGAATGATGAACTGGCAACAGGTGCGAGAGTTGTCCGATCAGGGAATTGAAGTCGGCGCGCACACCAGAACTCATCCTGATTTGCGCCGCTTGTCGGCGACGGAGCTTGAAGACGAAATCGCTGGTTCGTGTGCCGAAATCAGCGACCGCACGGGGCAGCCTGTAGAAAGCTTTGCTTATCCGTATGGCTATCTGAATCGCTCAGCCGAAGAAGTTGTCAGTAGCACTGTTCGTTCGGCTTGCACAACAGAGTTGCGGCGGGCGAAAGATGAACCGCTTCATTTGTTGCCGCGCGTAGATATGTATTACCTGCAATCGCCCAGGCAGTTGCAGTCGTTGGTGGACGGGAAGCTTGACGGTTATCTGGCGGTCAGGCGTTGGGGGCGAGTTGTTCGCCAGGCGATGGTCAGGAATTAACAAAGTTCGTAAAAAGAAACCACTGCGAACTTTTCATAGGAGAATCAAAATGCAGTTGCTCGACAGAATCTCAAAACACGCACGTTTGAACTGGCAGAACCTGAGCATCCCGGATGTACCCAAACCGCCGTTCGTGACACTGTTCATCAATTCAATCTGCAACATGAAGTGCGAGCATTGTTTTTACTGGACCAGTCTGAACAAACGCGACGATCTGAGTTTTGAAGAAATAGTCGCTTTATCGAATGAGCTTGGCCAGATTGAAAATCTGAACCTGTCGGGCGGCGAGCCTTTTTTGCGAAAAGAATTCGGCGAAATTTGCCGCCAGTTCATACGCCAAAACGGCGTCAAGGAAATTTACGTTCCCAGCAATGGTTGGTACACCGAAAAGACTGTTCAGCAAGTTCGGGAAACACTGAAAGAAAAAAGTCTGCGATTGTTTGTGGTCGAACTTTCGCTGGACGGAATGCCGGAATTTCATGACCGTTTCCGCGTCACGCCGGGCGCGTTTGAACACGCGATGAAAACTTATGATGCGTTGGTCGAATTACAGCGCGAAGATCCGCGATTGCAAATCCATTCAATTGCCACTGCAACCGCCGACAACATGGACGAGATTCGGCGGTTGGCCACTTACCTTTTCGAGCGTTGCCCGCAAATGTCGCATATGAATCTGGGAATGATTCGCGGCGACCGCAAAAACCCCACGCTGCAAGGGCCAAAACTGGCCGAATACCAATTGCTGTTCCAGTACGTTCAAAGGTTGTGGGCTACGCGAGAAGAAGGGCGTTACGGCAGCATCGTCGAACCCATGTTGCAATGGGCCAAAGTTAAAACAGCCGAAGAGCAACGACAGGTTGTGTCGTGCAGAGCCGGAGTGATGACAGCGGTGATTTACGCCAATGGCGATGTCAGTGTTTGCGAAGCTCACAAGCCGCTGGGCAATTTGCGGCAGAATTCATTCACTGAGATTTGGCGCTCTGACGAAGCAAAGAAGATGCGAGATTCTATTCGAGCAAAGGCTTGTCATTGCACCGGTGAAATTCCTATGTGGGTCAGCCTGACTTATCAGCCAATAAATCTGGCCAAGGCCATGATCGGCGCAAAGGTCTGGCAAAAACCTGATCCGCTGTCACCAGACGAAAGAGTGGATTACGAAATCGGCGGCAAGGCCTCTTTGCCGGTGCTGCAAACACGAGGCTAGTCAGTTGACTTTGTTCAAAAACTTTTTGTCATTGGCCGGAGCCGAAATCGCCGCAAAGGTGATGACCTTTGCGGCGTTCGCTTATTTGGCGCGAGTCGCCGGACCTGATGGATTTGGCTACATCGAATTTACTGCTTCGGTGGTGCTGTGTGCTGGGTTGATTGTGGAACAGGGATTCAACTCTTACGGCGCCCGCGAAATCGCCAAATCGCCGGAGCGAACTGAATTTCTGGTTTCTGAAATCGTGCTGGTGCGGGTTGTGCTGGCCGTCGGTTTGTATGTGGCGTTGGTGGTTTTCGCTCTGGCCTTCGACAAGGCAACGGTGCTGACGCGGTTGTTGTTGGTTTACGGCTTGAGCTTGTTGGCCATGCCGCTGTTGTTGCAATGGGTTTTTCAGGGCCATGACCGAATGCAAATCGTAGCGGTGATTCAAATCATGCGTCAGACGATTTTTGCTGCCTTGGTGTTTGTTCTGGTTCATCAGGCCGAGCAGGTTTGGTTGGTTGGCGTGGCGGAAACCGTGGGCGCAACCAGCGCCGCCGTTTTTGGAGTGTGGGCTTATCGTCGCCGATTGAATGGCAGGATTCGTCTGAGTCATGGCATTTCGCCTCAGCTTTTGCGCGAAGGCGCGACCATCGGGCTGAGCCAGATTTTCTGGGTTGTGAAAATGTCCGGGGCGACTTTGATTCTGGGATTGATCGCTTCGGCTGAAGACATTGGTTATTTCGGCGGAGCGATGCGAATCCTGATGGCTCTGCACACTTTTGTCTGGTTGTACTTTTTCAACATGCTGCCGTCGTTGTCGCGGGCCTGGGTTGCGAAGGACGGTTCGTTTACTGCTTTGATAGGACGTTCGATGCGCCTGGTGATCTGGTTGGCGGTGATTGGTGCAGGCATTTGGGTGGCGGTGGCACCAATGGTTGTCAGAATTGTTTACGGCCAGAAATTTGCTTCGGCTGGAATCGCGCTGCAATGGTTCGCGGGCGTCTGCGCCGTGGCGGCAATCAGCGGTCATTACCGTTTTGGTTTGATTGCTGCGGGTCATCAAACCGAAGAGATGTGGACGGCGATGATCGGAGCGATTTCGGCTGTAGTTTTGATCCCGGTTGGATACTTCACCGCTGGTGTCGGCGGAGCAGCATCAGGTTTGTTCGTCGGTGAAGTATTGATATGGCTAAGCGCCTGGTGGTTTGCGCGCAAGCATCTGGGATTGTCAGGCGGAGCAAAGTTATCTGGCAGGGAATTGTCGGAGGTCACACAGTGATTGAACCTGAAAGCTGGCGTTTCACAACGCGCGGCTTGGCATGGAGATTGTTTCTTACTTGCTGGCTGGTTTATGGTCTTCACTTTGCTACGAACACCGTCAGAGAAATTTATCCGGCGCTGGCCATTGGCGACCACTTTTCTTTTCGAGTAGACGAATACGCCAATCTTCATCCCGACCTGTTTGAAAAGCCCGGCTATGGCTGGCACATCAACAACAACCCCGGAGCCTCAATGGTTGCGGCGATTCCTTACGCTGTGTTCAGCCCGCTGGTAAATCGCATCGTCACCAAAGTTCAACAGCAACGGGCAGCGAGCGGAGCGGCTGAGCCTCCGGCTTACAATTCGCCGTGGCCGATGGCTCGCGAGTTTTACAAACAATCGTGGCAACGCGGTTACGACATCAAATTCGGGTTGGCGGCGGTGATAACTCAGACACTGTGCATGGCTCCGATCTCGGCGTTTGGCGTGGTGCTGATGTTTTTTGTGTTGCGGAGGATTTTTGGTTCGGACAAAACGGCTTTGTGGCTGGCGCTTTTGTACGCCTTCGGCACGCCTGTGTTTTTCCGCACTGGGTTTTTGAATCAAAACATGATGATGGCCGTCGCTGCGTTTGCCGGTTTGGTGGTGATGTGGAATCCGGGCAAGGCAGCAGTTTCTTCCACGAAGACACACGAAGAAGACACGAAGAAAGCATCAGTCGTCGGTGACAGCATTCGATTTTTTGTTGGGGGGCTATGCGGAGGCGCAGCACTGTTGATGGATTACAGCGGCGTTGTCATGTTGCTGGGGTTGTTCGTTTACGGCCTGGCCAAACGCTGGCGCGAAGCTTCGATTTCAGACGCGATTCGTCACGGAGCCTGGTATGTCGCGGGGACTCTGCCGCCGGTTGGTCTGCTTTGGTTTTATCAGTGGCGGAGTTTCGGCAATCCGTTTTTGCCTGCTCAGCACTGGATGCCAAAGGTTGCTTACATTGAACAGGGTTATCAGGGGTTCAGTTTGCCGCAACCTGATTTGTTGCTGGCTTTGCTGGCTGATTACCGATACGGACTGTTCACCAGTTGCCCATTGTTTCTGCTGGCGATTGGAGCCTGGTGGGTGAATCGTAAAGAACAGCGCCTGGAAAAATTCCAGTTGCTTTCGCTGGCGCTGCTGAGCGTCGCGCTGTGGATTTTCTTTAGCTGTGTGGGTTATTCGCGGCTGCAATTCAACAGCGGCATTCGTTATTTCGCTCCCGCTTTTCCGCTGCTGTTCATTCTGGCGGCTGTGGTGTTGGTTCGGTTGCCGCGCGCGGTTGCTTACTTCATCGTTGTCGCGGCGCTGACTGAGTCGTGGTGTCTGGCAATGTACCGCGATGTCGAACGCGGTCTGGGAGTGATTGATCCGATGCTGAATGTTTTCATCGGCGGATTCAAATTGCCTGTTCTGAATACGCTGCAAAACCTGGGCGGGCAGTACGGCGGGTTTTCGGCTCAGGGAGTTTCGGCGCTTCCGTTGTTTGCCCTGACGGCTGCGATTCTTTACGGCATCTGGTCGGTGCGATGGAGTCGGTGTCGGCCAATTTAGTTATGTCACAACCTGCATCAACAATTCAGACTGAAGCCGCGCTCCCGCGACGCGGCAGTTTGCGATCGCTGCTGGCTTCGATGCGTCCTCATCAATGGACGAAGAATCTGTTCGTGATGGCTCCGTTGCTGTTTGGTCAGCGGCTGGGCGATATGAATTCAGTCGGGCTGGCTTCGCTGGCATTTGCGGCGTTTTGTCTGATTGCCAGCGCGCTGTACATGATCAATGACATTGCCGATGCAGAAGCCGATCGCGCGCATCCAGAAAAACAATTTCGCCCGATTGCTTCCGGCGAATTGTCAGCGCCACTGGCGGTCATAGCTTCGATTTTGTTGTTGATGGCTGCGTTTGGAATTGCTGCGGCGATTGGTTGGGAGTTTCTGGCTCTGGCAGTCAGTTACGCTGTGTTGACTCTGGGTTATTCGCTGGCCATCAAACACATAGTCATTCTGGATTGCATGACCATCGCGACGGGATTTGTGTTGCGGGTTGTCGGTGGAGCGGCGGCGATCAAAGTCACTCCCACGCATTGGTTGATCGTCTGTGCTTTCCTGTTGGCGCTGTATCTGGCATTTGCCAAACGGCGTCAGGAATTGATGATGCTGACTGATTCGGCGCGAGAACATCGTCAGGTTCTCGGTCAATACTCTGTGGCATATCTGGAGCAGGTGAACAACATTCTGGTTGGAGCGACGATTGTCTGTTACACGCTTTACACCGTTGCGCCTGAAACTGTTGCGCGATTCGGTACGGACAAAATGATTTACGGGACGATCTTCGTCGTTTATGGGATGTTGCGATATATGGTTCTGACTCATAAGTCGGAAAATGGCGGCAATCCCAGCCGGGTGTTAATCAGCGACAAACCTTTGATGCTGGCGATTGTGGGTTGGGGAATTTTCAACGGACTGGTGATTTACCGCGGCGTGCTGGCCGCATTGTGGGAGCGGTTGCAATGAATCGGCGAACAATTTTTTCCTGGATTCTGGTCGTGATTGGCGGATTGCTATTGCTGGTGGCGGCATTGGTGTCGAACGCCGGCTACCATCAGGCGCTGGTGACCAATCCTGCGCGTCCGCTGTCGTGGGGGCCGACTCTGTTTCGAGCGTTGCTGGCTGTTCACGGATTGGTGTTGATTGCAGCCGGATTCGTTGTTCGTAGTACCGGCTTCAGCCGGAATAGTGATGAGCAATCCATCCTGCAAAAAAGAGACTTCATTTTCCTTGTAGTGTTGAGCGTCATTGCGTTGGCTTTGCGTTTGTTTCGACTAAACACCGATCTTTGGTTTGACGAAATTCTGACGTTGCTGGATTTCGTGCGATTGCCGATGGGAGACATCGTCACCAGCTTTCCTTCGCAGAATCAGCACATGTTCTTTTCGGTTCTGTCGCGAATTTCGGTGGTCGTTTTCGGTGAAAGCGCCGCTGCAGTTCGGTTGCCTTCAGTGTTGTTTGGCATCGCCAGTTTATGGGCGTTGTTCTTTCTGGCCAAAAAAGTGGCCGGAGTGCGCGCGGCTTTGTTGACCTGCACGCTGCTGACTTTTTCTTATCACCACATCTGGTTTTCGCAGAACGCGCGCGGTTATATGGGCTTGATGTTTTTCACCACGCTGGTGACCTGGTTGTGGATGGAAGCCTGGGAACGCGGCGGCGGTTGGTGGGTGAGTTATGCGGTGGCGGCTGCGCTGGGAGCCTGGATTCACATGACGATGGTGTTTGTCGTTGCGGCTCACTGCGCGCTTTATCTGGCTTGGTTAGCCCGACCAACTTTGTTTGGCAGTAGCAACGAAGATCGAATCCGAAACTGGTGGCCGCCGATCCTAACCTGGATGTTGTGCGGAACTTTGACTTTGCAGCTTTACGCGTTGGCTCTGCCGGAGTTTTTAAGCGCCGGTTTGCACGAAACTTCTGAACCATCTGAATGGACGACTTTGTGGTGGATGGTCAAGGAAAGCGTGCGAAGTTTACGGATCGGATTTTCAGGACTGGTCATCTTACTGGCAGGCGGAGTGATGGTTGCGAACGGTTGGCTGGGATTATTCAAGCGCAACAGGATGGCTTCGCTGGCGATGGTGGTTCCGGCAGTTTTTTCGGGCGCGGTGATGGTTATCATGAGCCATAACATCTGGCCACGATTCTTTTTCTTCCTGATGGGATTTGGGTTGTTGATCGCCGTTTATGGCGCGTTGACTGTTCCGCAATTGTTGCGCTGGTTTGTTCCGGCTGAACGGATTTCGGATCGTTGGCTGACCAATGCAGGCGTTGCACTGGCGGTGCTGATGATTGTTGCTTCCACGCTGACGATTCCGCGTTGTTACGCACTGCCAAAACAGGATTACACAGGAGCGCGCGATTTCGTTGAGCGCAGCCGGCATACTGACGACGCAGTCGTCGCAGTCGGATTGGCCGGAGTTGCTTACAGCAAATACTTTGCGGCGCAGTGGCCGATGTGGAATGAGGCCCAGACTCAGGCGGAACTGGATGCCGTCAGAAAAGGGCATTCGGATGTTTGGCTGGTTTACACAATTCCGATTCAGGTCAAAGCTTATAGGCCTGACATCTGGCAAGCGATTGAAAGCGATTTTGAAGTGGTCAAAGTTTTTCCGGGAACGCTGGGCGGCGGCGAAGTTTTTGTCTGTCGCCAGAAAAGTACTATCAGTCAGTACCGCGACCGGTAGGAAGCGGGCAAAGGTGAGAGGTTAGATGAGAGAAGACACTTTGCGGGTTTCGGTTGTGATACCCGCTTTTAACGAAGAAACGGCGGTCGGCGCTGAGGTGGAAAACATACGTCAGACTTTGCAACGATCCGGCATCGTGCATGAAATCATAGTGGTAGACGACGGGTCGCAGGATTGCACAGCCGACAATGCCGTGGCCGCAGGAGCCAGAGTGCTGCGGCATTTGAACAATCGCGGTTACGGTGCTTCGCTGAAAACAGGCATCATCGCGGCCAAATACGAAATGATCTGCATCACCGACGCCGACGGAACTTATCCGGCTGAACAGATTCCGGTTCTGCTGGAAAGTTTGAAGACGGCGGATATGGCTGTAGGCGCGCGCACAGGAGCAAACGTCAACATTCCGCTGGTTCGTAAACCAGCGAAGATGATGCTGGGTTGGCTGGCGGAACAGGTTGCCGGTCGCAAAATTCCTGATCTGAATTCCGGCTTGCGAGCGTTTCGGCGCGAACTGGCCATGCGTTACTTTCCGGTGTTGTCCAATCAGTTTTCGTTTACGACTACGATCACACTGGCATTGATGGCGGATGATTACGCTGTGACTTATCACCCGATTGATTATTACGCGCGCATCGGCAAATCGAAGATCGTGCCGCGCCATTTTATGGATTTCATCATTCTGGTGATGCGAATGGCGATGCTGTTTCAACCGTTGAAGGTTTTCATTCCGGCGGCATTGTCGTTTGGCGGACTGGGCGTGTTGAAGGTGATGTACGACGTAGCGACTTCTTCGCTGCGCCACCCCGGAGAAAGCTGGTCTGTGTTTTACACGCCCGTGCTTTCTACTTCGGCGATTTTGCTGCTGCTGATCGGTTTGCAGTTCTTGCTAATCGGAATGGTTGCAGACGGAGTAGTCCGGCGCATCGCACTACACAGTGGGCCGATGGCTGCTTCAAGTGCTGTGGTTGTTGCCGAAGTCGGCGAATCAGTACCGCGACCAGTAGGGAGCAACCGTTCATAATTATGTGTGGAATTTGCGGCGCACTCCGCCTGAACCCAAACGCTCCTAAAGTCGAACAATCGCTGATTGATCGTATGACCGATTCGCTGGCTCACCGTGGCCCGAATGATCGCGGAACCTGGTCTGACGACAGAATTAGTCTCGGCAGTCGCCGGTTGTCTGTAATTGATCTTTCAACGGCAGGGCACATGCCAATGTCGAACGAAGACGGCACGGTTCACATCGTTTACAACGGAGAGTTGTACAATTTCCGTGAATTGAAAGAACAATTCAAACTGGCTGAGCGGTACAGCTTTCGTTCGCGAACAGACACTGAAGTTCTGTTGCGGCTGTACGAAGAATTAGGCATCGAAATGTCGAAGCACCTGAACGGAATGTTCGGCATTGCGATTTGGGACAGCCGGGTTGAGAAGCTGTTTTTGTTGCGCGACCACGCAGGCATCAAACCGCTTTTTTATCAGCAGGACGAAAACTACTTTCGCTTCGGTTCCGAGATCAAAGCGATCATTGCCGATCAACGTGTTGTGCGTCGTCCGTCGCTTCAGGCGCTTTATGACTTCCTGACTTTCGATTATGTGCCAGGAACTCAGACCGCCTTTGAGGGAATTCACGAAGTTCAACCAGGCCACTGGATGAGCATTGACAGCAAGGGCAATGTCGAAACCCAGCGTTTTTGGAGCGCGTCATGGCGGCTTGATCCCTCGCTGGATGAGCAGTCGGCCAGTCAGCGAGCTTACGAGTTGATGGACAAAGCCGTCGAACGGCAAATCGTCGCTGACGTTCCGGTCGGTGTTTTGTTGTCTGGAGGAATGGATTCCAGCACGCTGGTTGCGCTGATGTCGCGCCACACTTCGGAACCGATTCACACATACTCGGTCGGTTTTGAAGACCAAAGCTTCAACGAACTGCCCTACGCCAGAATCGTCGCCAACCAATTCAAAACCGTTCAGCGCGAAGTCGTCGTTACTCCTGAAATCGTCAAGGAACTGTTGCCGAAGTATTTGAGTTTTGTTGACGAACCTTACGGCGACGGTTCGGCCATCCCAACTTACTGCGTTTGCGAAATTGCCAAAGACGAAGTCGTCGTGGTGCTTTCAGGCGAAGGCGGGGATGAAATCTTCGCCGGTTACGATACTCACGCGGCTTACAAAGCTTCAAGCTGGTTCGGGATGATCCCCCGAGTAATCAGAAAAGGTTTGATTGCTCCGATGGTCAACAGCCTGCCGGTTTCCGACAAAAAGCTGAGTCTGGAATTCAAGATGAAGAGATTCATCGGCGGTCAGGACAAAACTCCGGCAGAGGCTCATCTGTGGTGGCGCATAGTTTTAACCGAGGCTCAGAAACGCGAATTGCTGGCGCCGGAATTGTTCAGCCAGTTCGACGCCCAACCATCGGTTCGTCATTTCCTTGACGCTTACAACCGATCGAACGCTTCGGAAACCTTGTCGCGGTTGATGGATGTTGATTCATCGGTTTTTTTGCCGGACGACCTAATGATAAAGAACGACCGAATGAGCATGGCTCATTCGCTGGAAGCGAGAGTGCCGCTGACCGACACGGAACTGGTTGAGTTCATGTCCAGCGTGCCGGCAAAGTTAAAGCTGCCGGGATTGCGAAAGAAAAACATCATGCGTCGCGCGATGGAAAGCAGTTTGCCGCAAACGATTTTGAACAAGAAAAAAGTCGGGTTGGAGATGCCATACTCGCGCTGGTTCAAAAAGGAGTTGAAGGACACGCTTCTGCATCACCTGTCGCCGCAGCGCGTGGCAGAACGCGGGCTGTTCAAGCCTGAAATTATCAACCAACTTATTGACGAACATCTGACCGGCAAACGCGATCACGGACGTGCTTTGTGGGGGTTGCTGAATTACGCCATCTGGCTGGAGCTTTATATTCCGTGAGGTGGACGGTTTCTGGTGGCCGGTTATCGGAAGTTGCGCCGACCACCAACCACCAACCACCAACCACCAATCTTATGAAACCCCGTATTGTTATTTTAGGTGCAGGCCCCGCCGGTTTGGGCGCGGCTTATCAACTTACTCGACGAAAACAGGCATCGGTCACGGTGCTGGAAAAAGGTTCCGCCGTTGGAGGCAATTCCGGCAGTTTTCAACTTGCAGAAGTGGACGGCTTGCCGCTGGATTATGGCAGTCATCGGTTGCATCCGGCCTCCGATCCGCAAATTCTGGCTGATATTCGCGCTTTGCTTGGCGTAGATTTGCTTGATCGCCCGCGCCATGGACGAATTTGTTTGCGCGGACACTGGATTCATTTTCCGTTGAAACCGGTTGACCTGATGTTGCGATTGCCGTGGTCGTTTGCAACCGGAGTCGCCGTTGATTCAGTTCGCAAAATGTTTCCGGCTGCCGCCGCAAACGGTCACGAATCGTTTGCCAGCGTGCTGGAGCGCAATCTGGGTTCTACGATCTTCCGCGATTTTTACCTGCCTTATGCCAAAAAGATTTGGGGCGTTTCGGCTGACCAGCTTTCAGCGATTCAAGCTTATCGCAGGGTTTCAGCCGGTTCACTGGCAAAGATGATCAAAAAAGTCGTGGCGCTGGTACCGGGTTTCAAGGCTCCGGGAGCGGGGCGATTCTTTTATCCGCGCGGAGGTTTTGGGCAGATCAGCAAGGCGTTGGCCGATGCCGCAGGCGGTGAAGGCGCTGAGATTCTGCATAACTCTACGGTCAAAAAAATCCACTCTGGCTTACCGCATCGGATCGAATTTGAACGTGATGGAGTCAGCCAGACCCTGGAAGCCGATTACGTCTGGTCAACGATTCCGATTACGGCGCTGGCTCGAATAATGAATCCGGCTGCTCCGCCGGAAGTCATTGAAGCCGGTAACAACATCAAATATCGCGCAATGATTTTGATTTACCTGGTTCTGGAGCAGCAGCAGTTCACCGAATTCGACGCGCATTACTTCCCGGATGCCGAGGTCGCGCTGACTCGCATTTCAGAGCCGAAGAATTACAGCGCGCGAACCGAACCGAAAAATCGAACTGTTCTCTGCTGCGAGCTGCCCTGTGATGTTGACGACGCCAACTGGCGAATGTCGGATGAAGAGCTTGGGCAAGTGGCAAAACAAGCTCTGGAAAAGAGCGGCCTGCCGGTCACAGCGCCGATATTGCAAGTCGCCACCAAGCGGCTTTCGCACGCCTATCCGATTTATCATCAAGGATACGAAAAGCATTTCAACCGGCTGGACGAATGGGCTGGCAGCCTGGAACGCATTCTCAGCTTCGGACGGCAAGGGCTGTTTGCGCACGACAATACGCATCACGCACTGGCAATGGCTTATGCTGCCGCTGATTGTTTGCCAAAAGACCCAAACGGCGCAGGCCGCTTTGACTCCGTAAAATGGAGCGAATACCGCGCTGAATTTGCTACTCACACAGTTGAAGACTAACCGACGATCACAACTATCCCCCCGCCATGTCCGAAACGGAAAAAAGGAGAAGTTTTATGAAGGTGAGTTTATACATTCTCGCCATGGTTATTCTAAGCGCTGTGTCGTTGCCGTGGGGAAAGCTTGCTCCCTATCAGTCGGCGACAATCGCGATTGATACAACCACCAGTTACCAGACAATGGTTGGTTGGGAAGCTGTCGCGCAGGCAGGTCAGTTTCTTGAAGCCGAGACGGTTACTAACAAGTCGAACATCAATCCCGCTTTTGCGAACTACAAAAATCAGTTGCTTGATCTGGTCGTCAATGATCTGGGATTGAACCGGATTCGTCTGGAACTCAGAAGCGGTCTGGAAAACCCCGTGGATTACACCGCCAGATACCTTAACGGCCAAATAAATTTCGACGATTGGAAAGCGCGTTTTTACGAAATCATCAACGACAACAACGACCCTCAAGTAATTAATCCGAATGGTTTTCAGTTTTCCGAATTGGATTACAACATCGAAAATATAGTTATCCCGATGAGACAGCGCCTGGCTGCCAGAGGCGAAAAGCTTTACTTGAACCTGTGCAATGTTGATTTCAAATCGTCGGCCTTCGAGCACAAAAACGCGCCAGAAGAGTTCGGTGAATTCATCCTGGCCACCTTTCTGCACATACGCGACAAATATGGTTTCGTGCCTGATTCGGTGGAAATGATTCTGGAACCGGATACGGAGGCCAATTGGAGCGGAACGCAAATCGGTAACTGTTTGGTTGCCGCAGGGAATCGGTTGAAGGCCAATGGGTTTAACCCGGATTTCGTCGCGCCGTCCTGCACCAATATGTTCAACTCGCTGCCTTACTTCGATCAGTTGATTCAGATTCCTGGCGTGACGCAATTCATTTCCGAGGTTTCATATCACCGATACGGTGGAGCGACCGACGCAGCGTTGCAGGGTTTTGCCAGTCGAGGAGCGCAATACAAGATTGACACTGCTCATCTGGAATATATCGGAGCGACTTACCACGACCTGCATGCAGACCTGACCATTGCCAACAACTCATCGTGGGAACAGTTTGCGTTGGCTTTTCCGCTGGGTGGCAACGATGACGGCAGCGTGTATTACGAAGTCAACGACAGTAACCCGAACAACCCTACGCTGACTTTTGGCAGTAGAGCCAAGTTCTTGCGGCAATACTTCCGCTTCATTCGTGCCGGAGCATTGCGGATCAACGCGACTTCGACAGTTGGCACTTTTGAGCCGGTGGCTTTCGTCAACACAGACGGAAAATTTGTTGTCGTGACCCAAGCTTTCGGCGGCGGCAATCTGAGCTTGCAGGGTTTGCCAGCAGGAACTTATGGAATCAAATACACCACGCCCACTCAATACGATGTTGATGTTGCCGACACGACAATCAGCGCCGGGCAATCACTGACCGCCAACATACCGCGCGACGGCGTGATTACGGTTTATGGAAAATCTTCGCCAGCCGTGATTTCGGTTGATGCTTCCAGCTACGCCAGAGCCAGTTCGCCGGGCCAGATCGAGGCCGCATTCGGAACAGGCTTTCCGGTTGGTACCAATGTCACGGTTTCGGCAAGTTCAACTCCATTGCCGACCACTCTGTCGAATGTTTCGGTGAAGGTGAACAACGTTCTGGCTCCCCTGTTTTTCGTCGGCGTGGGCGGCGGGCAAGGCGCAGGAGCTTTTCAAATCAACTATCAGGTTCCGTATCAGACTCAGGCAGGTCTGGCGAAAGTTGAAATTCTTAACAACAACCTGACAGTTGCTACCGGCTACCTGAT
>JBGAPB010000110.1:0-16822 GCA_044221525.1 Blastocatellia bacterium | reverse complement strand
ACCATTAAGCGGCAAAGCGGTGATTTTTCGTTGATTGATGACCTGGCCAAGGCTGCTGGATTCACTGCGGAGCAGAGAAGCATCGGCGCTAACTGTAATGACTTCAGAAATTTCGCCTGGTGTCAGCGTAAAATCCAATCTCAGGCGTTCGCCGGTCTCCAGCCTGATTCCTTCTCGCTGGAATTTTTTGAAGCCGTTGGCTTCGACTGTGAAGGTATCAACTCCCGGCTTCAGTTTGGTGATGGAAAAAACACCGCCGCTGATTTGCGAAGTGAGAATCTGGCCAGTTCGAGTTTCAGTTACTGACAACGTGGTTTTTGGAATTGCGGCTCCGGCCTGGTCACGAATTTCGACTGTGATTTCTCCCTGGCCGGTTTGCGCTGAAGCGTTTACCAACAGCAACATCAGAGCAAAGATTGAACAAAGTAATTGTTGTTTCATAGCTTTACAGACGAATGATCATTACTTCTGTTGCCTTGATCAGAGCGTAAGCCTGCGCTCCTTTTTTTAATTTCAGAGCCAGACAGGCGTCGCGCGTGATGATTGAGGTAATGGTTTGTCCGCCAACATCCAGTGTCACTTGCGCCAGCAAACCAGCGAATTTGAGATTGGTGATCGTTCCCAGCAATTTGTTGCGCCCACTGATAGCGTCAAGGCCTGATGCCAGTCCGACTGTTTCCGACCGCTTCACCACTTTGCTTTTTTTCTCTCCGGTCAGCCGTTCAATCTCGCGGCTTGGAATTCGGTGATGGCCGCCCGGAGTCTTCATGGTTTTGATCTTGCCTTGATAAATCCACAGCTTCAGCGTTTTGTAGCTGATGCCGATCAAGTCTGCGGCTTCTTGCGGTTTATAGAGCGTCATAGTTGGTTCAATACTCGTATGGTCAACCATCGGTCAATTGCGAAAAGGCAGCTTGGGTGAATTTAGGCGAATTTCGCAGTGAAAGATAAACGGCCTCAGCGATTCATTTGCTGCAGCCACAAAATGAAAAAAGCGCACGCTCTGAGATTTCAGAACGCGCGCCAGCACGAAGGTGATTGGCTTTACCCTCACCCATTTAAGGAAACCATTTACTCGCCTTTGTCTTTTTTCTTGTCCTTCTTTTCTTTCTTCATATCTTTGCTGCTCTTCATGTCCTTGTCGCTGCTCATGGCCGGAGCCGGTTTGAATTTCTTTGGAAGCTCGGTGCCGGTTGCCGTGGACTTACTTTCTGTGATGTCGCCTTTCATTCCGCCAAGAGCCGAGAGTAATTCGTTCTTTTCCTTTTCCGGCACTTTGAATTTATCCAGAGTTTTGACCAGGTCTTCGACCACAGCGCCGAATTCGCCAGCCGTCACTCCCATGTGTTTGTGGGCGTCTTTCATGTTCAAGCCGGTGTATTGGCACGGCCCGCCGGTTGCCATACACATAAACGCTTTGAGGTTGGTGACCAGGCGGGTCGGGTCGCTGTCGGCGAATTTCTTGTTGACCCGTGTGTCGGCCAGAACGTTCCCGGCAAAATCATCAACGACCGCCGAGATTGCCTTTTCTCCACCCAGCCGGTCGTAAAGCGATTGTTGAGCCAGCGCCGAAATTGAAGCTGCCATCAGCAAACACGCACACAGAAAAATTGTCTTCAGGTTCTTCATGGTTTGTCTCCTTGAGAAGTAGGTTGAAAGTTAGTGCAAGGTAGCCCGGGGAAGTATTTCTCGCCCCTGCAAATTGAGCTTACGGAATTGAAGATCAGAGCGGATTGCAGGATCGTAAATTTCTTTTCGCCGAGTTACATCGAACGTCTGCGTTCAATTTCGCGGCACAGGCTTTCAAACCCGCGAGACATCGCCCAATGATGATTCCATTTGAAGATTGGCTTGAAGACGGGCGACAACAATCGCAACAGCGGTTTGTCGGCTCGCAAACGCCAGTCAAAGGCGATGAACGTTCCATCGCCTTCCTGCATCAGCGACCATTTTCCGCTGCCTACGAAATCGCCTGTGGCTTTAATTTCTATGGTGTGAGGTTTGGAATGCTGGACGACTTCCGCAGTCCAGCGAAGACGGTAAGGCAACCAGCCTTTGGTAAAGAAATGAACTTTGTCTCCGACGTGGTCTTCGCGGCCAGACGGTTCGGAATCGGCTCCCAGGTAAACGTCCGGCCACCAGCGCGGATAATCTTTTCCCTCTTTCAGGATTTCATAAACCATTTCACGCGGCGCGGAAACACGCCATTCTGTCAGGAATTCGTATTCGTTGGCGGGCATTGTTTAGGTAGAACCTCCGTGGTGATTTTCAACGAAAGTTACGCAAGCGAGCGAAGGATTAGTTCATTTCTGAAGGTTCAATGGTTTGGCAGGTTTGGCGCGAAAGGAATCTTTCAACAGCAGGTAAAGAATCACAGCAAGCACGGCAAAGAAAAGAAACATGACTATGATTTTAACGATGCCAAAAATTGTCGAAGCTACGATCAAACCGCGCCGCAGACTTTCAGCCGCCAGCAATAAGGTTGTGACGATTGAAGCAACTGTGGCAACCAGCTTGAAAATCCAGGCAAACATCTCTCATTTCTCCTTTTGCTTATGAATTGGGATTCAGAATCCCAGTTGACTCAACTTGAACTCAATGTCTTGCAAATGCCGGCTATTTTTAGCCAGATAGTTTGTCGCCAACCCTCCACCGGCCAACAGGATTATTACTAAAATTGCTCCGGCAGAAAAAGCTGGGACTCGCGCTCCGTCTTCAGCGCGATGTGTGTATTGGCGCAAACTCTGCCGACGACGAAAGCCATAGCAGAAAAAACCATGATTGGCCAATTAAAAACAGCGCCGACCAGTCGCTTCTTAGATTAGCAGCCAGCAGAATTCCGCCAATCGCCGTAATCATCATTCCACCGACCGGCGAGCGCGGATGACGATCAATTAAATAACTGAAGACTCGAACCAAGCCAGCCAGAATCAGAAACACCGGCCAAAGATTCGTCAGCCATTGCAATGCAACCGATTCACCAACCGCAATAAACAACCATATCCCCGCCCCTATCAAAACGACCCCAAGCAGCAATGTGGCAATTCGTTTGAACATTTTTCAGGCTTTGAATAAAGACTTCAGCCGGAACGGAACTCAGGTCTTACCCGTCAAAACGGCGCTCGGCTCTGGCAAATTCGCGCGTCTGGCTTTCCAGGCTTGACTGAATAACAGACGGCGGCGGAGTTCGATAAATAGGTGCCAGTGGTTTCTGGTCTCTGCTGCGGCGAAATTCATTGAGCAAGTAAATTCCTGCGGCTACCAGCAACAGCGGCCAAAAGCGTCGCGTTTGCGCTGGAAAGATGATGTGAAGAGTCGTCAGAGCGCCGATGCTTAGCAGCAATCCGCCCCACAAATTTGTGCGGGCACGCATGAACTGTCGTAACTGTTCGTCTTCTTCGCTTAAATCCGCGCCGTTGCGTTGACGTTGCGCGGTGCGAAAAGCGTCGTAAAGCGAGTAAACGTAAACCGCGAAACTGGCCAACGCACAGGTCACTTCCAGCGAAGCATGAAAAACATCCGCCAGAGTCCACAATCCGGCAGTAATAATGAAATGTACTAAAGCTTTGACCGGCTGACCGTTGTAAGCCGCGCCCAAGCCCGGAACAATTCCAAACAACACAGCCAGGTAAGGCGATTTGCTTCCTCCGCTGGGCGATTGTGTCTGGTTACTCGCGCTTTGCCGTAACAACTGGATGCCGGCGACTATGCAATCCTGACAATATGGATAACCCTTGATGCGGTGATCGCAAGCCGGGCAGAGGTTGTTATCGCAGGAGCTACACCGCGCGCTGGCCAGATTAGTTGGATGGTAGGTGCATTTCATTATCGTGGAAAAATCTATCTCCTCAATCGTTCGTTGGGTTTTCTGGGGAAAGGGCTGCCCAGAAAGCCAAGCTAAGAATCACTGTGTCCTGTGCGTCTTTGTGGGCGATAAATTCTTTTGAATTACTTCTTGCGATGTTGAAGGCGTTGCTGGCTTTCAACTTGCTGTTTGGCTTCACCATTTGTCAGGCTTTTTAGCTCGGGCGAGGGCTGAACCTGAACAGGTTGTGACAAGGCATCGGGCACTGCCTCTTGAGGCTTTGACGACTGTGGTACTTGCCCAATCAATCCGAACTGAACGGTGTTAAACGCTCGCTGGCCCTGGCTCATAAATTGTTCGGCTTGCTTGGTGGTATGCGACGCCATGCCTTCGAGGCTGCCGAAACGCGACAGAACCAACAAGCTACTGGCGCCAAAAATCAACATCGCCGCAGCCATTTCCGCAGTCATCATTATCCGGGCAGCTTGATGCGAAAAGCCGATCAACCACTCTCTAAACTTGCGAACCCAGGAAATCTTAAACGGCGAAGTGTTACGCGCGCCGACGGTTGCAGCCAAAATCCGGTCTTGTAACGAAGGCGGAGCTTCGATTTCGTCGTCTTTAATCTCGCGGCAAATTTCAATGGCGTCTTCGATGCCAGCCATCAGTCGGCGGCACTTCGAGCATTTTTCAAAATGAATCTGGAAAGTGTGAAAAGTGGGAGCCAGTAGAACGCCGTCGAAGTAGCGCTCAATCAGGCGGTCAAATTCGTTGCAACTGAGCATTTCGCCGGTGGTGGTCGCGGCAATGATGCGCGAATCCAATCCTGCCGGCTTTTCATAATCATCAACGGCGATGGCGTTAAGCGCCTTCATTGTCAGGCGAACATCATCAAAAAGCTCGCGACAATCGCGGCACATCAAACGGTGAGCGGCGCACTCCGCCCGCGAACGCGAATCCAACTCGCCGTCTGCATAATCTGAAAGTGAATCTTGAAATTTAAGACAGTCCATTACACCACAATTAGGGAGGTCTTTGGTTTTAGGTTTTCAGATTCCAGGTTGAATTTCCAGTTGATATTGAGTGCCCGCTCAATCTGGAAACTAATGCCCGGAAACCGGCTAAATAGTTTCGACGACTTTCATGCGTCGCATGATCTTCGCCAACTCAATGCGTCCCCGATTGATGCGCGATTTCACCGTGCCAATCGGGATTTGCAGAATGTCCACAATTTCCTGATAAGTCAGCTCTTCAATGTCACGCAAGATGACGCATTCACGCAGATCGTGTTGAAGCTTGGCGATTGCCCCGTGTACCTGTTTGGCTCTTTCAAACCTTTCGACTCCGCGGTCGGGGGCGTCGTGATGGCTTTCCAGATGGTATTCGTGGTCGCCAATGTCGTCGCCCAAATCGGTCGGAGTTCGATTGCGGCGGCGGTAATCGTCAATGATCAAATTCCGCGCCAGCCGCATCAGCCAATTGGCCAAATCTCCGGCTTGGGGGTCATATTGCTCCAGGGAACGGTAAACGCGCACAAAAACTTCCTGCGCCAAGTCTTCAGCAGATTCATGCCGACCGGTGAACCGGTAAGCCAGGTTGTAGACTCGGCGCGAATACTCATGAACGACCTGTTCCCAGGCTGCGCTGTCTCCGGCGCGGCACCGCCGCACCAATTCTGCATCCGATTTTATCAATGCCGCACTGGCTCCCACTGTAGTTTGGTCTCTCCAAATCAATGTTTTTACCTCGATGCCTGTCCGTTGAGTCTTGTCTCCGTCTGCCCTAACGAGACAGTCAGTGAAAAGGTTCCTTGCAATTACTTGATTGCTTTTACGCTTGCCGGTTTGGCGAAGATGTCGTCAGCGATCGGAGTGTTCAACTGCACGGATGAGTAATTAACCCGGTTCTGCTGAATTCCGTCACGGTAAAAGTCCACGATGTTCGGAAATTTAACGCCGTCGTAAGCCACCCATTGAAAAAAACGGTATTCGTTTTTGACCAGACCTCCCGCTTCAGACCTTTCATAAATCAGGTTAAGCGGCAAATGAGTGTTTCGATCCAGCCAAAGATAGGCTGGAATGTCCGGCTTAAGCTGGATCAAGACCACATCCGCGCGCTCACCCGGACGCAACTCTTCGCGCCCGGCAAAGCGAACTGAAACGCCCTCTGCTTTCCAGCCGCCTCGCAAGATTCGGTCTATATCGAACATTGCGTCTTCGACATGAGTTTTGATTTGTTGCTCGCTCTGATCTTTCAAGGTTTCGGCGTCGCCGTCGTAAACCCAACCGGTTTGACCCACGTTGACCTGGATGCGGCGATTTTTCTTTTTGCCTTTGCCGAAATCCACTCGCTCTTTGTCGAATGGAATCTGCCAATATGTGAACGGCGTCGGAGTGGTCGAAATTCCCTGATCGAACGGAGTGAACTGGCCCGAAGCCAGCAAAGTTGTTATGCCCAGATACTTTGCTCCACCGCGAGTTTCGATGACTTGCCTGATAAGTTGAGCGCCAAGTTCGACGTTCTTTGGGTCTTTCGGATCGGCTCTTTGAGCCAAAGCCGAAACGGAAAACATGGCGATCAGGCTCACCAATAAAAAACGATTCAATCCGACGATTAATCTGACAGTTGAGACGACCACTTTTGACTCCCTTTATTCAAACTGTTTTGTCGTTACTGGAACGCGCCAAATTATACCCTGAGGGTAATTTTGACGGTAGTTGCCGACTTTGAAACTTTGAACCATTTGTATTCAAAAAACTTGCAGTGTTTCCCAACTGGGGTATACCATCTAGCTCATTCCAAGAGTTAACAACCGTCGTTTCAAGAACGGTTGATATATCAAAAAAATAAACCAGCTAGCTTTGGCGGAACAGCTTTACCGAGACAATTTGGAACGCCGTGATTAGAGATTTTAATCGCAGCTTTCTTACCCACAAATTCACAGGAGGTTATTGCTATGTTCAGGTATCTACAAGTGCAACTGTCGGCCAAATTTATGAAAATAGCGACCGTTTCAATGTCGTTATTACTGATGATATTGCTGGCGTCAGTGGCATTTGCTCAAACGGCGACGTCAGGGGCTGTCGTAGGTTTGGTGACAGACAAAAACGGTGCGGTCATCGAGGGCGCTGAAGTCGAACTGTCAAACCCGGCTACCAATCAAACGGTTAAAACCAGCACAAACAAAGAGGGACAATATGTCTTTCCATCAGTGTTGCCCGCCGAATACAGAATTACAGTTACAAAATCCGGCTTTCGCAAAGCTACGCTTTCTAATTTCAAAGTGGACGTGGCGAAGTCCTACACTTTTCCAGTGACATTGGAAATCGGTGACGTTCAGCAAGTCGTCGAAGTGACGGCAGCGGCAGGCGTCGAATTACAGACTACTGATTCCACTGTCGGCAACGTTCTTGCGGGCAAGGAAATGCCTTTATTGCCTGCGCTGACGCGGCAGGCCAACGATCTGTTACGCATCCAGCCTCTTTCGACGCCCGGCGGCGAAGTCGCCGGTTCGCGCAACGACCAGACAACCATTACTCTTGACGGAATTGACATTACCAACCAATCCACAGGCGGTCTGGGCACGGTCATTCCCATACCAATTGACAGCATTGAAGAGTTCCGCGTTGGCGTGGCGAATCCGAATGCCTCGTTCGGACGCGGCGCAGGCGGACAGGCTTCGGTCATCAGCCGTCGGGGAACGAACGATTATCACGGACTGCTTTTCTGGTATCACCAGAACGACAATCTGAACGCCGCCACCTGGACGGCCAAACGCACCATCGCTCAGACAGTCACCGATCCCAAGCTCCGCGCCAAACAGCAGGAGCCTGAATTGAAAGACAACCGCTTCGGCTTCCGCGTTGGCGGCCCGGTCATTCCGTGGAGCGAACACTGGAAGAAAAAACTCTTCTTCTTTGCCAATTACGAAGGCCGCCGCTTTCCGCGCACAACTCAGATTTTGCGCATCGTGCCGAACGACAGCTTGCGGCAAGGCATCCTGCGCTTCCGCGATGCTTCAGGAGCGACCGTTGCCTATGACCTGAAGACCTCCACCTTGTGCGGGCCAAACGGCGATCAGCCATGCGATCCTCGCGGTATAGGGCTTAGCCCCGTGGTTTCCAATCTGTTTAAGAACCTGCCAGCGGTGAACGATCCGAGCGCCGGTGACGGATTCAACACGGGAGGTTTTCGCGGCATTGTCACAAATCCGCTTAACAATGACTTTTACAATTCGCGCTTTGATTACAACATCAACGAAAAATGGCGCGCCGATTTCGCCTTCCGATATTTTGGCGAAGTGGCGACCGGCTCAGGATTGCTGGACATTCGCGGCGGCAACGTCAAAAGCCGCGAAACTTTGCCCGCACGTCAAAATATGATCAGCAGCGGCGTCAGCGGTTTGATTACCAACAACCTGTCCGGTGAATTCCGCTTTGGCTGGGTGCGAACCCGCACGGCGCTTGATCGTTTGCGACCGAACGGATCGGCAGCCGAGCTGGCGCTGGCCGGAACTGAAACGGGGATTTCAGGTGGACAGACTCACGTCGCGCTTGACCTTGGAGCACGCGGCGGCGCTCAAAGCATTCTTTCCGAACCGATTGACGTGGACACGCAATTGGCTCGCAAACAATCCAACGACAACAAAAACATTCAATGGAACGCCGATTTGAACTGGGTGCGCGGTGGCCACACCTGGCAATTCGGCACGCATGTGCGGTATTTGCCGACGCTCCATCGCCGCGACGACAAGGTTTTAGGCGCGCTAGGCGCTTTGGTCGCGCAGGTTGATTCCGAACTTGGCGCGTTTTCGCTTCCAGTGTCAGTGCGTCCGCCGACTTGCACGGCGACTTTGACCAAGAACTGCCTGGCGACTGGAGACGTGCAAACCTGGAATCGCACGATGGCTGCCGTGCTGGGCATTGTTGACAACGTCAGCGTGCTGGCAGTCCGCGACGGAAATTTGAAGCCGCTGCCTTTCGGCGAAACTCTGGAAGCCGATACCAAGCTCTGGGTTCCGGAGTTTTACTGGCAGGATGTTTGGCGCATAAAACCGTCGCTGACATTCACCTATGGCGTCAATTACGGCTGGCAGACTTCGCCTACAGAACGGCTGGGTCGTCAGAGCGTCCAGATTGACGGCCAGACCTTGCAACTGCAGACGGCCCGTGAATTTTTGGCGACGAAACAAGCCATCTCTCGCGAAGGCGGCATTTATAACCCATCCATCGCTTACCTGCCGATTGCGAACGCCGGTCGCAGCGTTTTCGATGTTGACTGGAATAACGTCGGCCCGCGTGCCGCCGTGTCCTGGAACCCATCGTCGAAGGCTGGCTTCCTGGGCAAACTGGTTGGAGAGCGCAAAACAGTGGTGCGTGCCGGTTACAGCCTGGTATTTGACCGGCAGAACACCGTTCAGAGCGTAATCATTCCGACTTTGGGCGTCGCTTTTGCTCAAACGATCAACATCACCACGCCGCTTTGCACGGCTTCCGGTGGGGCTGGCGCAGGCTGCAATGCCGCGAGCACAAACCCGGCGGTGAGCCTGTATCGTGTTGGCGTGGACGGAAAAATTCCGCTGCCGACCGTGCCTACGTTGAGCATTCCGGTTTCGCCTTTCTGGGGACGCAATCCGAACGGTTCGCTGACGCTGTTTCCTGAAACGCTCTCGTTTCAGGTTGACCCGAAAATCAAAGTCGGTGAAAACCATGCGCTCAATCTGACAGTGCAGCGCGAGCTGCCCGGCGGTATGATTCTGGAATTGGGATTTGCCGGACGTTACGCCAAAAAACTGCCGCAGAGCATGAACCTCGGCCAGGCTCCTTATGAGCATCTGGACAAGGCTTCGGGCCAGACTTTTGCACAGGCTTTCGACGCTGTCGCTCGTCAATTGCGCGGCGGCACCCTGGCGGCCAACGTCACTCCGCAGCCGTGGTTTGAAAATCAATCGCCCGGCGGCACGCGAGTGCTGGCGGCGGCCACCGGCAGCAATTTCATCAACGGAAATATCAACAATATCTTCCTGAATATTGACCAGCGACGAATGCTGGCCGGGATTCAGCCGTTCATCAACTACCTGTCTCAGAGCTTCTTCCTGCGCTCCAGCACAGGCAGTTCAAATTACAATGCAGGGTTTGTAACTTTGAACAAACGCTTTTCTCGCGGACTGATGGCGACGGTCAATTACACCTTCGCGCGTTCATTCGACCAGCTTGGATCGAACCAGAATTCGGCAAGCACCATGCCGAATAACTTCAATCTGAACGCCGAATACGGCCCATCGCCTTTTGACATCACGCACATCGTCAACAGCACGTTCCGTTACGACCTGCCGTTTGGCAAAGGCCGTTTTTTCAATACCGGAAATGTGCTGGATAAAGTTGTCGGCGGCTGGTACCTGTCGGGCATTTACACTGCCCGGAGCGGTGATGCCCTGACCGTCAACCAAGGCGCTGGTGTCTGGGGCGGAAGCCTTTTCCTGGGCTTCACTTCAGGCGCGATTCCGACCACTGATCCGACAGCTTTCGGCAACGAAGTCAACACCGGTATCAAAGGTTCGAATAACATAGGCACCAACGGCGATCCGGCTAATCGCGGCACGGCTCTTAACCTTTTCAGCAATCCGGAAACGGTCTTTAACAGCTTCCGGCGCGTTGAACTCAGCAGTGACGGACGCGCGGGTCGAGCCAATCCTTTGCGCGGCCCATCGCGTTGGAACGTTGACCTGTCATTGGGCAAACAGACGACGATCAAGGAAAGTCTCAAAGTTACTTTCCTGGCTGACTTCTTTAATGCCTTCAACAATGTGATCTTTGCCAACCCGTCGCTTGATCTGAATAACTCGCGCGCCTTCGGCGTGTTGACGACCCAGTTCATTGCGCCGGAACGGGCAGGCACGGCGGGCAGTCGTTGGATTCAACTTGGTTTGCGAATAGAGTTCTAAAGCCTCGTTCGCAACTTAACAGCATAAGCGCGCGGGCAAAGAAAAGTTGATTTTTCACTGTCCGCGCGCTTTGACTTTTTGTAAGCAGGATACCTTGATCTTCAGTGCTGTATTTTAGGTTGACCGTTGTATGGCATCTGCTTAGACTGTGCGCCGTCGGGTAGCAAGGTGCTGTTTTTCGACATTCAAGCTCAACAAGATTTAGTTCAGTTGTAAGTTCAATCAACGCTCACAGCAAAATGGTGCCTGGGTGAGAATGATTTGTTGTGACAAGCGTCTGAACGTTACCCCATCTCCCCTTCGGCCCCTGGTTAAAACACGATTTGATTCGTGCGTCTTCTTGCTTTGCAGTATCCCATTTCATTGTTGGCCAATTCATTAGCGAGCTGAGCAGCCGCTGAACTTTGCCTCCCCGTAAGGCTTAATATCTGATTCAACTAATTACCCCGGTCACGTCGCCAGAGTCGGCGCAATGATTGAGTAAAGGAAGATTGATTATGCAATTCACAGCGCGGAATGGGTTCTCTCGATTTTTGTCAGGTTCTTTGACAGGTCGCCAACCAGTGCGATGGGCGGCTTTCTTGCTGGCTATTTGTGTTTTGGCTTTGGCTGGATCGCATTGGTTCAGATCGGGGCAAGCGGCTGCGGGGACAATCACGGGAACGGTCTTTCAGGATTTCAACTCCAACGGCTCAAGAGATGTTGCCCAAACAATTGGCAGCGGAGGTTCGGGCAACACGGTACTGGCAAATGATAGAGGCATCGCTGGAGTCACAGTCACTGCTTACGATTCGTCGAATGCGGTTGCCGGAACCGCAACGACAGGCGCCGACGGCAATTACTCGCTCAATGCTGCTGGCATCGCGCCTTATCGAATCGAATTCACCGCCATCCCTGCGGGCTTTCAGCCTGGCCCAGCCGGAGCGGATTCAAAAACTACGGTTCAATTCATCGCTGACAACAACGCTTCCAACGTCAGTCTGGGTTTGGTTATTCCGGCGGAGTTTTGCCAGGACAATCCGACTTTGGTCACTGGGTGTTACGTGGGCGGAGATCAAAACAGCGATTCGCCTGTGCTGGTTTCGTTTCCGTATTCCGCCGGTTCGAATCGTGAAACCGGCGGAGCGCCGTTCACTGATTTCGATCAACCCGCTCACGGCAATCTGACTCCGGCCAGACAAATCGGCACGACCTGGGGGCTGGCTTACGCGCGTTCGGCCAAACAAATTTACGCAGCAGCTTTTATGAAACGGCACACTGGGTTCGGCCCTGGCGGAACCGGCGCGATTTATCAGGTCAATCCAGACAATGGAGCAGCAACGGTTTACGCTGACTTGAACGCGATCTTTGGCGCTGGCACGGCTGGCGCTAATGCTCACGACCAAAACGATTTCGACCGCGATAACGGCAATGCCGGATGGGACGCAGTCGGCAAAACTTCACTTGGCGGAATGGCCGTATCTGATGACGACAAAAAGCTTTACGTCATGAACCTGGCCGACCGCCAGCTTTATGAATTGCCATTGGACAATACTCCAGCCGTTGCCACAATTCGCCGCAGACCGGTTCCGTTGAATCCGCCGGGCTGCCCCGCTGCGTCTGACGTGCGGCCTTTTGCGGTGACAATGGAAGGCGGGCGAATTTACGTTGGCATGGTTTGTTCAGCCGAAAGCACAATCACTCCAGCCACTCCTGACGGAGATATGACCAAAACTCAGGCTTATGTTTATTCGGTTGACCCTGTGACGCTGAATTTCAGCGCCTCGCCAGTTTTCCAGGCTGCGCTGAATTATCCGCGCCGCTGCGCAGACAATTCGCAGCTTGGAGCGGGGAATTGTTTTTCGGCTGCCTGGCGAGCCTGGACGCCGATTTATCGCAATATAGGAAACGGTGATGGCGTCGGAGTCGCCAACCTGGCGCGCGGAATTTATCCGCAACCTATGCTAACTGATCTGGCTTTTGAAAACGGAAACCTGATTTTGGGTATACGCGACCGCGCCGGTGATCAATTCGGCAACGCCACCCTGGACAATCCGGCTGAAGCTCTTGTGCGTTATTACGGCGTCAGCGCCGGTGACGCGCTGAAAGCCTGCGGAAACGTAACATCCGGTTGGACGCTGGAAAATAACGGGCGCTGTGGCGGAGCAGGAGCGGCTCCCCAAAATTCCGGCGAAGGCCCAGGTGGGGCGGAGTTTTATTTTCGCGATGAATCCGCGCCGTTCACAGACGAAATTTTTCTGGGTGGTATGGCTCAGATTCCCGGTTATCCAGACGTAGTCATCAATTCATTTGACCCAATTCCGCTGTTTGATTTCGACAACCTGTTTGACGCTGGGCCACGCTGGCTTCGCAACAATGCGGGGACTCTGGCCAAAACCTATCGCATTTACAATGGTGGACTGGGATTGCAGGGACCGTTCGGCAAAGCCAACGGCTTGAGCGACATTGTGCCATTGTGTGATGCGGCTCCGATTGAAATCGGCAACCGTATTTGGCAGGACATCAACGGCAACGGCATTCAGGACGCAGGTGAGCCGGGTCTGGCCGGAGTTCGTGTCCGATTGTTGAAGAACGGAATTCAGGTTGGCGAGACCACCACGAATTCCAGCGGAGAGTTTTACTTCAATGATTCAAATGTCAGCACGCGCGTGTTGCCCAACATGACTTACGACATTGCTGTTGATAAAAACCAGACTGCGCTGAACGGCTTCACGCTGACGGCGGAAAACAAGGACAGCAGCCAAAACGGTGACAGCCGGGATTCCGACGCTGTAATTTCAGGCAATGACGCGGTCATTCGGCTGACAACCGGCGGTGCGGGCGCTTCCAATCACACTTTCGATATGGGTTTTGTTCCTCCGGGCGGAGCGATCACCATCGCTTGTCCGCCGAATGTGACTGCGACGATTACAGTAGTCGGCGGGACTTCGACAGTGGTCAATTACCCGACTCCTACGACAACCGGCGGAGTCGCAAACGTAACTTGCACGCCGCCATCTGGTTCGACTTTCCCGGTTGGAGTGACAACGGTTTCCTGCGTGGCCAGCAATGCAGTTGGCTTCGTGTCATGCAGCTTCACAGTGACTGTCGTTCAACCGCCAACGATTACCTGCCCGATAAACATGACCGTCACGGCGACGACTTCGACAGGTGGAGTTGTGACCTATCCGACTCCGACAGCGACCAACGGAGCGACCGTAACTTGCACTCCGCCATCGGGTTCGACCTTCCCGATTGGAGTGACGACTGTGACTTGCACGGCGACGAATTCGGCAGGCTCGGCTTCGTGCAGTTTTATGGTCACAGTGACAGCGATGGCCGCGAAGTCCAATAAGTGCGACACAATCTGTTTCCGTTCGCCGCAGTATTACCTGTTGAACCTGGGCAGTTTGCCGGGCGGAACGGTTTTGATTGCAGGCGCAAACAACAATCAGCCGATTAGCACCAACAACCGAACTCAGATTGCGCTGGCTTTGAGAGGTAATTCGACAGGTTTCGGGCTGACGTCTGCACAAAGGTTCAATCAGGAATTTGTTGCGGCCCAGTTGAGCATCAACTCTGCTGGAGGTGACGGTTCACCTGTTGCTTATAATGCGTTCTGGAGTATGTTGAGTTGTTACAACATCAGCTTTGCGTCGGTAAACCTTAGCAATGGCGTAGTGCTTAGCCCAGCTTCAATGCTTAACGATTTGTTCGAGCAGGCGCAATTGGCGATTCGTCAAAACCGCTCGGCTGATATGGACAAAATCGCTGCGATCTTCGACCTGCTCAATGGCAATGACCCGCTTGGCCGCTGCGGCAGGTAAAATCGAATAAAAACCGACAGGGTTTACTGGGTTTACGGTCATCTTGTGAACCCCGTAAATCCTGTCTTTTTCTGACCCCAACAATGCCCCATTTCCTTGACTCACCAAATCGGCGCGCAATTCTGTGGCTGGCGGCTTTTGCTTTGACTGGCGCTTTGCTGGTCTGGCTTTACCCTGACGCCGAACAACAGGACGCCGCTTATCATTTTTTGTTTGCGCGTTGGGCTGGGCAGCATACTCATTATTTCATCAGCGTTTGGGCCAGGCCGCTGTTCACGCTGGTTTATTTTCTACCGTCTCAATTCGGCTATCCGGCGGCGAAGCTATTTACAGTTGGAATTAGTCTGGCGACAGCCTGGCAAACTTTTCGACTGGCCAGACAGATTGCAATTAAACGTGCCGAACTGGCTGTGCCGCTGTTGTTTTTGCAACCAGCGTTCTTTGCGCTTAGTTCGTGGGTGATGACTGAAACACTATTTGCGCTGCTATTTGTCATTGCGCTGCGACTGCATTTGAGCGGGCGAATCAAAGCCGGAATGCTGGTGGCTTCACTGTTGATTCTGGTCAGACCCGAAGGTTTTTTTATCGGAGCGCTTTGGGGAGTTTGGATATTGCGGATTCAATTGAGGCGGGGCAGCGATAAGACAATTAGATGGGACAATGTAATACGCAACCCTCAATGGTTGTTGCTGGCTGGCGGAATGTTCTTATGGTGGTTGGCGGCCTACCTCTTGACCGGAGACAAGCTGTGGATAGTCCACGATTGGCCTCACGATTGGCGGATTGACGGACAGGCGAACGGAACAGGGCCGATCTGGTGGTATGCGGCTCAATTGCCTTTGATCGCCGGGCTGCCTCTGTTAATTCCTTTTCTGGTTGGGCTGTGGATCAGCTTGCGTAGGCGGGAGCTCGGATTTGCCACGTCGTCATTTTTAACTTTGTTCATTCTGCATTCGTTGATGTTTACACGCGGATGGTTCGGTTCTGCCGGGTACGCCCGATACTTTGTTTGTGTTTCACCTGTCGTGGCCCTGATCTCGCTGGCTGGGTGGAACAATTTGGCTGAGCGGCAAAGCAAGTTCATTAGCTTGTCGAAGCCATTGATTGCCTGCACCGTACTGGTTATAGCTGGTTTGAGCTGCCTGGTTTATGTTGATGCCATTCGATTTACACGCGATGGGTTGGCCGTTGAAGCCATGCACGATTGGATCCATTTCAATCGCCCGGAGTTTTTCGTGACGAACTCGACTTCGCATTATCAACGGTTGATTAGCAGCCAGGCCTACCCACGAGTTTTGATGGATCGTGACCCGCTGGAAAATCCGTCGTTTACTGCTGATCGTGAGCAGAATTTGGACCTGATCCGTCAATCACCTGTGGGCACTTTGGTTCTGTGGGAGCAGGAAACCGGGCCGAAATGGTATCGCCTGACAGCGGATGATTTTGAACAGGCAGGTTACGAGCGGCTAATTTCCAGGGATTTTAAGCTCAAAGGTTACTTGCTGCGATTTCGTGGAAACCGATTGGGCGGATGGCGAAGCCAGCAAATGCATTGGCTCTACAAACCATCAAAATCCGGTCAATAGGATGATGTGACCGCTCAAGATGAGTCTCGGCAACAGAAATTTCTCTAATTAATGACAGTCAACCAACCCAAGTGCCGATGGCCTGCAACAAAGGCGACGGGTAGTAAGCGATTGATTTATAAGAATTAAAAGCATTGCCAGTCTGTCGTTCGTTTGTGTAAGATTCACCGGCCACAAAGAACTGGCATCGAAATTGTGGCCGAAATTGAAGTTGATATATTACAAATCAACTCCTCACATTCACGATAAATTGATTCGATTCCCCGAAGTGCGGAAACTAATTCCGGTTCCGCTCAATAATGTACAAACGTCTTCTCGCCCCAGTGGCTGGCTTCAGATGAGCCGGTCAGGCTTATAGCAAATTGAAAAACAGCTTCAAGTAAACGGTCACAGTGTTGCGACAGATTGCTTTGCTTGCAGTCTGGTTCGCCTGACTTTCAAACCTCAATAATTCGCCGCCGAAAGCTTGTCATTCGTGACGATAATGCCTCGCTTGTCGGTAGTGGCCGTAAATTGTCAACGCAGCATTTTTAATTGAAAGAAATTCTCGGAGGGATTTTATGATCCAGAAAACTTTTCGTTGCTTTACTCACATCGCGCTTGTTATTGGCTCGATGACTTTGATGAGCGCTGCCGCTTTTGCTCAGTACCCGATTGGTCAGAGCAGCATCGGTGATATGAA
>JBGAPB010000109.1:0-18372 GCA_044221525.1 Blastocatellia bacterium | reverse complement strand
CAATCGCCGAACGGCTTCTTCCAGCGGAATGACTTTTTCTTCGCGTAGGTATTTGCCCAGCAGGCGCACGAAGTTTCCGTAAGCTCGCGGATGCGTAGAAGATTTCAAAAAGACGCCTTCCGTCGCCATCGAGCCCGCGTCCGATCCGAACGAAACCCACGGCAGTTTGATCTGCTTTTTGATGTTGTCTTCGGACATCATGAAATACACCGTGCCGACGCGCGATTGATCTTCGACAACCAGATTCATGATTGTGTCGGTCACCTCTTCGCCGCGAAGTTTGGCAACTTCGGCCAGAGTTTTACCGGTGTATTTTTTCAAGCTGTCGTTTTTGAAACCGACCAGCAACACTCGATCAGCCGAACCAGCGGCCAGAAACAGGTTCTCCCATTTGTCCGAAGGCGTCAGTATTTCCTGGGCAATCTGCTTTCGCGTCGCCGGGTCTTTCAATCTTTTGAATGCTGCTTCGTAACCTCCGTCCAATACCCATGGAGGCATCGCCGCATCCAAACCGGTTGAACCAGCAGGATAAGTGTACATGTCGGCGGTGACCTTCAATCCCTGCTTTCTTGCCTTTTCGATCAGCGCGATGGCCGCATCCATCTTTGTCCAGTTTGCTTTGCCTGCGGCTTTGAGGTGGTAAATTTCGGCGGGGATTTTGGCTTCGCGGGCGATTCGGATCAATTCTTGAATGCCTTCGATCAAACGATTGCCCTCGCTGCGCATGTGAGAGATGTATTTGCCTTTGTACTCTGCGGCGACTTTGCACAGTTCGATCAACTCTTCGGTCGGCGCGTAAAATGCAGGCGCATAAATCAGCGAAGAGCCTATTCCTAAAGCTCCGGCCTGCATCTCTTTACGAACCAGTTCGCGCATTTGCCGCATTTGTTCCGGCGTAGCTTTTTTGTCTTCCAATCCAATGACGTGTTCGCGGATAGTAGTCGCGCCGATGTACGAAGCGACGTTGCATGACACTCCCTGTCGCTCCAGAAATTGCAGGTATTCGGCCAACGTAGTCCATTCGATCTTGTACCTAAGATCGCCCTGTTCTGCCTGGGCACGCCGCTTCATTTCTTCATTGAGCGGCCCCATTGAACTCCCTTCGCCAAAAATTTCAGTCGTCACCCCCTGTTTGATGTCGCCCATCGAACGCCCATCTATAACCAGATCATCAACCGCCCACGAAAGCATGTTGATGAATCCGGGAGCCACGGCCAAACCTGTGGCATCAATGATTACAGCGGCCTTTGCCGATTTCAGGTCGCCAACGGAAGTGACTTTGTCGTCTTTGATTCCAACGTCGGCCAGGCGAGGTCTGTCTCCATTGCCGTCGTAAACCATGCCGTTTTTGATAAGCACGTCAAAGCTGGAACCTCTTTGGGCGCTGACACCGTTGGTCAGTGTCAGCAGCAAAACCACAGCGATCAAAAGCAGTTTGCGCATACGTTTTCTCTCTTGTTGGTTGGGATTATTACTGTAATGCAGCCAGATGATAGCCATTAGGTGCAGCTTTTGCCAAAGCTGGGAATGCTGATGCTTGTTTGCCAAAGGCTTGATTTTACTTGTCTTGACAGCAACTACTTCGGTCAGTACCATTCGCCTTCATTTTTGGCCGTCAGGACATCAATGGCTAAGCGTCAACAAGCAAAAGGAAACGAAACGGCTTCAGCAGACGCCCTCGGTAATTTGAATTCACTCGATCAATTTTTTATGGGCTTCGCACTTGCCGAAGCCAGAAGAGCGAGTGAGCTTGGCGAAGTCCCGATTGGTGCAGTTGTGGTAATTGACAAACAGATTGTTGGAGCCGGGCATAATCAACCGATTGGTTTGAACGATCCTACCGCTCACGCTGAAATTCTGGCAATTCGCCGCGCGGCTCAAAGCATAGGGAATTATCGTCTGACGGATGCTACCCTGTACGTTACCATCGAACCTTGCGCGATGTGCGCCGGAGCGATGGTTAACTCCAGAATAAAACGAGTTGTTTTTGGCGCAACGGAAATAAGAGCAGGAGCAGTTGAATCCGTTTTCCAAATCTGTACTAACAGTTCTTTGAATCATCAAGTCGAAGTTACTTCGGAAGTAAGAGCCGAAGAATGCCGCAAGTTAATGCAGGTATTTTTCAAACAAAGGCGAAAAGTTAAACCTGAAGATCAATCAGATAATCAGGATAAAGCTTCATCAAAGTAGCTCGAATAACAATTTTCTACGGAGAGGTGCGAGAGTGGCTGAATCGGGCGGTCTCGAAAACCGTTGTACTCTAACGGGTACCGTGGGTTCGAATCCCACCCTCTCCGCCAGTTATTTCAAATCCCAGGCTTCGGATTTTGGGATTTGAGTTTGGAGAGGTCGCCTAATGGTATGGCACCGCGTTGGAAGCGCGGCGGGTCGAAAGGCCTGTGGGGGTTCGAGTCCCCCTCTCTCCGTTCCCGACTTTGTAATCTCAAATTGAGATTCTTATCAGGCTCCGGCCTCCGTGCAATCTTGTACGCATGAACCCCGCCAGGACCGGAAGGTAGCAACGGTAGTGTTGTTCAGATGTGCCGCGGCAGTCACCGGGGCCTGTCCATTTTTACTCTATAAAAATAAATAGCTCTGTCTGACAATTTATTACCAGACAGAGCTATTTATTTTTATAGATAAATAAAGCCGAAACTACTTACCTTCTTTTTCGGCGCGAACTCTTTCCCAGCGAGCCTTTGCCGCTTCTTTGAGTCTCTTTTTAGTCGCGGCTGAAACCACGCGCTTCTTTTTTGGAGCGGCTCCAGTGGCGGCAGCCTTTGCTCCCTTGGCGGCAACCGCAGCAGACGCGACATTGCCGTCTTTGGCAAGCTGCCTGCGCTTGCCAGTCAATTCCTCAATCTGTGATTGAAGTTGTTGTATTTGCGCGTCAATCCCTGCGATTGCAAATTGTACAAATTCCGAACGATTACCACTACCTTTTGGTCTTGGCATAACTGTCTCCTTAGTTAGTGTTTTATTTGCCGATATTCGAATAATCAAATTCAGCAGCAGCGATAACAGAAATGTTATTACAATCATTCTAAACTAAACCAGCGGAAAAAAGCCAAGCTAAAAAACAAAGTAACAAATTGAATTAGAAAAACGGCCGTAATTTAACTGTTTTCGTTCTAAAACAACATACGGGCTTTTTAGCATCGCTTGAGCGCTCACATTCGGTGAGCTATGCTCTTGCCAGGTCAATTTAATTTCTATTGATACCAATTTTCGAATTTGGAGTTAAGTCAGTGAGCTATCAGGTTATTGCACGAAAATATCGTCCTCAGACTTTCACTGATCTTGCTGGTCAGGAACATATCACTCGCACGCTTTCGCACGCGTTGGATCAGCAAAGACTTCATCATGCTTACCTTTTTTCAGGTGTCAGGGGGACAGGGAAAACTACTTCGGCGCGCATACTTGCGAAGGGGTTGAATTGCCACAAGGGAGCCACCAGCCAGCCTTGCCTGCAATGCCCGTCCTGCTTGGAAATTGCGACCGGAAATTCACTGGATGTGCTGGAAATTGACGCGGCATCAAACACCGGCGTAGACAATGTGCGCGATGTAATCATCAATAACATAGCCATGGCTCCGGCTCGCGACCGGTACAAGGTTTTTGTCATTGACGAAGTGCATATGCTTTCCAACAACGCCTTCAACGCGCTGTTAAAAACACTGGAAGAACCTCCTTCGCATGTTGTTTTCATTATGGCAACTACGGAACTGCACAAGGTTCCAGATACTATTCTTTCGCGCTGCCAGCAATTCGAGTTTAGACAAATTCCAACCGAGAAAATCTTCCAACGTTTGCGGGAAATCGCCGACAAAGAAAGCGTCAAAATAAATGACGAAGCTTTGAGGGAAATAGCTCGTGCCGGTGCGGGCAGCTTGCGAGACGCTCAATCCGCCTTCGATCAAGTTATCGCTTTCGGCGGAGCCGAGATCACCGAGGAGGATGTTACCGCTTCGCTGGGGTTGGTCAGCACAGGAACTCTTGGCCGTTTTGCTGAAGCCATCGTCAACAATGACACCGCCGCAACCATCAATCTGGTTGAAGAGATATTTTCGCGTGGGTACGATTTGCGTAACTTCACACGCGAACTAATGGCTTATCTGCGTCATTTGTTAGTTGTTAAATCCGGTATCGCCAGCGGGGAGTTACTTGGCGTTGCTGATGTTGAAATAACCAGATTGACCAAACTGGCGGCGCAATTTTCCGAAGAAGACCTGGTTCGGTGCTTTCATTTGTTGGCCGAAACCGAAAAAGTGGTAAAAGATTCTCCACACCCACGGTTTCAACTGGAAATAGGGCTGGTTAAACTTGCCCACGTTTCGCGGTTGCGATCATTGGATGAATTGATAGAACGGCTTGAAAGACTTGAATCTGGTCAGGGACTTGGCGGCAATGTTGCGCCATTTGCGCCGGGTAAAGTAACCACTGCACGCCCTGCCGTCAGTTACGATTCGCCTGCCAGACCTGAACCGACCTTAAGTAAACCGCAACCGGTAAAATCGGCAGTGGTTGAAAAACCTGCTCCGCCGACAATAAGCAGTTCGCTGGAACCGCCAGACTTTTCTGGTTTTGTACCGGTTGACGACTTTGACGAACCCGACGTGCCGGACATGGAAGATTCTTTTCCGGCTGCTAATATCTCGCGACGAGCTTCCGTTCCAACTACAGCAACGCCAACTCAAGCCCCCGCCCAGGTAACTTCTGGCAGAGAAGTCGAAGCTATTTTGAAAGAAATTCAGAAGCTCAACCGTCCTTTGGTGCATATGGCTCTGGAAGACTCGCAAAGCATGAGTTATCAAAATGGAACGCTGACTGTTATTTTCAGCGGCGAAGGAGTATTGCCTAAACGCGTTCGTGACAGTGGTGCTCTGTTCCGAACCGTGGGCGAAAAACTGTTCGGTCAGGCGATTCGCGTCAATGTGCAAATCGGCGGAAGCGAAGTCCCCGTTGAAAAACCGGTTGATCAGACAGAAACGAAACGTCAGGAACTGAGAGAAGCTGCAATGCAAAATCCGGCGGTGCGTAGAGTGATGGAAGAATTCCGCGGAGAAATCGTCTGGGTTAAAGAAACAACCGGATCAAATTCTCCCGCCTGAATTAGCTGAAACAGGCCGGTTTTTTCAGCCACTTAATCGCGTGCTATGATGCCCGCGCTTGATTACACCCCATCCGGGTAATGATTTTAAGGAGAAAACAAAATGAAACTTCCAGGCGGCATGAACCTGCAGCAAATGATGAAGCAGGCCGAAAGAATGCAGAAACAGATGGCGCAGGACATGGAAGCTTTGCGCGTTGATTCCAGCGCAGGCGGCGGCATCATCAAAGTCGAAATGAACGGCAACAAAGAAGTCCTGACCATCAAAATTGACCCCGAAGCTGCCAGCGACATTGAAATGCTTCAGGATTTGATTGTTGCGGCCATCAACGAATGCGGTCGCAAAGTTGACGAAGTTATGCAAAGCAAACTCGGCGGCGCGCTCGGCGGGCTGAACATTCCAGGACTGATGTAACTGTTGTTGGTAATTGGTGGTTGGTGATTGGTGATTGGCTCAGATGTTCCAACCACCAGCCACCGACCACCAACCACCGAATCCTATGCTTGATTACGCAGAGCCAGTCACAAAACTGATTGACGAATTCAAACGGCTTCCCGGCGTAGGCCATAAGTCAGCCCAGCGGCTGGCTTTTCATTTATTGAAGGCCACGACAGAAGAAGCTGAGCGGTTGATTACCGCCATCCGCGAAGTCAAAGAGAAGATCACCTTCTGTTCGGTCTGCAACAATTTGACCGACAGCGATCCTTGCCGATTCTGCGCCAGCGTTACGCGCGACCGTTCGATCATCTGCGTCATCGAAGAGCCTCACAATCTGGTAGCCGTCGAAAAAACGCGCGAGTACCACGGCCTGTACCACGTGCTGCACGGTGCGCTGTCGCCAATTCGCGGCATTGGGCCTGAAGAATTGCGGATCAGAAACCTGCTGGAACGGTTGCGGCCTGACGAAACCGGCGAAAGCGTCGTCAAAGAGATCATCCTGGCTACCAACCCGAACACCGAAGGCGAAGCGACTGCCAATTACCTGAGCCGTTTGCTGAAACCGCTCGGCCTCCGTGTCACGCGCATCGCCATGGGCTTGCCCGTCGGCAGCGATCTGGAATACGCCGACGAAGTGACCATGCACAAGGCTCTGACCAATCGTCACGAACCAGCTAAAACTGGTGATTGGTTGTCGGTTATTGGTATTTGGCCGAAAGACCAATAACCAACCACCAATAACTGAACCGACCAATGACAACCAGGAAAAAGATTACGCGGCCTTCTCCAAAGGCGCTGGAAAGCCGCCAACGATCAACTGCGCGAAAATCACAAACAATGGTCATTGGATGACAACCACGCAACTCTGCGCCGATGCCAATCGCAACCTGATGAATGATCCAACTCAAGTCGGAATTCAAACCGGCACACAGTGAATTTGGCAGTTCAAAGTTGAAAACGCGACAATGGCAATTCAAAGTTGAAAAACGATTCGGTGCGCGGTATCGGTATAAAAACCTTGACGGTTGAAGTCGGCTGGCCACGATTGCCTGAACACGGCTTTCTGACCGATAACGCTCTGGCTCGCGCGAGTGAGTTTCAGCCAAAACACTATGCTGGAACCGGCGGTGCTTGCCGAACTGGTTTTTAAGAAGGCTGGAGCGATTGCGAACCGTCGATCAATAGGTTTGTTTTTCAAGAATATTGCAGACAGCTTGAATCAGTGAGCAAATCTAAAACTGAAAGGCTCGAGAAGGATATAAGGTGGTAAGCGGGATAAAAAACCCAACATTCTTAAAAACATTCTGATTCAAATTGCCGTTATCCGAAGAATGGGTGAGCATTATCTTTATATGCTTGAGAGAATAACCACTTTGATCGTCATCAAATTTTGAAGATATATGCCAGCTTATTTAAAAGCGTCAAGAAAGATCTAGATTTTTGCTGCTCATAACAAACAATTATCGGCACGGTTTTTACCCTTGTCGACAAAGAAAAGCTACAAATTGGGCGAAATGGGAAGAAGAAATATTTAAAGCCATTGAAGAAAGCTTTTTTTGCCATTTTCTTGTCTAGCGTCTCACTCGATAAAAGATGTTTATCAATATTACATAGAAACGCAAACAGACTTTGAGACGCAACATTATGCTTTTTTGGAAGAGTGTGATGACATTATACTTTTCGATTATGCCCTTTCCTGCATCTGCGAGCGAAAATCGAACATTTGTTGACCCGCGCCGGGAAGACCAAATCAAAAATACAAGACTCGGTCGAGGCGTCTATTTTCTTGATCCTTCCGGTCACTACCTTGAGATTATCAACGACCGTAACGCTGTGTTCGACACTTCAGCCAATGATATCCATTTCCTTTTACTTCTTCACATCCCGATGAGTGACACGCGCGTGAAAACCTTTGCGATTCAGGTGTTGGTTCAGGGCGTTGGCGACGGCGACTGAGCGGTGTTTGCCGCCGGTGCAGCCGATGGCTACTGTGACGTAGCTTTTGCCTTCGCGCTGATAAAGCGGCATCAGGTAATCCAGCATTTCGTTGAAGCGCCGGGTCGTTTCGACGGCTTCTTCGTTTTTTTCCAGGAATTCGATGACGGGCTGGTCGTTGCCGGTCTGTTCTCTCAATTCCGGCACGAAGTAAGGGTTGGGCAGGAATCGCACGTCGAACAGCAGGTCGGCGTCCAGCGGGACTCCGTATTTGAAACCGAAGCTGACGACAGTGATGTCGGTTTGATGTTCGGCGCTTTCGGGCGCAAAGCGTGTTTTCAGCCAGGCGCGCAGACTGTGTACATTGTGGTCTGAGGTGTCAATAACTACGTCGGCGACGGCTCGAATCGGTTCCAGCCGTTTGCGCTCTTCGGTGATGGATTCCAAAACCCGTCCATCGCCAAGCGGATGCGGTCGGCGCGTTTCGCTGTAACGACGTTGCAAGACGGCATCGCTGGCTTCCAGAAACAGCACTGTGGTTTCCAAGTCTCCGCGCGCCCGAAGCTTGGCGTAAACCTGCGGAAAGTCTTTCACGAACTCAGCATCGCGTATGTTCAACCCCAAGGCCGCGCGAGTAACTCCGAATTCCTTGCGCTCGAAAAGCTGGACGAAGCTGGGGATCAATTGCACAGGCAGGTTGTCCACGCAAAAGTAACCCAGGTCTTCAAAGACGTTCATTCCAGAAGACATTCCTGATCCGCTGAGGCCTGTGATGATGATGAGTTGAGGAGTCATTGTCGGTGGTTGGTGGTTGGTGGTCGGTGGTCGGTGCGGCCAAACAACCGCCAACCGATCACCGGCCACCGACTACCGGTTAGGGTTCAATCAATCCATAATTTCCATCTTTTCGTTTGTAAATCACACCAATGCGATCAGTGTCGGCATCGCGGAAAACCAGAAATTGGTCGGCGGATTCTTCGACAATCAGCACGGCTTCTTCGGCAGTCATGGGTTTGATCGAGTAACGACGCGAGCGAATGATGCGCGGCGCATCTTTTTCCGCTTCGACTGGAGGCAGCGGACCGGGCGCAGCGGATTTGGCCGGTTTGGCGTGATGGGAGCGATCAACGATTTTGCCTTTGAGCTTTATTACCTGCTTGTTCAGTTTATCAATCGCCTGAGACGCTGAAACATACATATCTGTTGTGTCGGCTTTGCTGGTCAGTGAACGGTCTTGCCAGTTGACTACGATTTCGGCAACGTTCCTATGATGTTTTCCCACGCTCAGGATGACGTGAGCGTGACTGGCTCCGTTCAGCAGTGTGTTCAGTTTCTTGAAGTGATCGTTGATATGTTTTTTGATGGCCGGAGAGATGGTGAAATTTCGTCCTGTGTATTCAACTTTCATCTCGATTTTCCTTTTATGAAGAGTTAGTAGTCCCGCCTTTGGGCGGAATTGGTTTGATGGTTAAAGCTTGCCGCCTAAAGGCAAAGCTACGAACAAAAATCAAACAACTTGCCGCCGTTCGCGCGAGCCTGCGATTTTCATCTGGTCGCGGTACTTGGCGACGGTGCGACGCGAAAGCTTCTGACCTTCTTTGGCCAGAATGTCTGCAATCTGGTCGTCGGTCATTGGCGAATGCGGGTCTTCGGCTTCGATCATCTTTTTGATCTTTAGTTTGATGATCCTGGTCGAGACTTCTTCGCCGTCGTCGTTGGTCATGCCTTCGGTGAAAAAGCGGCGGAGTTCAATTACGCCTTGCGGGGTGTGGGCGTACTTTTTATTAACGACGCGGGAAACAGTGGATAAATGCATGCCGATGTCTTCTGAAATGTCTTTCAGCATCATCGGTTTGATGAAATCAACGCCTTTATCCAGGAAGTCGCGCTGGCGTTCGACAATACGTTCGCAGACTTTGTAGATCGTCTGTTTGCGGTGTTCGATGTTTTTCAACAGGTCAACCGCAGAGCGGAATTTGTCTTTGATGTAATCGCGCGTTTCTTTGGAAGTTTCCTTGTTTTCCAGCATCTGGCGGTATTGGCGGTTGATGCGAAGCTGAGGCAGGCCGTCGTCGTTGAAGCGAATGATGTAATCGTCGTCAAACTTTTCGATGTAAACCTCCGGCTCTACGTAATGAGTAGAAGGAGGCGCGTATTTGCGTCCGGGTTTTGGCTCCAACTGTCGAATAAGCTTCATTTCCTGAGCGATGTTTTCAACCGTCGTGCCGAGTTCTTTGGCCAGTTCCGGCCATTTGTGATGATGAAGTTTGTGTATGTGATCGCGTACCAGCCGTGCAGCCAATCGGTCGCCGTAGCCAAAATAGTTCAGTTGGAGCAGCAAACATTCTTGCAAGTTACGAGCGCCGACGCCGGTCGGGTCTAACTGCTGAACAATCTCCAGCCCTTTTTCAACCGTTTCGATTGGCCAGTCGCCAAATCGCGCAACTTCTTCCAGAGGCCAGTCCAGAAAACCGTCATCGTTCAGATTGCCGATGATGGCCTCGGCGGCGGCCAGAACTTCGGGTTCGGCAATTGTCATTCTCAATTGCCAGTTCAAGTATTCGGAAAGATTTGTCCCGGAAGACAGAAAATGCTCAAAGCCGGGTTTATCGTCACCGCCGGTTTCGGTTTCGCGGGTGCGGTAACCTGGGTCAAGGTATTCTTCAAAAGTAGTCCCGAAATCAATTTCACTGAACGAATCGCGGTCACCAACTTCGGCTTCACGAGCTTCGCCGCCATCGAATTCCATTGCCTCGCCCGTGGGCTGATTCCCCCCCGAAATTTCAGAGGCGGCGCTGTAATCCCCGTTGTCGGAGAAAGATTCGGCTTGATTAAATGACTCGCCGCGATCAAACGAATCTAAACTGCTGGTCGGGTTTTCGGGTAATTCCGCCGCGCCGTTCAGTTTGGCGTTTGGCGTTTCGGTGTAATCAACGTTTGCCAAATCCGCTGGCACTGCAACTTCGTCCGGAGCCAGTTCTTCCAGCACAGGATTTTCTGCCATCTGTTGAGTGACCAGATCGCTGAGTTCCAGCTTGGTCATCTGCAACATCTCAATGCGCTGGCGCAGTTGCGGAGTCAGCACCAACCGCTGAGACATGTTGACGTTTAATGATTGTTTGAACGACATAGCTCTATCAGTTTACAGCTTCCAGAAGCTGCTTACATTCTAAACTTCTCTCCCAGATAAACTCTTCGGACTTCTTGATCTTCTGTCAGTTCGCGCGGGGTTCCGGATCGGAAAAGTTTTCCTTCGCTGATGATGTAAGCCCGATCCGTGATTTCCAGAGCTTCGCGAACATTGTGGTCAGTGATCAGAATGCCGATTCCGCGCGAACGCAGCCGCGCGATAATCTGCTGAATATCGTCAATTGCAATCGGGTCAATTCCCGCAAACGGTTCGTCCAGCAAAACGAATTTAGGTTCCAGCGTCAGCATTCTGGCAATTTCAGTTCGCCGCCGCTCGCCGCCCGACAGCGCAAAGCCTTTGTTGCGACGGACATGGCTCAAGTGAAATTCCTCGATCAATTCTTCCAGCCGATCCTGACGACTTTCTCGTGTCAGATCCAGTGTTTCCAGAACCGCCAGAATGTTTTGCTCTACAGTCAGTTTGCGAAAGACCGATGCTTCCTGCGGCAGGTAACTCAAACCCAGCCGCGCGCGTTTGAACAGGGGCAATCTGGTTACTTCCTGATCGCCGAACCATACGCGCCCTTCGTCAGGTTCTTCCAGTCCGACAACCATGTAAAACGTAGTCGTTTTGCCTGCTCCGTTCGGCCCCAGCAAGCCCACGATTTCGCCGGGATGAACGATGATCGAAACGTCATTGACGACGCAACGACGGCGATATGATTTTTTCAAATTCTCGGCTCGCAGAGCGCCGACACCCGTAACAGAATCTGTCAGAGGATAAACCTGGTCAGCGAGTTTGATCTGCGAATCAACCGTGTCGCTTACCATTTTCATTCCTCCTGCATCAGAAACTTATCCATTGAAAACGTGCCTGCCGAAAATCTTGTGGAAACTTCGCGTTGATTTACGCCCTTGAAGAATCGGGCTGGGGTGACTGACAACGGTTCAATTTTGTATGCGATGGGTGGTCTTCACACGCTTTTTGTTGCCGCTCTCACTACCGGCTTCGATCCTAGCATCGCGTAAATGCAGAGTCAATTTTTCGCCTTTTGTCGTCGCTTCACGCTCTCTATCTTCAACCATTGCCATCTTTCCAGCCAATCCGGTCAGTATGGCGGTGTCGTCAGCCGCCGTATAAACCACCAGATCGCCAGTCGCTCGGCGTTGTGGTTGAGTCATAACCACGTTGTTCGAAGCCGTCAACCGAACCAGTTTGTGCTGTTCGTCCATCACAGCGTCGGCAACGGCGGCATCAATCTGGTCGGTCGCCTGTTTGATCTTGACCGAACCTTCGTAATGGGCAGTGTGGTTCGCGTCGGTGTAAACAATTTTGTCCGCGGTGGCGAAAACCGGTATGACTTCTTTGCGATTCTTTTCCGTCTCGCGTTCAAAATCGTAAAACGCCGATTGGGCATTTCCCCACGCCGTCAGCATTTTTTCGCCGTTGTCCAGTTCCATATTGTCGGCGCGAATGAAGTCATTGTCCTGCCAGGCTCTGACGTTGCCTGTGTAACGAGCCGCGCCTTCGCCGTGTTTAACCACAGCCTGATCTGAAGCAATTGTCACCGGAGCCTTGTCTTTTTTGAACGGGGCAGCGCCGCCGGTTTTTTCCCGGCTGTAATAAGTTGTGCGTACTTTGCCGCGCAGAAAGCTCTCGCTGGTTTCCACATTCGCGTCAATTTCGTCGGCGTTGGCGCGCGAAGTCGAATCCCACAATTGTGGCTTGCCGCGCATCGTCACGGTTTGATTTGAGGCTGTGTAAACGGCACGGTCGGCAGTGGCGTTGCGTTCTGTTGCTTTGGAGCCTTGAACAGGCAATTCGACGAATTTCGCGCCGCCCTCGACAATCAACTCATCAATGTCCTGGGTCTGTTCGATGATATTGGCCGTCATTTTTTTGCCCGTCACGGTTCGCCTGGATCGTTTGGTTTTCTGTTCCAGCGGAGTGAATTCGGCGACGGCGTTTCCGTCGGCCAGAAAAGTTTTGATCGCGTTGCCTTTCTGGAAAAAGTCTGCGGTGAACTTCGCTGCGGTCAGCCTTTGACGGTCGGATTTGGGTTTGACGGTTTTTGGAGTGATGGTCAAAACGGCATTACCTGTGGCTTCGGCTCTGGCCATGTTTACGCCGTCTTCGCGGAATGCGGCGTTGACCGTGTCAGCTTCTATCACCCTTTCAGAAACTTCTTTGGCGTTTGCGGCGCCTTCGGCGGCTTCGATCTTCATTGTTGTGCGACCTTGAGTCACGACGGATTGCAGCAAGCTTTCCTTCTCTCCCGGAGTGTAAAAGGCTTCAATCTTTTCGGCGGTGATTTCGCGCGGAGAATCTTTTTCCAACGAAGTAGCTCGAGCCGATCCGGTGGCAACAGCTTGTTTCAAGTGCTGAATTTCATCGAAGTAAAAATCCATGTCGCGCGCCTGCAATTCAGAGGTTTTGGTTTTTTCCTGCGACTTCAAATACGAATTGCCGCGCATTTCCACCCGTTCCAGCTTTTTAGTCTGCGGATTGACAACGCCAGTGATCAAATCCGCGCGAGCAAACTTTTCGCCTTGAGTGATGTTGGCATTGCCTTCAAACCGAGCGACTCCCTGAGCTTCAGCATAACTGGCTTTGTCGCTTCGCATTTCTACAGGCTGACCATTTTTCTTTTTCTTCGGGTCTTTCTGATCTTTCTGCTCAGGCGGCGTAGCCACGATGTGAGCGTCCTTGGCCAGATTCAGCAGATGCTCTTTGGCGTAAAGCTGAGCGCCGACGGACGAGCCGCTGATTTCTCCGTGTTTGAATTGAACGGCGACATCAGTGTTGGCCATTTCCGCTTTCTGGTCGTAATTCAGCTTTTCAGTGGTGACTTCCAAACCTTCGCTGCTGGTGACTATGACGTTGTGTTCAAATGTGACCAGGCTTTGGTCGGGAGTGTAGGCGCCTAGCTCTGAGGTAATCCGCACTGATTTTTGCTTGCCGTCTTTTTGAATTTCGCCAAGCGCCGTCAGGTCAACCTTTTCCATTTCATGTCGCCCGTCGTCATAAGCCGTATCCACAGCCGCGCGCAGCCTGTATTTTTCGTGCCCATGTTCGTCCATCATCACCCGCTCGTAACCTTCCACGCGCGAAGTCACGTTGGCCTTGAGCCTTGGCTCGGACTTGATTGGGCCGGGAGGAACCGGACGCCGCCGCGCGCGAATGAAAGCCGAAACAATGACAACAATCGTCGCCACCAAAAGCAGCAAGGAAAGCGCGCGCCCAATCGCAGGAAGTTTTTCTTTCAGCATAAAACTGCACCTTTCTGAACTATGGCTGGATTATAGCACCTGCGGCTTGGCGCGGGGTGAACTGTGCGGCCATTCATTTTCTAGCCGAAGCAAACGTTGACACCTCCGCCTCCGTTTGAATAGACAGCCTCAATCACTTGAGCTAAATTCGGGTCGTCTCTTTCCACAGTTTTCAATTTCACATTCGACAGATTGGAGAATTCGCCATGCAAACATCAAAGCGCAAAGTTTATGACGCCATCGTCGTAGGGTCGGGAGCCACTGGTGGTTGGGCCGCCAAGGTATTGACTGAAAGGGGGTTGACCGTGCTGGTGCTGGAGGCCGGTCGCAAGTTGGATGAAGTCAAAGATTTTCGCGAACACACTTGGCCCTACGAATTGAAGTATCGCGGCATGGTTGAAGGAACCAAGTATGCGCCGCGTCAGCCTATTCAATCCAAGTGTTATGCCGCCAACGAATACGGTCATCATCTGTTTGTTGACGACATTGACAACCCGTACACGACGCCCGAAGACAAACCGTTTTGGTGGATTCGCGGACGCCATGTCGGCGGGCGTTCGATCACCTGGGGTCGGCAGTCCTATCGAATGAGCGATTACGATTTCAAAGCAGCCGAACGCGACGGTTATGGCGATCCGTGGCCCATCAGTTATGCCGACCTTGAGCCTTATTACAATCAGGTAGAAGATTTCGTAGGCATCAGCGGTTCTTATGAAAACCTGCCGCAACTGCCTGACAGCAAGTTTCTGCCCGCGATGAAAATGACCTGCGGCGAGCATCTGTTGAAAAAAGGCGTCGAATCGAACTGGAGCGACCGCAAAGTCATCATCGGACGCGCAGCGATTCTGACTCAGAATCATCAAGGCCGCGCCGCTTGTCACTGGTGCGGGCATTGCGACCGTGGCTGCACGACGCATTCTTATTACAGCAGCCCCGGTTCGACGCTTCCGGCTGCGGCGAAAACCGGACGCATGACATTGAAGCCAAACTCAGTTGTCCGCGAATTGATAGTGGACACCAACACTGGCAAAGCCAAAGGCGTTCGCGTCGTCAATCAAATCACCAAACAGGAACGGGATGAATACGCCAAGGTCGTAGTTCTGTGCGCTTCGACGCTGGAATCAACCCGCATTTTGCTGAACTCTAAATCGCGGCAGCATCCTAACGGTTTCGGGAATTCGTCTGACGCGCTTGGCCGTTACCTGATGGATCATATGTATTCGATCAGCGCGGGCGGCGTTGTCGAACAATTGTTCGGCAGCGAATACGATTTTTCCGACGGACGAGCCAACGGCATCTATGTCCCCCGTTTCCGCAATATCAAAGACAAACACAAAGACTTCATTCGCGGTTACGGCATGCAGGGCGGAGTCCGTGTCGGAACTGATTTTTTTAGAGGTCGCCAGTTCCCTGGTTTCGGAGCCAACTTCAAAAAGATGGTGCGCGAAGCCAAAAACGAAGCTTCGTGGTGGTTGGGAGCCTGGTGCGAAATGTTGCCGGACAAAAACAATCGCGCAACGATTGATCCGAAAAAGGTGGACGCCTGGGGAATTCCTGCGCTGCATGTTGACTGCAAACACGGCGAAAACGAACGAGCCATGGCCAAAGACGCACTGGCTACGATTTTGGAAATGGCCGACGCCGCCAAATTCAAAGTCCTCGCCACCAGCGATACTCCCGCACCTCCGGGATTCTGCATTCACGAAGTCGGCACGGCTCGTATGGGCAGCGACGCCAAAACTTCCGTGTTGAACAAATGGAATCAGACGTGGGACGCCAAAAATGTCTTCGTTACAGACGGCGCGGCTTATGTTTCCATCGGCTGCCAGAATCCGACTTTGACAATGATGGCCATCACGGCGCGAGCTTGCGATTACATCGCTGACCAGTTCAAACGCGGCGACCTGTAATGGGTCGCCGCCGCCAGCGTATAATCCGGCCATCGCCCAAAAGGAGATTGAATTATGTCGGAGATCACATTTGAGCAAGTATTGATTGGCATTCAATCACTGCCAAGTAAATCGCGCGCCAAACTGCGCGAGATATTGAATGCACCCAGCGAGACAGAGCAGCGGTTGGAAGCTGCACGCGAGCTAGCTCCGCGCTGCCAGCCTGCGCGATTTTTCCGCTGACCGGCAATGGCTGAAAGATCATCGAGATGAATACGCCGGGCAATGGGTGGCGCTCAAGTACGGGCAACTCATCAGCCACGGCACAGACCTCAAAATTGTTCACGCCGAGGCCAAAGCAGCAGGGCATCCGGATGCTCTGTTGGAATTGGTCGAACCGAGCGATGCGCTCCCATTCATCTTTTGAAGATGCCACATCAGCTAACTTTCATCACCCGCGAGAACTACGACTCATCGCAGGACGGGATCACGATTGAAGCCGTTCTGCGACTGAGAGAAGAGTCCTTCGTCTGCAAAGCCAAAGTTGACCCGGGAGCGCAAGTTTGCCTTTTCAAGCGCGAAATCGGTGAGGAACTCGGACTCGACATCGAAAGCGGCTATCCGCGCAAACTTGATACGCTGGCCGGGGCACTGCTTTCTTACGGCCATTCGATCACGCTGCATACGCTGGGGATGGAGTTCGATTCGGTGGTCTATTTTTCCGCCACACCGAACCTGCGACGCAATCTGCTTGGGCGAGAAGGCTGGTTGCAAAAAGTCTGCTTGGCAATTGTGGATTACGATTCGACCATCTATCTCAGTCCCTACCAAAAACAAATTTGATGGCATGCAATGAACCTACTCGAAAAATACCTGCGCGAACTTCAAGACACTCGCTCTACTGGCTCAGCCGTCAAGGAAACTTCTTACTACCCGGCGCTGGTTGGGCTGCTCAATGAAGTCGGCAAGACGCTCAAGCCGAAAGTCCGCTGCGTGCTGACACCCAAGAATCAGGGCGCGGGTATTCCCGACATCGGTCTGTTTGTTTCCCGGCAACGGTTCGATGAAGCGGAGGCGTTCATCAACCTGCTGCCCGAACGCGGCGTGCTGGAAGTGAAAGGCACGAAAGCCGATGTCTCCAAAATCGCGCAATCCGATCAAGTCGCCAAATACATCGAACGTTACGGGCAAGTGCTGGTGACTAATTACCGAGATTTCCTGCTGGTCAGCAAAGACGCGGGTGAACTGGAGGCTTACCATCTGGCCGACACCGAAGCCGCATTCTGGAAGTCCGCCGCCACTCCAAACGAAACATTGGCAATTCACGAAGAACGCTTTGTCGAATATCTGAAGCGAGTGCTGCTTTCCAATGCGCCGCTCGAAGCTCCGGCGGATGTCGCGTGGTTTCTGGCTTCGTACGCCCGAGATGCAAAGGCGCGCGTCGAAACTGCCGGACAAGTCGCGCTCGATTCCATTCGCAAGGCGCTGGAAGAGGCTCTTGGCATTCAGTTTACGGGCGAAAAGGGCGAGCATTTCTTCCGCTCGACACTCGTACAAACGCTCTTTTATGGCGTCTTTTCGGCGTGGGTGTTGTGGCATAAACAGACGAAAAAGAAGAAGAGTGAATTCGATTGGCGGCTGGCGTCGCATTACCTGCGCGTGCCGATTCTGCGCAAACTCTTTCACGAAGTTTCCGAACCGGGCCAGCTTGAACGGCTGGATTTGACCGAAGTTCTGAATTGGACTGCCGCCGCGCTCAATCGCGTCAAACGCGAAATCTTCTTCAGCCGCTTTGAAGAAGAGCACGCCGTTCAATACTTTACGAACCGTTTCTGGAAGCCTTCGATCCTGATCTGCGCAAACAGTTGGGCGTCTGGTATACGCCGACCGAAATTGTTCAGTACATGGTCGCCCGCGTAGACACCGTGTTGCGCGAAGAATTGAACCTGGCCGATGGATTGGCCGATCCGAATGTTTACGTGCTTGATCCGTGTTGCGGCACGGGCGCGTATCTGGTCGAAGTCCTGAAGCGAATTCATCAAACCCTGTACGAAAGCGGCGAAGAGGCGCTGGCGGCGGAAGAGTTAAAGCACGCCGCCATCAATCGCGTCTTCGGTTTCGAGATTCTGCCCGCGCCGTTTGTCGTCGCGCATCTGCAAATGGGCTTGTTGTTGCAAGGTTTAGGCGCGCCGATGGGCAACAACGAACGCGCTGGCGTGTACCTAACCAACGCGCTGACTGGCTGGGAACCGCCAACTGGTCCGAAGAAACAATTTCTTTATCCCGAAAGAGATCGCTTAAAAAGTTTCTGTCGAGTAGCGATTTCCCAAGCTGCGCCGATTGTGTTTGTCCGCAGCTTAGACGGGCTGCGCGGTGGGCGCAGGCGTTAAGAGGCGGACTATGCGTTTGCAGTTGACGACGATTCCGAGAAGCAGGTATTGCACTTTCACTCGCAAACGGCCTCGATAACGAACGTGTCGTCCGTCGTGCCAGCGCACCAGTTCATTGAGCTTCCTTTCAATACTGGGATGTTGTTTACGAACTTGTTTGTACTTTTCGGTCGTCGCTCGTTGTCTGGCAGCGTTGTACTGCGGTTGAAA
>JBGAPB010000108.1:0-17829 GCA_044221525.1 Blastocatellia bacterium | reverse complement strand
GCAGGTTACGATTGTTGATGCCCAGCAGCCGCACGTCGTAGCGCATGACTTTTTCCATTTCTTTGCGGTCGTGAATTTCAACCAGTGCGTCCATACCAAGCCCGTAAGCCAGTTGCAGCAAATCGTTGAACAGTCCGTCTTCAAGCATTGCCGCTATCAACAAGATAGCGTCGGCTCCGGCGTGAGCGGCTTCGTAAATTTGGTATTCGTCAAAGGTGAAGTCTTTGCGCAGAATCGGTCGAGGAGAAACACGGCGCACGGCTTTCAGGTGATCCAGCGAACCATCAAAGAAATCTTCTTCGGTCAAACAGGAAATCGCCGCCGCTCCGTTTGCCGAATAGTTTTTGGCGATGCTGACCGGATCGAAGTTTTCGCGGATGACGCCTTTTGAAGGCGAGCGTCGTTTGATTTCGGCAATGATGTTGATACCTTCGCGCCGCAACGCGGGGGCAAAAATCGGCATTCCGCCAATGGTGGCCATTGATGCTTTCAATTGCTGCAAAGGCATTTGGCGTTTTGCATCTTCCAGGCGCTCGCGCTTACGAGCTACGATTTTTTCCAGAATGTCACTCATAAGAATTGAAAGCCGAAAGCTGGACACATCCGCCTCCGGCTTTTCCTTTTGTGCGAATTTTACTTGCCGCTGAAAAGGTCTTTTTTCATTTTGGCAACCAAACGCTCCGCCAGTTTGCCTTTGCCGCTGCGGCTCAGACTTCCCCACAGAACGCCTTTATCGCCAGCTTCGCCGACCCAGACAATTGATTTGTCTTTAACACTGATCAGACGAACCGAACCTTCAGAGGTGTCTTTGCCGCCAAGCGCGGAGTTGTACCATTTGTCGCCAGACTTGGTAACTTTGCCAGTAAGGATGAAATCTGCAGCCGTTTCGTCCGTCACCACGCTGACCGGCAATTTTCGCTTGACCATTTCCGTCGCCAGCAAATCGTTAAATTCGCCGTCCATAGGAGCCACGAAAATCTTTGAGCCTTCGGCCACTTTCGTCTGGGCATTGGCCGTCGAAAATGAAGCCAACGCAATCAGGCACACCGCAATTCCAAAACACAGTTTACGCATAAAATATCCTCCGTCGTTTGAAGTTAGTTTTTGATTTTTGGAGAGAGTCATTGGAAATTCGAATTCAGTCATAGGGAAATTAGCGTCCATTTGATCATCAATCAGGAATTGCTTAAAAGCTGCAAGGTTTCCAGTTTTGCCAAAGCTTCGCCGCTGGATAAAACCTGATCGGCTCTTTCAATCGCAGACCTTAAACTTACAGCTTGATCAGCGACAAACAACGATGCTGCCGCGTTGATCAAAACCAAATCGCGGGCAGAGTCTGTTCTTTCGCCGGAAAGCACAGCGCGAATAGTGGCGGCGTTTTCTTCGGCAGTTCCGCCTCGCAAATTGTCCAGCGATGATTGCCGCAAGCCGAAATCTTCAGGCGAAATTTCAAAGCGGCGAACGCCTTCGGCAGTCGCTTCGTGAACAATGGTTTTGCCGGTCAGAGTGATTTCGTCCAAACCGTCAGCCCCGCGAACCACCCAGGCTCGCTTGGTTCCCAGTCGCGCCAACGCCTTTGCGACTTTTTCGCAGCCGGGTTCGGATGAAACGCCAAGAACTTGAAAGGGCGCTCCGGCAGGATTGGTCAGCGGCCCAAGCAGGTTGAAAATCGTACGCACACCAAGCTCCCGGCGAATCATCGCTACTCGTTTTGTCGCAGCGTGATGCAGAGGAGCGAACATAAAGCAGACGCCAATTTCATCAAAAATTTCCGCGACTCTATGAGGCTGCAAATCCACTTTGACGCCCAAAACGCGCAAGACATCGGCGCTGCCTGATTTGCTGGTGACGCCTACATTGCCGTGCTTGGCAACTGGCAACCCGGCAGCGGCAACAACAAAGGCTGCTGCTGTCGAAACGTTGAAAGTTTTAGCTGTACTGCCTCCGGTTCCGCAGGTGTCAACGAACGTCTTGTGCTTGCTGGCAATTCTCAAACTGCGAGCGCGCATCGTTTCGGCAAAGCCAGCCAGTTCTTCTTCGGTTTCGCCTTTGCTGGCCAGCGCCACCAACGCAGCGGCAATCTGCGCGTCGGTCGCCGATTCGTCCAGCATTGCTTCGAGCAAAAAGGCGGCTTCGACCTGCGACAGGTTTTGTTTTGAAATCAGCTTGTTGAGAATTCTGGGTTCAATTTAGTTTCCAGAAAATTCGCCAGTAACGCACCTTCTGTTAGCTGTAATAGATTCGGGATGGAACTGCACACCTTCACAAGCCGGAAATCGCGGTGGCGCAATCCCATCACCCAGTCCATCCGAAGTAGTCGCCAGAGTGTTCAACTCCGGCGGAATACTGCGTTCGACAATCAGCGAATGGTAACGGTGCTGTGAACGGATTGCCGATAACACCATCGTTTTGCCGTCGTGCAGAATCTGGCTGGTTTGCCGTGCATCAGGTAAGGCGCGCGAATCACGTCTCCGCCAAAAGCTTGCCCCATCGCCTGACGTAGGAAGACGAACTTCCAGCAGCGGCAGCTTCGCCGCGAGAAAGTGGCAGATCCACGTCCAGAGGTGATGCCCGCTTCGTTAGGCGTGCAAGGGCCAAGCGAAAGCAAAATGCGTTCGGGCTTCATGGCTTCTTCAACACGTCTTCAACGCTGACGATCGTTGCAGACGACTTTTGACCTCAGCATACTCCTTGAGTATTTGAACCAGGTTGTAGGTAAAGCGAATCGGCAGTTGTCTATCACCAGAATCATTTTCTCCTTGCTGTTCTTGCTCTGCCTGCCTTCTCTGAAAGCGTCGCAGGGAGATTTATCAACCTTCGCCAACAAAGCTAGAGCCAGCCTGTAGCCAAGATAAACACTTTGGGTATTTACCTTTTCCGGTTTGTCGTTGCTGCTGTGAAGCAGCTTCGGCCAGTCATTGGTCAACCCGTGAATGGTGACGGCGGGAATCTTTTTGCCCAGAAACGGCTGGGAATCCGCTCCTGCGCCTTCAATCCGAGCGCTGGCGAACGGCATATCCATTTGCGTAGCCAGGTCAGCGACCGCTTCTGTAAGCTTTTTGCTGGAAAGATTGTCCGCGACCTGAGGTCTGGCAACACCCAAACTGTCAATGTTTATCATCGCGCAGTATTCAGCAGCCTGTTCTTTTTTGATCTTCTCAGTCATCGCCTGCGATCCGATCAAACCTTTTTCTTCTTCGCCAAAAGCGACAAAGAGAATTGTCTTGTTCAGCTTCAGGTCTTTGACTGTGCGATAAATATGCGCCAGAGCCGTAATACCAGTCCAGTTATCAATTGCTCCGCACCCGTCAGCCGTCTTGTCCATATGAGCGCCGATGACAATTTTTTCAGCCACAGTTTCTGATGAGGCTCCAGCTTTTACGATTACAACGTTGCTGCCGCCTGTGATTTTCTCAACGGTGATTTCTTCGGGCTTTGCTCCCATTCGCTCGAACGTTGCTTTGACGACAGCCAGCCGGTCGCCATTTTTGCAGGGAACGTTTTTGAACTCAGCGGCAATTTCTTCTGGAGTCGAAACGTGAGGCTGAGGCGTTTTCTCAGCAGGTTGCTGAGCAGGCGCCCCCACTGCCAAACACAGCCAACAGAAAACGATGAAAACTGGCGTTCTGACCATAATCACTTCTCAGAAAAACAGGGTTAAGGTTTGATGACTGCTTCGATCAACTCAACGCGCTCAATCGGAGCTTCGCCATTGCGCGGGACTTTTTCGATCTTGTCCAGCACCTCAAATCCGTCAACCATTTTGCCGAAAATGGAATACTTGCCATCCAGGTTTGTGGCCGGAGCCAGCACAAGGAAAAATGAGGTTAACGCCGAATCCGGGTCGTTGGCTCTCGCCATTGAAAGGACTCCACGGACGTGTTTGCGCGTCTGACTGAATTCGCCTTTGACGTTGCGAACCCATTTGTCAGCGTAATGCACCTGACCGCCGGGGCGGCCTGATCCCATTCCGCCTTGAATGACAAAGCCCGGAACAATGCGATGGAAACTTGTGTGATCGTACCAGCCTGTCTGTACCAATTTCAGAAAGTTGCGGACATGTTCAGGAGCCAGGTCTGGTTCCATCGCTACAGTAATGTCGCCCAGACTGGTGCGGAGGATGACTTCTTTTCGCATCTCATCAACTGTGGCTTCCTTGAACGGCTCTTCGCGCTTCGCTTCGATCTTGACGCTGATGATTTTGATCGGCGTATTTAGCCTCTGTTCGTCGTCGGCTTCGGCCAAAGAGATTTTGTCCACGACTTCAATGCCTTCAGTGACTTGTCCGAAAGCCGAAAACTCACCATCCAGCGCAGTTTGAGCGGAAGCGCAGATGAAAAACTGAGCGCCACCGCTGTTGGCTTTGCCGGGAATGCGAACCGCTGAAACAGTCCCAGTGATGTGTTTAACATCGCTGAACTCATCAGGCAGTTGATTCAACGCGCCACTTCCCCATTTTGCTCGCGGAGTTTTCGGGTCTTTTAACAGCGGGTCGCCGCCCTGAATGATTCCGTATTTGATAACACGATGAAAAGCTGAGCCGTCGTAAAATCCTGCTTTGGCGTTTCTGACAAAAGCCTGAACATGCTTCGGCGCCTTTTTCGGAAAGAACTCAAAACGAATAACGCCGAGTTCGGTCGTGATGACGGCTTCTACTCTGGAGGCTTCATCCACAGAAATCGGTGGCGGCTCGGCTCCGGGCGGCGGTGCGTTTTTCTTTCGCGCTGGCGGCGTTTGCGCTTTTACAGCGCCGCAAACCATTAGCAATAGACAGAGAGACAGAGAGACGGAGAGACGGAGCGACAGAGAGGTTTTCTCTCTCCGTCTCTTCGTCTCTCCGTCTCTCCATCCCGACAAAATCCGCAATCTTTTCATAGCTCTTTCTCCGCCATTTCAATCGCGCGAACCAAAGCGCGCGATTTGTTTACGGTTTCCTGAAACTCTGTTTCAGGCACTGAATCAGCTACGATGCCGCCACCAGCCTGGACGTAAGCCCGACTGCCGCGAGCGTACATCGTTCGCAAAGCGATGCACGAATCCAAATTCCCTGAATAATCAAAATACAAAACCGAACCGGCATACGCCCCGCGCCGGGTTGGTTCCAGTTCGTCAATGATTTCCATTGCGCGGACTTTGGGCGCGCCTGAAACCGTGCCAGCCGGAAAGGTCGCGGCCAGAGCATCGAAGCAATCCAGCCCTTCGCGCAATCTGGCTTTTAACGACGAAACCAAATGCATGACATGGGAAAAACGCTCGACGAACATCAATTCGGCAACTTTGACCGAACCGTATTCGGCAACTCGGCCAAGATCATTGCGGCCAAGATCAACCAGCATGACGTGTTCGGCACGTTCTTTTTCGTCGTGCATCAGGCTTTCGGCAAATTCACGATCCTGAGCTTCGGTTTTGCCGCGCGGATAAGTCCCTGCAATCGGGCGGTATTCCAACTGACGGTCGGTGCATCTCACCAGCATTTCCGGCGAAGCTCCGAGCACGGTTTCTTCGCCGCCCAGTTTAAGGAAAAACATGTAAGGCGACGGATTTACGACTCGCAGCGCGCGGTAAATCTGGAATGGATGAACCGTGATGTCGGTTTCAAACCGCTGGGCGAACACCACCTGAAAAGCGTCCCCAGCTTTGATGAACTCTTTGATTTGCTCAATTGCCGACACGTAATACTCTTTGGTCATATTTGAACGAATCTGGGGCGATTCGGTTCTTTTCCCAGATGGCGGAGGCTCGACCGGCGCGGCCAGCGAAGCTTCAAGGCGGGCAATTTCGCCGCAAGCCGCGATGTATTTGTCGCGCAGCTTTTCGCCGTCACGTTCTCCATTGGTGAAGACGTTTGCGATAATGTGAATCTGATGTTTGACGTGATCGAAAGCCAGAATGCTGGAAAAGAACATGACCACGGCGGTATCTATGTTCAAATCGTCCTTGGCTTTATCGGGTAATCGCTCGAACCAACGCACGGCGTCGTAGCCGAAATAACCCACCGCTCCACAGGAAAAAGGCGGCAAGCCGGAAATCTTGACCGGTTTATGTTCGCGCATTAAATCGCGCAGCACATCCAACATCGGACGTTGTACTGTTTCCTGACTGCCGTCAGTGCGTTCTATGCTGACCTCAGCGCCACAAGCGCGAACAATCGTGTGGGGCGCACAACCCAAAAAAGAGTAGCGTGCGATCTTTTCGCCGCCTTCGACCGATTCCAGCAGAAAAGCTCGCGGCGATTGCCGCTCAATTCGCAAGAAGGCCGAAACAGGCGTTAGCAAATCCGCCATCACTGTTTTGACCAACGGCACAACCGTGCCTTCGGCGGCGAGCGATAGAAATTCTTCGTAAGTTGTAGGAGTAATTTGAGGCATAGGGCAGCATCTCAACCTGAGACAAATTTCAAATTCGAGATTTGGCTTTGCGCTATTTCGGACTGTATTTCGGATTCGCCGGTTTACCCGCGCGATGGCTCAATTCGTTCAGAATATCCTGCAAGCTGACTTCGCGTTCGACCATCAGCACCAGCAAGTGATAAAGCAAATCGCTGATTTCAGATGAAAGCGGCTTTCGGCTTTCAGCATCATGAGCGTTCTTGGCAGCAATGATCGTTTCAGCAGCCTCTTCGCCCACCTTTTTCAATATCTTGTCCAACCCGCTATCGAACAAATAGGTCGTGTACGAGCCTTCGGGGCGCTGATCCTTGCGCTCCTGAATCAGCCGGTAAAGGTCTTGAAACAAAATGCCCAAATCCATCGCTGCCACGTTGACCAATGAAAGCGGCGAATCGGAAAGCGAAAGCATAGAATCAACCTTTTGAATAACCGAAGCCGGTGGGTTGGCCAACTCATTTTCCTTACGCGCCGAGAGGGGTGGCCAAGCTCGACATGTTAGGCTTGAGTTGGCCGACTCACTCGGCTGGTCAAGCTCAGTTGTACTGCGGAAAAAGCAAGTGCGTTCACCTGTATGACAGGCCGGACCGTCAGGGTTGACTCTGACCAGCAGCGCATCTCCATCACAATCCAGTCGGACATCAACGACTTTCTGAGTGTGGCCGGAAGTCGCCCCTTTGTGCCAAAGCTCTTGCCGCGAGCGACTCCAAAACCAAGTCTGGCCGGTTTGCATGGTTTTGGCCAGGCTTTCGGCGTTCATGTAGGCCACCATTAGAACTTCATTTGTGGTGTCGTCCTGAACAATGGAGGTGATCAAACCTTGCTCGTCAAACTTCAGATTCTGAATCATTTACTTTGCTTTCTTCAGCAGCCAGTCGGTCAAAATTGTCAGCATCGCGGCGTCCAGCGGACGCGAAGTGTCGGCGTAAGAAGCCATAGTCGCGGCGCCTTTGTTCGTTTTTAGCAAATGGTCAACGTCGTCCAGCAAGTGCAGGGTAACGTCTTCGTGCGAAGCGCGTTTCATCGCTTCTTCCAGGAACTCAGCGTCTTTGACTGCAATCTGAATGTCCTTTTTGCCTTGCAAGATCAAAGTCGGGGCCTCGATGTTGTTGACGATTTGCAACGGATCATTGATCAGCAAACTGACGATCACATCGCGCTGTTTGGTCAGACTGAGCAACAAAGCATCATAAGGGTCTTTGTCATCCAGTTTTTCACTGGCGAAGTCGCCCTGGCCGCCTTGCAAGCCTCGAATTACACGGTCGAATTTAAGCAGATAAGCATCAACTTCTTCAGGCTTTTTCCCTGCTTCAGTCATGCGGTTTTTAAGTTGATCCCGCATAATTTTATGTAAGTGGCGACCTGGTGCAGCAGCCAAAATAACACCTGCAAATTTGGCATTTTCATGAGCGGCGATGCTGGAAATGATGTAACCGCCTTCGCTGTGGCCGAACAGGAAAATCTTTGCCGGATCAACTTGCGGCTGTTTTCTCAAAAACTCTGCTGACAATCTGGCATCGTCAATGTAATCGTCAAACGAAGTCGGCTTTTTGCATTCGCTTTGACCAACGCAGCGTTTGTCGTAACGCAAAACTGCGATACCGCGCGCCGCCAGATGCTCCGCCAGTTCGCGGTAAATCGGCTGTTTGACAGTGCCAATCTCAACACCGTCACGCGGAGTTGGCCCCGATCCAACAACAATTAACATTCCTGGCGCGCGCTTGCCCTTATCCAACTTGGGCAGCAATAAAGTCCCCGCCAGTTTTACTTCGTGGCCGTCGTATTTAACTTCTTGGGATTCAAACACCGGCGAAGCCGGCTTGTTTTGCGCAACAACTGCCAAGCCCAAGCCAGCTAGAACAACAAAAAGAACTGAAACTCTTGATAACCAATTCATCCTACTATTTGCTCCTTGCTTAAAAGTGAGGGGGCAAAAGATTACCTCATCAGTATACCGCGCTGACTCAGATACTGCTTTGCTTCGCCGATGGTGAATTCGCCGAAATGGAAGATCGAGGCGGCCAACACGGCGCTGGCTTTGCCGGCAGTCAACCCATCGTAAAGATGTTCCAGGTTGCCGACTCCGCCTGAAGCAATTACCGGAATGTTGACCGATTCAGCGACGGCGGCAGTCAGTTCCAGATCGTAACCATCTTTCTGACCATCGCAATCCATGCTGGTTAGCAAGATTTCGCCAGCACCAAGATTTGCTGCCCGCTGCGCCCATTCGATGGCGTCAATTCCTGTCGGAGTTCGTCCGCCGTGTAAGTACACTTCCCAGGAAAGCGAGTCGCGATCTTTCCGTCGCTTGGCGTCAATGGCGACGACTATGCACTGAGCGCCAAATTTTTCCGCGCCTTCGCGGATCAAGTTTGGATTCTGAACCGCAGCCGTGTTGACTGAAACCTTGTCGGCTCCGGCCATCAGGATCGCCCGTATGTCATCAACCGTGCGAATGCCTCCGCCGACGGTGAAAGGTATGAAGACCCTGTCGGCGACTCGGCGAACCATGTCGGCAACAATTTCTCGCCGATCCGACGAAGCGGTAATGTCCAGAAAGACCAGTTCATCAGCGCCTTCGCGGTCGTACCGAGCGCCTTGCTCGACAGGGTCTCCGGCATCAATCAGATTAACAAAGCTGATGCCTTTGACCACACGGCCATTATCTACGTCCAGGCAAGGAATAATTCGTTTTGCGAGCATGTTCGATTAGGGGTTTGGGATTGCGGATTTCCGAAACCACAATCCCAAACCGGTTAAAGATTGATCTGTTTAACAGAAATCACGTGTTCTAACTTCGCCAAATCCGCCAACGTTGCAGCCTCAAGCGCACTATCCACCTGATAAACCGCAATGGCGGTTCCACCAGCTTTGTTCCGGCTCAAGAAAAGCTGAGCAATGTTGACGCGGTGATCGCCCAGGAAAGTGCCGACACGGCCAACGACTCCGGGATTGTCGGAATTCAGTAACACCAACATTTGTCCTTCGGGTAGAGCGTCCAAACGATACGAATTAATCGCCACCAGTCTTTGCTCGCCTTTGCCGACGATAGTTCCGGCGACGCGGCTTTCTTCTTTTTCGTTCTTGACGACAACTTCAATCAACGTAGTGAAGTCCTGAGCCGTAAGCTCTTTGGTTTCAGTCACTCGCAATCCGCGCTCTTCGGCGATAACCGAAGCATTGACCTGATTGACTCGCGCACTGACACCTTTCAGCAATCCAGCCAGGACTGCCTGGGTAATAGGGCGAACATCCAGCCCTGCGACTTCCCCGCTGTAACTGATTTGGACTTCCGTTACGGGTTGAGTGAAAAACTGAGACTGAAAACTTCCCAGCTTTTCGCCAAGCGTCAGGTAAGGTTGCATCGTCACCAGAGCTTCGGCGCTGACCGCCGGAACGTTGACGGCTCCGGCAATCGTACCCGTCGCCAAATAATCGGCGACTTGTTCGGCAGTAGTGATGGCAACGGAATCCTGAGCTTCGTTTGTGGAAGCGCCCAGATGCGGCGTGACGACGACTTCATCCAGCGTCAGCAATGGATGATCTTGCGGGATTGGCTCTTTGACGAAAACGTCCAACGCAGCCCCGGCGACCTTTCCGGATTTGATCGCATTATAAAGAGCCGTCTCGTCAACCAGACCTCCGCGAGCACAGTTAATGACTCGCACTCCATCTTTCATTTTGGCGAAGGCCGCTTCGCCGATGATGCCTCGTGTTTCGTCGTTCATCGGCGTGTGAACCGTAACGAAATCCGCGCGAGTGAACACGTCGTCCAAATTGCCAAGTTCGATCCCGGCTTTGGCAGCGACTTCCGGCGAAGTGAATGGATCGTAAGCTACGACCTTCATGCTCAAGCCGACGGCGCATTGAGCAACGATTTTACCGATGTTGCCAAGCCCGATGACGCCCAGAGTTTTGCCGCGCAATTCAGTGCCCATAAAACTCTTTTTGTCCCAGTTGCCGGCTTTCAGCTTTGAGTGCGCCTGCGGAATTTTGCGAGCCAGCGACATCATCAGCGAGATGGTGTGTTCTGCTGTGGTGACGCTGTTGCCTCCGGCGGCATTCATGACAATGATTCCGCGCGCTGTGGCGGCTTTCACGTCTATGTTGTCAACGCCCGAACCGGCGCGACCGATGACTTTCAGGTTGTCGGCGGCGGCGATGATTTCGGCGGTGACTTTGGTTTCGCTGCGAACGATCAAGCCGTGATATTGGCCGATGATCGCTTTCAGTTCTTCAGGTTTCAGACCGGTATTGACGTCCACCTGGAAGTTTTCGTTGCGGCGCAGAATTTCTACGCCGAGTTTGGAAAGATTGTCGCTAATCAGGATTTTCATGAATATATGAATCCAGCCTTTCTTGGTTTGGTTGTGGCGATTGTTTGGAGTTCAGAAGGAGCGCGCTCAATAACCACAACTACCATGACCACAAATGGCACGAGTGTGATGATGAGCTACGCCACGAACAGGATAGATGACCGACAAATGATGAATTAGAAGATGAATGTGTGCCGACGAAGAACGAGGAAGCTGGCGGTTCGGCGATATGATTCAGTTTGTGAAAGTCTGCAGTCATCTAGGTTTTATTATCTTTTGGAAGTTGTTTTCAGCGGAATTTGCCTATGCAGGCTTGCCGAAAACGCGGGCATCATAAGTGCCGAGTCCGCAAAAATCAAATTGAACTTTGGCCGATTGACCACACTCAACCTTTGCTGCATTATCCCGGCGTTTTTCTTAAAGATCAAAATTTATGAATCCCGCAATCACTGACTCCGTGACTTTGCGTCCGGCACAACCTGAAGACGAATCTTTCTTATTCGAGCTATACCGCGACACACGCGCTGAAGAAATGGCCGTATGGGGATGGAGCGAGGCTCAACAACTAGCCTTTCTGAGTATGCAGTTTCGCGCCAGAAACCTTTCTTACTCGACTTACAAAAACACCGAACACTTGATAATTCTGTATAACGGTCGGACCGTTGGGCGGCTGCTGATTTCCCGAATGGAGGACGAAATCAGGTTGGTTGACATCGCGCTGCTGGACGAAGCTTGCGGGCAAGGCATTGGCTCAAAGTTGATTGAAGAATTGTTTGCCAAAGCGACGAGCGAAGGCAAACCACTGCGACTGCACGTTGAAAAGTTCAATCGGGCATTTCAGCTCTATCAGCGACTGGGGTTTCAGATCATCGAAGACACAGGAACGCAGTATTTAATGGAGCGGCAGAATTAATCGCTTAATCAGGAGGCTAACAAATGCTGGACACCTTGCATTACGAAGACTTTCTTCCCCACATCGGCACAAAGTTCAAGGCGCCGATCACGGATGAACTGACAGTTGAATTTGAACTGATTAGTGTAGAGAACAAACCGCCCTCGCCTCAGCAGGAACAGTTCATTTTGAATTTCCGCCTGCCGAGGTCATATCCGATTCGCCACGTGCAATTTATGTTCACGCTGCAACACGAAGTATTAGGCAGCGGGGTGATGTTTCTGGTTCCAATCGAACAACAAGCCGACAGCGTCATTTACGAAGCGATCTTCAATCGTCCAATTGAATCTCAACAATGAGCGAAATAATAATCACACACAACATAAAGCTGCGCCCGTCGCTCTCAACAGACGAAGACTTTCTGGTGACGGTTTACGGCTCCACCAGGGAACAGGAAATGGCAATGGTTCCCTGGACTGCGGAACAGAAAGAAGCCTTCATCAGGTCTCAACTAAGCGCGCAACTTCACCATTATCGGGCTGAATATCCGAACGCGGAGTATTCGATCATTCTGTTTGAAGATCAGCCCGTCGGCCGCGTTTACGTTGACCGACGAGTAACAGAAATTCGGATTATGGACATCACTCTGCTGCCAGCGTATCGAGGTAAAAGAATCAGTTCGCCCATAATCTGCCGCTTGAAAGACGAGGCCGCAGCTTGCGGAAAAGAACTTTCGATCAATCTGGATAAACTGAGCCAGTCGCACTCAATTTTTGAACGGTTCGGTTTCAAAGCAACTGAAAATACTAGCGATGATACCAGCTTTCACGTTTTATACGCTTGGCAGCCAGGCGCAATTACTGCTGAAGGCGATTGAAAACAGCTTCGTAGAATCGCCACGGCCCACTTTTTCTTTCAACTGGAACCAGAAACAGCTCGATCGTGCCGAGTGTGTCGTGTTTCAGCCGATAAGTAGTCTGTCTCAGTTCTATCTCGGTCGAGGCGCGAAAGAGTAAGGTGAATGATTCTTCCCGGACTTTTTCGCGGAACTTTTCATCGTGAATTCTGTGCTGAGCCGACTTATCAATGCTGTCGTGTTTGAGGTCGGCGATTTCGAACAGTTGGAAATAAATCGCTTCGCCGTTTATCTGAGCTGTGAAGTATTCGCTCAGGTGCGGCACGAATTTCGACCTGACCAGTTCAAATGTTTTCGGCAGATTGGCCGCTACTACTCGGCTATTTTCCTTGTTGCTACCCTGCCCCAATGTAACGATGCTCGCGCAAGAAGTGAAGCCCAGCAACAGCAAGGCATTTATTCCCTGGCGCAAAAAGCTACGTCGAGGCGAGCAGGCAGACAAATTGCCGCAAGCATGTGTAATTTGTTGCATTGTTGGTTTCCTGTTCGGTTCTGTGAGAAGTCAAGATTGTCGTTAGCAATCTGGTTAGTTAACCTGTAAGCGCAGGTAATGTAAGCAACCAGGGTGTTTGCGGTCAAGAAGAGATTCCAAAAACGCTTTTACAATTTTTTACAGTCATGGGTACTTGACTAAGTTGTAAGTTGACCGCAACCTGACATCGGTGCGCGCCGTATGTGCAAATGCGGCAATCGCCGTCATTACAACGTCGTCCACAAAATCAACCTAACCACTGAATAAGGAGAGTTTATGAAGGAGAGAATACTCACATTGCGTTATCTGGTCAGTTCGCTGGCTGTCACAATGGCTTTCGGGCTGGTTTGTTTAGCCCAAACGGCTGCCGCCGCCAAGCCGGTTCAAACCGCTGCGGCTACGCCGGACCATATTGCGATGATGGTCGCCGATTGGACTCGCGCGCGTGATTACACCAAAGAATATCTTGATGCCATGCCGGAAGACGGATACGGCCTGAAACCGACTCCCGACATTCGCAGCTTTGCCGAACAGATGCTCCATCTGGCCAACGCTAATTACGCTTTTGCGGCGGCGGCTACTGGGGTGGCCAGCACCAGCAAAGTGAACCTGGAAAAGACCGATTCGATGAAAACCAAAGCAGCTTGCACCAAAGCTGTTACTGACAGCTACGATTTCGTTATCAGTGCCATTAAAAGCGTTGATGCGAAGAAACTTGGCGAATCTGTAAAAGTATTTGGTCAGGACACGACACGTGGTGTAGCGTTGGCCAAAGCGTTCGAGCATCAAACCCATCATCGCGGTCAGACAACAATTTATATTCGACTGAAAGGCGCAAAGCCTCCCGCAGAAAAGTTGTTTTAGTATCGAGATGCGGATAACAGAAATTTTCTATTCAATACAGGGCGAGTCCTCTTTTGCGGGCTTGCCCTGTATTTTTGTCAGGCTGACCTGGTGCAATCTTCGCTGTTCGTGGTGCGACAGCGAATACACTTTCACAGGCGGAACCGAAATGTCCGTTGATGAAGTGATCGAAAAAGTTCGCGGTTACAACTGCAAGCTCGTCGAAGTCACTGGCGGCGAACCTCTGGTGCAAAAACGCGAGTGCTGCGAACTGGTCAGACGACTTTGCGATGAAGGCTTCACTGTTCTGGTTGAAACCGGCGGAGGTTCGGACACCAGTGTGCTAGATGAGCGAGCGATCAAGATTCTGGATGTTAAATGCCCAGGCAGCGGCGAAGCCGACCGCAATTTCTGGCCTAATCTTGAACGACTGAATCCGGCTGATGAAATAAAGTTTGTCATCAGAGACCGAGCCGATTTCGATTTCGCACTGGAAGTTATCGCCAAATACAGACTCAGCGAGCGCCAGCCGCACATTCTTTTTTCGCCAGTTTGGGGTGCGATTGAGTTGAAAGACCTGGCTAATTGGATATTGAATTCTGGCGTTCGAGCACGAATGCAATTGCAGCTTCACAAATACATCTGGGGACCAGACGTAAAAGGCGTTTGATTCCCCAATTCATATCTGAAACTGATTTATGATCGGAGTTGTCTTAACAAGTGGCGGAATGGATAGTTGCGTTACGACGGCAATCGCCGCCCGTGAATGCGACGAAATCGCATTACTGCACGTCAGTTACGGTCAACGAACCGAGCGGCGTGAATTGAAAGCCTTCAACGACATAGCGGATTTTTACAAGGTCGCACGGCGACTGGCTACAAGCATCGCCCACTTGGCTCAAATCGGCGGGTCTTCTTTGACAGATCGAAAAATAGAAGTCAGTCAGGCAAATTTGGCTTCGACGGAAATCCCAACTTCTTATGTGCCATTTCGAAATGCACATTTGCTTGCGATTGCGACTAGCTGGGCCGAAGTCATAGGAGCCGGTCGTATTTACATCGGCGCTGTTGCTGAAGACAGTTCAGGTTATCCCGATTGCCGCCCGGAATTTTACGAAGCTTTCCAGAGCGCAATCGAAATAGGCACAAAGCCTGAAACAAAAATCAGAATAATTACGCCTGTCATCAGTTTGAGGAAAAGCGAAATCGTCCGTCTGGGTATTGAGATAGGCGCTCCGCTCGGCTTGAGTTGGTCTTGTTACAGGAGCGAAAACGTTGCCTGCGGCGAATGCGACAGTTGCGCGTTGAGGTTGCGTGGTTTCAGGGAAGCAGGCCTCAAAGACACTATTCTTTACGCAAACTCGATTTAGCGCACAGGCTAATTGAAATCTGATTTTGAGGCAGATAGAATTCGCGCCGTCATACATTCAACAGTTTCACTTACATCAATGAAGTTTTAGCAAATACCATAAAAGCTAGGCGTGAGCGCGCCGGGAAAGTAAACAGGTGGCAAGCAAAAAACAGGTAGAAATACCTGTGCAACGCTTCTGCCGAATCCACATCAAATGCCGCGCTCAAGATGGCGAGGTTAGAGTTTCAACCAGTTACAGCAACTAACGGAGGATAGAAAATGAAGATCAAGAGTCTTTTGTCGGTAGTTCTGGGGGGCGCGTTTATGGCCATGCTTTCGGTCAGTGCGTTTGCCCAGGTTGGCCGCTTGGAAGGCGACGTAGTTAAAGCCGGGACCACTGAGCCGGTTGTAGGTGCGGAAGTTCAAATCGTTCGCACAGACATCAAAGGGAATTATCCCGTAAAAACTGATAAGAAAGGTCACTTCCTGCATGCAGGCGTCCCCTTTGTCGGAACCTATACAGTAATAGTTTCCGCTGAAGGATGCGAGCCAGCTTATAACGCTGGTGTCCGCCCAGATAGAGAGCCGCTCAAATTCGAGCTTCGCCCGGGCGACGGGCGCAAGCTGACAATGGAGGACCTGAAAAAAGCGCCCGGCGGAAACACCGCAGCCGGTGGCAGTGCTCCCAAAGTAAGCGAAGCCGATAAGAAAAAAGCTGATGAAGAATACAAAAAAGCTCTCGCCGAACGTGAGGAAGCTGAAAAGTACAACGCTTCAATCGCTGTCATCAACCTTAAGCTGAAAGAAGGCAACGATGCGCTGTCCAAAAATGACTTCGGAGCGGCTGTCACAGCTTTCAAAGAAGCAGTTGCAGCGAACCCGAACATTCACATTTCCCACGGGAATCTGGCCATCGCACTGCAAAAACGTGCAGTTAAAGCCTTTAACGAAGGCAACCGCGACGCCGCCAAACAAGACTTCATCGATTCCATTGCCTCTTGCAACAAAGCTCTGGAAGGCCTGGATGCTCAGGAAAAAGACACCAAACAGAAAAACGACCCTGTTCAAAACAAAGGCAATCGTCGGACTTATCTGGTTGTCAGAGCCGAATCGGAAGCAATTTTGGGCGGCAAGTTCTTCGACGGCCCGCAGGCTGAAGCCGCAGTCAAAGATTACAACGCAATCGCCGAACTGACGGATGATCCGGTCAAGAAGAAAGAATTCCCGATCAAAGGCGCACACGTTCTGTTCGATGCCGGTCAGACAGATTCCGCCATTGCTGCTTACCAAAAGATTCTGGAAGCCGATCCAACCAACATCGAAGCCTGGCATGGAATTGGCTTGGCTTATGCCAATGCAGGCAAGTTCAAGGAATCTGCTGATTCCCTGCAAACCTTTGTTGAAAAGGCCCCTGCTACAGATCCGCGCGTGCCAGAAGCCAAAACTGTCATTGCGGAATTGGTAAGAGGCAACAATTTGCCACCACCGAAATCTCTGGACGACGGAAAGAAAAAAGCCGCTCCAGCCAAGAAGAAACCATAACCGGTTTTCAATTGCCTCAAAGAAAAAGCCCGAATGGTTCAACCTCTCGGGCTTTTTCTTTAGGCATCAATTTTCAAGCGTGTCGCCAATTTGCTAGCGAGCCTGAGAACTGACGGCATTACGTCGAAAGTAGGTTGTCAATTAGCAAATGGCTTCTGCTATAATCTGGCTCGCTTAATCAAAGTGGTTTTCCCTTACATTCAACCCTGACATTCAAATTGAAAGAGCAACAAACTTTCTAGCAAGCAGTATGGTTATGAAGAATTTCGCTCACGACAATGGCGAATTGCTCGAACATTATCGTCGCTCTCGGCGACGTGCAATTCTGGTTTCTGTGGCGGCCTGTTTCCTGTCCGCTGGCGTAATTATCGGGGTGGCGCTTTCGCGTCAGCCTGGTTCAGTCAAAGCTGGTGATAAAGAGTTCAACTCAGAGTTGTCCTCTGCATTTGTCGAGGTTGCGCGCTTGGTCGAACCTGCTGTCGTCAACATTTCTACTGTCACTAAACCAGTAAAACAGCAAAGCCGGGATTCTGAGTTGTATTCGCTTCCGCGCCCATCTTTGGATTCAACCATACCATACGGCGGAAATGAACAAGCTCAACGCGGCAACGGTTCTGGCGTAATAGTTGATCCACAAGGTTACATTTTAACCAATCGCCATGTCGTAAATCAGGTTGACAGAATCAAAGTTCGTTTTTCTGACGGAACGGAACTTCCGGCCCAGTTGATTGGTAGCGATGCCGAAGTTGATCTGGCTGTTGTCAAAGTTGACCCAATTGTTCCTTTGACAGCAGTCAAACTGGGTGATTCAGAAAAGATGCAGGTGGGTGATTGGGTCTTGGCTATAGGCTCTCCGTTTGGATTGGATCAAACTGTTACGGCTGGAATTATCAGCGCCAAAGAACGTGATTCGTCAGAATTGTACAAACGAGTCGGATTTCAGTTCTTTCTGCAAACCGATGCGGCAATCAATCGAGGAAACTCCGGCGGGCCGCTCATCAATTTGTCAGGTGAGTTGATCGGAATTAACTCCGCAATCGCTACCAGCACAGGAGATTACAACGGCATCTGTTTTGCGCTTCCTTCGCTGGAAGCCATTGCCGTTTACAGA
>JBGAPB010000107.1:0-18970 GCA_044221525.1 Blastocatellia bacterium | reverse complement strand
AGCGATCAGGAACTGCTGGCCGTGCTGCTCGGCAAGCACGCCCGGCATGGACTGATGATCCGCCAAACTGGCGCGGCTGATTGACGAAAAAGGGCTGGACGTGAAAGAAGACTTGACGCAGTTCGACGGCGTCGGCGATGCCAAGGCTACATTGATTCTAGCCATCGAATTTGCTCGCCGTCGCATCAAGCCGGAAGGGGGCAAAGATTGAAACTCCCGCCGACCTGCTGCGCACGTTCGCCACTACGCCGACCGCAAACAGAACATTTCCCCATGCCAGCATCAACGGAGCGAACGAGATTCTGAACATTCGTTGTCTCAATTGATTGATAGACCACCAGCCCTGTGCATCCGCGCGCGAAGTTTTTGCCGGTGCACTCACCGACCGCGCTTCGGCTGTCATCGTGGCTGTCACCCAAAGCGGGCAGCCTTAAACTCTCACAACGACATTGGTCACCGCCCAGCTCAAAGCGGCAGGTGAAATCATAGGCATTGATCTGCTTGATCACATCATCTTCCACCGCACGTGGATACTTCAGCTTTTTGGAAGAAGGAAAGCTGTAGCGGCAAACTTCACATTGATCGCGCTCAATAAGAAGAGGGCCAGCCGTCCGCAGTTCGTAACTTAAACGGCATAAAGTAATTTTGTTGCAGGAAGTGGGGTAAAACGAGTTCCGTTTGCGGAAGATTGGCTGTGTTTCTTCACTGCGGCTGATTATTTTGCTGGATGGAAATTGCGCAAGAAAAAGCCGCAGGAGTAATGCTCCTGCGGCAAAATGATTTTATTCAATCTGAGATGGTTTATTCGTCTTCTTCTTCGAAAGCGAATTCAGGATCGTTGAGTTCGAATTTTCATCGCCTCGGCTTCGACTGGTTCGACAGATCCGCCTTCGTCTTCGATTCAGAACCGAGTTCTTCCAGGTCTTCTTCAGGTTCAGGTTCCGGCACTGGGCGGGCGCTGGCGGCAGCTACCATCTGTTCGATGTAAGTCTGCGTGTCGTCCATTTCTGCCGTCAAATCCTTCATCGTCGGATCAGTCAATTCTGACTTTGCGATAATGTTCCAGACCGGTTCCAGCCGGAATCAAACGACCCATAATCACGTTCTCTTTCAAACCGCGCAAGGCAATCCACGCGACCTGAAATCGCCGCTTCGGTCAGCACTACCACGAGTCGTTTCTGGAACGACGCCTGATAAACGATTCGGTCGAAAGTGAAGCCCAGAGATTCCAAGCAACAACGGTTCAGCCGTTGCCTGTTGTCCTTCTTCGGATTCTACACGGGCGTTTTCGTCAATGAATCGGAAACGATCAACCTGTTCTTCCAGCAGGAATTCAGTGTCGCCGACTTCCTTGACGCGAACCCATCGCAGCATCTGGCGAACAATCACTTCGATGTGTTTGTCGTTGATATGCACACCCTGGAGTCGGTAAACCTCCTGGATCGCGTTGACCAGATAACGTTGCAACTCTTCCATACCACGCACAGCAAGAATGTCGTGTGGGTTGAGCGGGCCGTCCATCAACGGTTCGCCGGCGCGAACTCTGTCGCCTTCCTGAACGTTGATGTGCGTTCCGCGCGGGATCGAGTATTCGCGCTCTTCGGCGTTGTCGCCGATGACTATGATCTTCTGCGAGCCTTTGGTAATGCCGCCGAATTTGACCTCGCCGTCAATTTCGCTCATCACCGCCTGCTCCTTGGGCTTGCGAGCTTCGAACAGTTCGACGACGCGCGGCAAACCTCCGACGATGTCTTTTTGGCGAGTGACTTCGCGCGGAATCTTGGCAATCACGTCGCCCGGTTCGACTTCCTGATCTTTGACTACCATCAGGTTGGCGCGGATCGGCATCGGGTAAGCCTTGATGACTTTTCCAGCTTCGTTTTTGATTTCAATACGAGGCTGGCGTTTTTCGTCAGGCGCATCCATAACAACCGAGCGCGACAGACCGGTGACTTCGTCGGTTTCTTCGTGAACGGTGACACCATCAACCAAATCTTTCCAAGCTACGGTACCGCCAGCTTCGGTAAGGATGGCGAAAGTGTAAGGATCCCACTCGGCAATCTTCTGGCCTTCTTCACATCGTCCGCCATCGGGAATCAGCACGGTTGTGCCGTAACCGATTGGGTAGCGTTCGACTTCGCGTCCGCGATCATCAACGATCAACAGCGAGCCGTTGCGATTCATTGCCACGATTTTTCCTTCGCGGCTGACGACTGTGTTCAAGTCGGCGTATTTGATTGTGCCTGGTACGCGAGCTTCGTGCGAAGACTGTTCGCTGACTCTGGATGCCGTTCCGCCGATGTGGAAGGTGCGCATCGTCAACTGAGTTCCAGGTTCACCGATGGATTGGGCGGCGATGACGCCCACGGCTTCGCCGATGTCCACGACATTTCCGGTTCCCAGATTGCGTCCGTAACAGCGTATGCAGCAGCCTCGACGAGATTCGCAAGTCAGCACCGAACGGATCCTGACGCGCATAACGCCCGCGTTTTGAATCTCCGTCGCGATGTCCTCGCTGATTTCGTCGTATGCTTTGGCCAGAATCTGACCGTTGATCGGGTCTCTGACATCTTCCAAAGCCACGCGACCGATGATGCGTTCGCGCAAACCTTCGATGATGTCTGAACCTTCGGTAATCGGTTCAGCCCAGATGCCCTTGACCGTTCCGCAATCCAGTTCGGCAATAATGACATCCTGAGCCACGTCAACCAGACGCCGAGTCAGATAACCTGAGTCAGCAGTCTTGAGCGCCGTGTCGGCCAGACCTTTTCGAGCGCCGTGGGTGGAGATGAAGTACTGCAACACGTCCAGACCTTCGCGGAAATTGGCGCGAATCGGTGTTTCGATGATTTCGCCGGAAGGTTTGGCCATCAACCCGCGCATACCCGCAAGCTGACGAATCTGTTGTTGGTTACCACGAGCGCCGGAATCGGCCATGATCAGAATCGGATTCAAAACATGGTCTTCTTTTTCTCGGCGACCCATTTCCTTGAACATTTCGTCGGCAATTCGTTCGGTCATCTCTGACCAGATGGCGACGACTTTGTTGTAGCGTTCGCCGTTGGTGATAACACCCTCTTCGTATTGCTTCTGAATTTTGACCACTTCGTCTTCGGCACCGGCAACCAGTTGAGGTTTATTCGGTGGAGTGACCATGTCGTCAATACTGATGGACAAACCCGCTTTGGTTGCGAAAAGGAATCCGGTTTCTTTGACCTTGTCCAGCATCTCAACAGTTGCTTTGTGGCCCAGCCGCAGGAAGCAATAGTTGACCATGCTGGTCAAGCCTTTTTTCTTGAGCATGCCGTTTATGTAAGGCATGTCTTTGGGCAGACGGTCGTTCAAGATGACACGGCCAACCGTGGTGTTGATTGTTCTATCAACTTCGTGAATTGTCGCTCTGATAATGTCCTGGTTATCGCGCTCATGTTCCAGGTCAATCAATGGCCCGGAGTAACGCAGACGAATGCGCGTTTGTGTTGTTACTGCCTTGGCGTCCAGGGCGATCAGCACTTCGTCCAGGCTGGCGAAAGCGCGGCCTTCGCCTTTGGCTCCGTCCATCGCGCGGGTCATGTAATAACAACCGAGCACAATATCCTGCGATGGCACTGCGATCGGTTGACCCGAAGCAGGGGAGAGGATGTTGTTCGACGACAACATCAACACCTGAGCTTCGATCTGAGCTTCTGGCGAAAGCGGGACGTGAACGGCCATCTGGTCGCCATCGAAGTCCGCGTTGAATGCCGTGCAGGTCAGCGGATGCAGCTTGATAGCTTTGCCTTCGACCAATACAGGTTCGAATGCCTGAATGCCCAGACGGTGAAGCGTTGGAGCGCGGTTCAGAAGGATCGGATGGTCTTTAATGACCTTTTCCAGAATGTCCCATACCACGTCATTCTGGCTTTCGACCAGTTCTTTAGCTTGCTTGATTGTTGCAGCGTGGCCTTCGGCTTCCAGCCGGTTGTAGATGAACGGCTTGAAAAGTTCGAGCGCCATCTTCTTCGGCAAACCGCACTGGTGCAGCTTCAATTCAGGGCCGACGACGATTACCGAACGCCCGGAATAATCAACGCGCTTGCCTAGCAGGTTCTGACGAAAGCGACCTTGTTTGCCTTTCAGCGTGTCGGAAAGCGATTTGAGCGGACGGTTGTTGACTCCGCGCAGCACGCGACCTCGACGACCATTGTCGAACAGGGCGTCAACGGCTTCCTGAAGCATGCGCTTTTCATTACGAACGATGACTTCAGGCGCTTTCAACTCCATCAACTTGGACAAACGGTTGTTGCGGTTGATGACACGACGATACAAATCGTTCAAATCCGAAGTGGCGAAACGTCCGCCATCCAGCGGAACCAGCGGGCGAAGCTCCGGCGGCAAAACCGGAATCACATCCAGAATCATCCATTCAGGTTTGTTGCCGGACTTGCGGAACGAATCAACGACTTTCAGCCGCTTGGAATATTTCAGCTTCTTCTGCTGGCTGGTCTCGTTCTTCATTTTGTAACGAAGGTCTTCGGCCAGCTCTTCAATATCAACGCGCTGAAGCAGGTGTTTGATGGCTTCAGCTCCCATGCGGCAAACCTCATCGGTGAATTTGCCAGGGAATTCCTGCTTGAGTTGGCGATAACGGTCGTCTTGAACCATTTCGCGCTCTTTCAGCGGCAGGCCGAGTTCTTCGATTTCTTTGGCATCGGCGATGACGATGTAGTTTTCAAAGTAGAGAACCTTTTCAAGCTCGCGCAGAGGAATGTCCAGCAAATGGCCAATGCGCGAAGGCAGGCCTTTGAAAAACCAAACGTGCGAACACGGGCTGGCCAGTTCGATGTGGCCCAACCTTTCGCGGCGGACCTTGGCCTGTGTGACTTCGACACCGCACTTATCGCAGACCACTCCACGATGCTTCATGCGCTTGTATTTGCCGCACAAGCATTCCCAATCTGTGACTGGCCCGAAGATGCGCGCGCAGAACAACCCGTCGCGCTCAGGTTTGAATGTACGGTAGTTAATCGTTTCGGGCTTGGTGACATGCCCGTGTGACCACGAACGAATCTTTTCGGGTGACGCAAGACTGATGCGAATCGCCTCGAAATCCGGGGTCAATGTTTTTTCACCTGAGTATCTAAGCACTGCTTTTCCCTCCATTTATGTGCAAAGGACTGAGTTCTGAGGATTTAGCAAAATCACTCGGAACTCAGAACTCAGCACTTGAAACTAGGCTTCTTTCGGTTCTCGCTGCCTCAATTCAACATCCAAACACAATGACTGAAGCTCACGCACCAGCACGTTGAATGATTCGGGCAGTCCCGGCTCGAAATCCGATTCGCCTTTGACGATGGATTCGTAAATCTTCGAGCGTCCGGCCACGTCATCCGACTTGCAGGTCAACAACTCTTGCAGGATGTGCGCCGCGCCGTAAGCTTCCAGCGCCCACACTTCCATTTCGCCGAATCGCTGACCGCCGAACTGCGCTTTGCCTCCCAGCGGCTGCTGGGTAATCAGCGAGTACGGGCCAATCGAGCGCGCGTGAATCTTGTCGTCAACCAAGTGAGAAAGCTTGAGCATATAGATGTACCCGACGGTCACTCTTTGCTCAAAGGCTTCACCCGTGATGCCGTCATAAAGAAGAGTCTTGCCAGACGGGCTGACCATTTGCGGCAAGCCTTCTTCGTGAACCTTGGCATCGGCTTCTTCAAGATAGCGTTTGATGTTGTGTTCGGTCGCGCCGTCAAAAACCGGCGTGGCGAAACGCATTCCCAGCACGCTGGCAGCCCAGCCCAAGTGGGTTTCCAGAATCTGACCGACGTTCATACGCGAAGGCACACCGAGCGGGTTGAGAACAATTTCAACCGGTGAGCCATCGGGCAGATACGGCATGTCTTCTTCAGGCAGGATTCGCGCGATGACGCCTTTGTTACCGTGACGACCGGCCATTTTGTCGCCGACCGACAGCTTGCGTTTCATAGCCACGAAAACCTTGACCATCTTGATGACGCCGGGCGAAAGCTCGTCACCCTTTTTGATCTTGTCAATTTTTTCTTCGTAAAGATGGTCCAGAATGGCGATCTGACGTTCCGTGCGTTGTTCAAGGTCTTTGATTTCAGCAGCAACGTCACGCGCCCCGCTGACTTCGACTCGTTTCAGAGCACCGATGTCCATGCCTTCAAGCATGTCACGAGTCAGCTTGGCTCCTTTTTCAGCTATCGTTCGGCCACGGAAGGAGAGATCGGATTCCAGCTTTCGGCCTTCCAGCAATTCGTAAATCCGCTTGTTGCGTTCCTCCTCGACGATACGAATTTCGTCTTGGAGATTTTTACGGAGCTTTTCTTCTTCGGCGGCTTCAATGGCCAGGCTGCGAACATCTTTGTCTTGCCCTTTACGGGTGAAGACCTTGACGTCAACGACAGTGCCTTCGATGCCGGGCGGGCAGGTCAAACTGGCGTCGCGCACGTCGCCGGCTTTTTCGCCGAAAATTGCACGGAGCAGTTTTTCTTCTGCTGTAAGCTGCGTTTCGCCTTTCGGCGTAACTTTGCCGACCAGAATTGAACCGGGTTTGACGTAAGCGCCGATGCGGATCATTCCGCTGTCGTCCAGATCACGCAACGCGGCTTCGCCTACGTTCGGAATGTCGCGGGTGATTTCTTCTGGCCCCAACTTGGTGTCTCGCGATTCGATCTCCAACTCTTCGATGTGAATCGAAGTGTAGTAATCGTTTTTGACCATCTTTTCAGAGATCAAAATAGCGTCTTCAAAGTTGTAACCACGCCACGGCATGAACGCGACCATCACGTTGCGACCCAAAGCCAGTTCGCCGCCTTCGGTGCAAGGGCCGTCTGCAATTACCTGGCCTTTATAGACACGGTCGCCCTGGCGAACAATTGGCTTCTGGTTGATGCAGGTGTTCTGGTTCGAACGTTTGAACTTGATCAACGGATAAATGTCCGCTGTCACTTCGCGTGACAGGGTTCCGTCAACGTTGTGATCAACTCGGATGATGATTCGTTCAGAATCCACCGTGTCAACAATACCGTCGCGACGAGCAACCACCACAGCTCCAGAATCCTGGGCCGTGACCTTTTCCATTCCGGTTCCAATCAGCGGCGCTTGAGCGCGCAGCAACGGAACGGCCTGGCGTTGCATGTTCGATCCCATCAACGCGCGGTTGGCGTCGTCGTTTTCAAGGAAGGGAATCAAGCTGGCAGCGACAGACACCAACTGTTTCGGTGAAACGTCCATGAATTGGACTTCTGACCGCGTAGCCAGAATGAATTCACCAGCCTTTCGGGCGTTGACGCGCTCACCAATAATCTGACCATTTTCATCAAGTTCGATGTTGGCCTGACCAATGATGTATTTGTCTTCTTCCCAAGCAGATTGATAGAAAGGATAGGCTTCGTATGTCGCCTGCTTTTTTCCTTCGCCGAGTGATTTGTTGAGCTTGACCGCCTCTTCTTCGGGCAAATGATCGCCGGGCTTGTAGTTAGTATCGCCGGGATTGATGATTTTGACGTAATCAATCACGCGGCCATCCAAAACCTTGCGGTAAGGCGATTCTATAAATCCGAATTCGTTGATTCGAGCGAAGCACGACAGAGAAGAAATCAAGCCGATGTTCGGCCCTTCAGGCGTTTCAATCGGGCAGATACGTCCGTAATGAGTCGGATGCACGTCGCGGACTTCAAAGCCCGCGCGTTCGCGGCTCAAACCACCCGGTCCAAGAGCCGACAGGCGGCGCTTGTGAGTAATCTCTGACAGCGGATTGGTCTGATCCATAAACTGCGAAAGCTGCGAAGAACCAAAGAATTCGCGCACGGCAGCCGTCACAGGTTTGGCATTGATCAGATCGCGCGGCATTGCCGTTTGCATCTCAGCGTGGATGGACATTTTTTCCTTGATCGCACGCTCCATACGCACCAAGCCCAGGCGAAACTGGTTTTCCAGCAGTTCGCCGACAGCGCGTACGCGACGGTTGCCCAAATGGTCAATGTCGTCGTCGCTGTAAAATATCTTTCTTCCGTCGCGGGTTTCCTGTTCGCCGCTAATGCGCTTGAGTTTGAGCACGTAATCAATCACATCGAAGAAGTCTTGAGGCGACAGCAGCGGGTCAGCCAGGCGGTCGCGTTCAGGACGCCCCATCTTGATGTTAAACTTCAGGCGGCCAACACGCGAAAAATCGAATTTGCGCGCGTCAAAAAACATGCCGTGAAACAGCGACTGGGATGTGTCCAACGTCGGAGGATCGCCCGGACGCATCTTGCGGTAAATTTCAATCAGGGCTTCCTGCGAAGATTTGATCGTGTCTTTTCTGGCCGTTTGGCTAAGCGTGACTCCAACGTCGTCTTTGTCCGGGAAGAAGATTTCAAATGACGTGAGACCAGCTTCAACCGCTGCGGCAATCGTTTCCGCCGTCAACTCGGAGTTGCTTTCGGCCAGAACTTCACCATCAGAAGTATTGACGATGTCGTTAAGCGTATAAGCGCCAGTCAAGTCTTCAATTTTGACGGGAATTTCAGTGATGCCAGCGGCTACGATTGAGTCGTAAGCGCTTTGGCCTATCTTTTTGCCGGCTTTGACAATAACTTCGCCGTTTTTGTCGGCAATGTCGGAAGAAGCACGCGAGCCGACAATTGTCGAACTGACCTGCCAGAGCAGGCTGGCGCCTTCGACTCGAACCTTGTCCACGGTGTAAAAGTAACGAATGATGTCTTCGTCACTCTTCAATCCAAGTGCCCGCAAAAAGATCGTCGCCAGGAACTTACGCTTTCGATCAATTCGAACGTAAAGCAGATTCTTGGAATCGTATTCAAACTCGACCCACGAACCACGATATGGAATCAGTTTCGCCAGGAAGAAGGTATTGTTCTCGCCTTTCTCGAAAAAGACGCCCGGGCTGCGGTGCAACTGAGAAACGATAACGCGCTCAGTACCATTGATAATGAACGTGCCGTTTTCAGTCATCAACGGAAGATCGCCGAAGTAAACTTCTTCTTCCTTGATGTCGCGGATTGATTTTTGTCCGGTTTCTTCGTCTTTGTCCCAGACGGTCAAGCGTATTTTGACGTGCAACGGGACAGAGTAGGTCATGCCACGTTCCTGGCATTCCTGCACATCGTATTTGTGTTTCAAGCCAACAGGCTCGCCGCAATTGTCACAGGTGTTGACGACGTTTTTGTTGTAAGTGCCGCAATCGCCGCAAACCACGTCGTCAGATGAAAGCGGGTTGATTTTGATAACCGCCGCGCACTGCCGGCAATTCGAGCGCAGGTGATGCAGTCCTTGAAACTGTCCGCACTTGCACTGCCAGTTGCCCAGACGGAACTCGACGAATTCCAGCGAGGAGGTTTCGCGGAAGTCGGAGATTGGAAAAGTTGATTTGAAAACCGCCTGCAAGCCGACCAGATCACGCTCAGGAGGCAACAGGTCCATCTGAAGGAATCGGTCATAGCTTTCACGCTGAACTTCTATCAGATTCGGAATTCTCACCAGAGTGCGAATCTTGGAAAAGTCGAAGCGCTCAGGTCTTTTTGTACTTTCACTACCATTTGTTGCGATTGAATTCATCTCAATAGCCATTGTGCAAACGTCCTTTAAGTTTAAGGCGCGATGGCCGAGCAGAGAATCCCGGCCTAATGAAACTTTAGCCGCTGCTTCAAAGTTGAAGCTATTAGCTTAAGTTTTTGGATACGACAAAGCGGCGGCGGGAGACAACACGTCCCCCGCCGCACGCCACGCGGTTAATATTATTTGTATATTTGAAGTTTGCCGATTTCGATACCCCACGAATAACCCGTAAGACTGCCAGAGCTCTGTAAAAAGGAAGCACTTCCAACTGCTCGAACTTACGATCTGACTCAAAATCAGGTAAGGAATTAACCCTTCTGAAATCAAGGTTTAGTGCCCGCACCTCGATTCAGTTTTTTAGCATCTCTGCCGACGGCAAACAGATAAAGTTTGTAGAACCGGTTTTATTCAGAAACCGGTTCTACAAACAGTTTTCGCTTACTTCAACTCAACCGACGCGCCTGCATCAGTCAAGGCTTTCTTGATCTTTTCGGCATCGTCTTTCGACACGCCATCTTTGACAGTCTTAGGAGCACCGTCAACGAGGTCCTTGGCTTCTTTCAAGCCGAGGCCAGTTAACTCACGAACAACTTTGATCACGTTGATCTTGTTCGCGCCAGCGCCAGTCAACACGACATCAAAGGCATCTTTTTCTTCAGCCGCAGGAGCCGCCGCACCGCCACCACCAGCCGGGGCAACAGCAACCGCTGCCGCAGCAGCCGAAACACCGAATTTCTCTTCGAGGGCCTTCACCAATTCCGAGGCCTCAAGCAAGGTGAGTCCGGCAACTTGGTCAACAATGTTATTGATATCCGCCATGATTTTTACTATTCCTCCAAAACAATCTCTACCTTTTCACTTCAATAAAGGCAGAACTAAAAATGGTTGACTCTTACGCCGCTTGAACACTTGCGCGACGCTACCATCGGCTGACTCCGGGCATCACTCCTTTGTTAGCCTCAGGTGACGAGTGATCGGCCACTGACAATGCAACCAATCAAAAATGCGATTTCAAAAAAACTTTTATTATGCAAGCCTCAGGGTTAAATGCTGAGACAAACGGTCGCTATTTATGCGGCTTCGGCCTTTTTGTCGGCAATTTGTTTGACGACGACGGCCAAGTTGCGCGGAACAGCGTTTATTACTGTTGCCAAGCGTTGAGCTGGTGCATTTAACAAGAACATCAGCTTGCTGATCAACTCTTCCTTCGATGGCATGGAAGCCAAAGCATCAATGTCTTTGACACTAATAGCACGGCCTTCGACAACGCCACCTTTGAAGGTCAGTTTTGGATTTTCCTTTGCAAACTTGCTCAGTACTTTGGCCAGACCTACCGGATCATTCTGACTGTAAGCCAGTGCAGTCATGCCTTTGAAATGATCCTTCAGAGATTCAAGCGGAGTGTTTTCAACCGCAATTCGGCCAATTGTGTTTTTAACTACGCGGTAATTAAGTTGTGAAGCTTCCAGAGCACGGCGCAATTCACCATCTTTTTCGACCGACATGCCCTGAAAACTGACCATCACCGCATGACCTGTATTCTGTAACTCTTCTTTGAGTGCAATGAGGTCTTGTTGTTTTTTCTCTCTTGTTTTCATTACTCAATCTCCAAACGTTCAGTGGAATTTCCAGTGTGGAAGGGAAGCGCTCAGGCTCCAATCGAAGTTGGGTCAACCAGGATGCCAGGCCCCATCGTCGAAGCGACGTTTACCTTCTTGACGTATTTGCCTTTTGCCGTTGAGGGTTTGGCCTTGATTACAGCGTCAATCAATGATTTTGCGTTTTCAGTTATCTTGTCTGCTGTAAACGAAACCTTGCCAACTGGGACGTGAATCACACCAGTTTTATCAACGCGGAATTCCACTTTGCCTGCTTTGGTTTCTTTGACTGCATTGGCAACCTCAACTGTTACCGTGCCAGTTTTTGGGTTAGGCATCAGGCCGCGTGGCCCAAGTACTTTACCGAGCGTACCGACCGATCGCATCATATCCGGCGTTGCAATCAGAGCGTCGAAATCCAGGTAGCCACCTTTGATCTTTTCGACGAAATCATCGCCGCCAACCTCATCAGCGCCAGCTTCCTGTGCTTCCCGCTGTTTCTCAGGAGTGCCAGCAATAACAGCAACTTTCTTGGATTTGCCGAGTCCATGAGGAAGCACAAGAGTGCCACGTACCATTTGGTCAGCTTTGCGTGGATCAACGCCGAGCACCATTGTTACTTCGACTGTTTCGTCAAACTTTGCCGGTTTGATCTTTTGGCAAAGCGTTATGGCGTCAGACAACGGGTACAACTTGCCATCCTCGACCTGAGCGAGCGCAGCTTTAAATTTTTTTCCTGCCATTATTGTTTCCTTTCAGGTGTTAGCGTAGCCATAAGAGACCCGGCATCTACCGGTTATGGCCACTCCCTCTTAGGAATGCGGAAGAATGAATGAAGAACCCAGAATTATCGGAATGATTTGAATTTCATCCCGCATTCTACATTCTGCATTCCGCATTCATTTGATATCCAGACCCAGACTCTTGGCCGTGCCTTCGATCGTGCGAATGGCGGCTTCCAGGTTGGTGGTATTAAGATCGGGCATCTTTAACTTCGCGATCTCTTCAATCTGAGCGCGAGTTACTGATCCAACTTTTTCGCGGTTTGGCTTGCCAGAACCTTTCTCAAGCTTGATTGCCTTCTTAATTAGGTCGGCAGCCGGAGGGGTTTTGGTGATGAAGGTGAATGAACGATCAGCATAGACCGTGATGACGACAGGAATTTTGATGTCGCCCATGCTTGAGGTCTTAGCATTAAATTGTTTGCAGAACTCCATAATGTTCACGCCTTGCGGACCCAGCGCCGTTCCAATTGGCGGAGCAGGGTTCGCCTTACCGGCGGGAACCTGAAGCTTAATCATTGCTGTAACTTTTTTTGCCATAATTGATTATTGGTTATGATCGGACGCCGAAGCGGCCTCCCAATTATTTTGTACTCAAACTGTCACTGTTAGCTTTCTTCCGAGAAAGAAACTTTTTCGACTTCAAGGAAACCCAACTCAACCGGAGTTGCGCGTCCGAAGATGGTGACGCTAACTTTTAGCATATTCTTGTCAGCGTTAACTTCTTCAACTGTTCCAGTAAAACTTGTGAATGGCCCGTGATTTATTCGGACAATTTCGCCACGTTCAAACGTGAACTTCGGCTTTGGTTTTTCTGCCGCTGTCTCAACATGGTGAACGATTTGATCTACTTCTTCCTGGCTTAACGGTGTTGGTTTCTGGCCGCCGACAAAACTGGTAACTTTAGGCGTGCTCTTAATCAAGTGCCAGGCTTTATCAGAAATCTCGGCGTTGTCGTTGCACTCAATCTCGACAAGAACATAGCCTGGGAAAAACATCCGGGTGCTTTCGACGCGCTTGGAGCCTTTCATTTCGACTACGGTTTCGGTTGGAATCAGCACCTGAGTGACTTCGTCGCCCATCTCGAAGGCTTGAATCCGTGAGTTCAAGCTATCGCGCACCTTGCGCTCGTAACCTGAGTAAGTGTGAATGATGAACCATTGTTTCGCCATAGTCTGAGGAAATCTCCGGGTATCTGACCGACAAAAGGTTTACGATAGCCTAGTTACAATATCTTGCCAGCCGCCCATTCAACACCTTTTATCAGGTAAGTAAAGACAATGTCGGCAGCAAATAGATAGAAAGCAAAGAAAAAGACCGCAATAACAACGATAATGGTAGTGTTCACGACTTCAGGTCGCGTTGGCCAGGAAACTTGCTTCATTTCTCGCGCGATTTCATGCCAAAACTGACGGACACTAGCCAGCCAAGTTGCCGGTCTAGTCACTAACGATTGCTCATTTGATTCTTCTGTCATCACCGCAACTCCTTCGCGCGTACTCAATGTTGCCATTTTCTTTCACCTCTGTGCCGGAAGACTTGTCTTGATATAGCACCCGGAACAATGAAAGCGTTGTAAATCTGGCAGGGGTATCAGGATTCGAACCCGAACTTTAGGTTTTGGAGACCCACGTGCTAACCGTTAACACTATACCCCTGAATAAATAACTGCAGATTCAGTGTTATTTGGTTTCGCGGTGCGGCGAATGCTTGCGACATTTGCGGCAAAACTTCTTGAACTCAAGACGTTGTGTCGTAGTTTTCTTGTTCTTTGTTGTGAAGTAATTGCGATCTTTGCACTCTGTGCATTGAAGAACGACTTTGTCACGCATAACTTTTCTCTTTCGTAATTAAATTAAAACTTCGATTTACTCAATAATGTCAGAGACAGTGCCGGCGCCGACTGTACGACCGCCTTCGCGGATGGCGAAGCGCAAGCCTTTTTCCATCGCGATCGGAGCTATCAATTCAATCTCCATCGCGATGTTGTCTCCAGGCATAATCATCTCAACACCTTCAGGCAGTCTTGCCACTCCAGTCACGTCAGTTGTGCGGAAGTAAAACTGCGGGCGGTAACCCGTGAAGAATGGCGTGTGACGCCCTCCTTCTTCCTTCGTCAAAATGTAAGCCTCGGCCTTGAATTTGGTGTGCGGCTTGATCGAACCGGGTTTCGCTATCACCTGACCGCGCTCAATTTCCTTGCGCTCAACGCCGCGCAACAGCAAGCCGACGTTATCGCCTGCGCGACCTTCATCCAGCAGCTTCTTGAACATTTCGACGCCAGTCACAACCGTGTCGCGTGTGTCACGAATGCCGATGATTTCAACTTTTTCGTTGACCTTGATGATCCCGCGCTCGATACGCCCGGTCGCCACAGTGCCGCGTCCTGAATCGTGAAAATATCTTCCACCGGCATCAGGAACGGCTGATCTATCGCGCGCGCTGGCGTCGGTATGTAGCTGTCCACAGCTTCCATCAATTCGTCAATGCACTTTTCCCAGTCACCTTCGCCGTTCAGCGCATTCAAAGCCGAACCGCGAATGATCGGAATGTCATCGCCAGGGAAATCATATTTCGACAGCAGTTCGCGCACTTCCAACTCGACCAGGTCAAGCAATTCGGCGTCGTCAACTGCGTCAACTTTATTCATGAAAACGACCATCGCCGGGACACCCACCTGACGAGCCAGCAGAATGTGCTCGCGAGTCTGAGGCATCGGTCCGTCGGTCGCCGCCACAACCAAAATCGCGCCGTCCATCTGAGCCGCTCGGTAGTCATGTTCTTGACATAATCGGCGTGGCCAGGGCAGTCAACGTGAGCATAGTGACGATTCGGTGTTTCGTACTCGACGTGAGCGGTCGCGATGGTGATTCCGCGTGCCTTCTCTTCCGGAGCGTTATCAATCGAATCGAAGCTGCGGAACGTAATCTTCGGATTGTGCTTGGCCAGCGTCTTGGTGATCGCTGCTGTCAAAGTCGTCTTACCGTGGTCAACGTGACCAATAGTACCAACGTTGACGTGTGGCTTACTTCGGTCAAATTTCTCTTTAGCCATTTTAGTTTGTTCCTGTACTGTTATTACGGCCTGCGTGGCCAATAATCAAAAAATGAAGCCCACAACCGGACTTGAACCGGTGACCTCGTCCTTACCAAGGACGCGCTCTACCAACTGAGCTATGTGGCCTAGGCTCAACCGAATTTTATTGAGCAGAAAACCTGCAAGATATACAGATAAATGGAGCGGGCGACGGGACTCGAACCCGCAACACCTAGCTTGGAAGGCTAGTGCGCTACCATTGCGCTACGCCCGCCCAAAATTTCAAAAACTTACACTTGATACAGAATGCAGGGGGTAGGATTCGAACCTACGTACGGCGTTAGCCGGCCGGGTTTACAGCCCGGTGCCATTAACCACTCGACCACCCCTGCTTAAAACTACGGTTTTCAGAGCCGGTGAAGGGACTCGAACCCCCGACCCTCTGATTACAAATCAGATGCTCTACCAACTGAGCTACACCGGCAGAAAAACACGTGGCGCTTCGCATTATCAAAAACGACTGGCCATCAAAACGCGCATACTAGCAATCGAGTCTATTTTTTGCAAGCAGCCGAACCGACTTATTCAAATCTAGTTTGGGTTTTTATTGAAGCCATTTTGCTGGGAAGTTATCTCCTAAGCTTTATCAACCCTTTTAGCTCGTTCATAAATTCAGAAACATCCTGAAATTCCAGGTACACTGATGCAAATCGCACATAAGCCACTTTATCCAAGTCCTTTAGCTTACGCATTATCAACTCACCAACTTTCGAGGTTGGTCGTTCTCGTTCTGGTGATGCTTGGACATAGGCTTCGACTGCGTTAATTATAGACTCGAGTTTGGCGGTCGAAACCGGACGCTTTTCGCAGGCGCGCAACAGGCCAGCCATAACCTTGTCACGATTGAATGCTTCGCGCCTACCATCCTTTTTGACGACCATATAAGGAATTTCGTCAATCCGCTCATAGCTGGTAAATCGGCGCTCGCATTTCAGGCATTCGCGTCGGCGACGTATAGAATCCCCTTCACGAGACTCACGGGAATCAACGACTTTGTCTTCGATATGACCGCAAAATGGGCACTTCATAAGCTTAGTCCTCCAAGGCTTTTCACTTTTAGTTCCTGGCTTGGTCTTGAGTCAAATCGCGTTGCTCGCCTTCGCTGGCAATCATTTCACGCAGCTGACTGAAGCCAATATCGTTTTTTATCAAGTAGTAAAGCCCCAAAATGAATGGCGGCCCAAAAGCAATCAAATGGTAAACGATAGCCACGCTGGCCGCTAAATTAGCTTCGACTCCTAGGAATTCCAACGCTTTAGCCGCCGCTGCGTGAAAAGCTCCGGCTGATCCCCCGGGAGTTGGTACTATGGAGCCGACAAGGCCAAATCCTAAAATAAAGACAATCTTGTCAATTGAAAATCTCAGGTTGAAAGCATAAAGAGTTAGCCAAGTCGCAGATGCGATTAAACCCCAGACCAGAAAAGTGTAAAGAATCGTTACCAACAATTTTTTCACGTCAAGCAAAACGCTTAAGCCGTCTGACAAGTGGCGTAGAAAGTTGAGCAGCAATTGGGCCAGCTTTTGAGGTAAGCGGGGCGATATTTTTTCAACCCAGCTAATGATTGGCATGGATTTCAATCTGAGCATTATCAGTATAAGTACGCCTACTGTAATACCTGCTAATAACATCAATCCTAAAGTTTGAGTGCCTCCAACTTTTTGCCAAGAGGCTGCCTGTTCAGGCGGAAGCTCTGCAAATAGTAAGCAGATTGAAAAAAGCGACACGACCATTACGGTGTCGTAAATTCTTTCTATCAGGATTGTGGCAAATGTGGCACTCGGCTGTAGTTTTTCTAATAAGCTCAGCACAGTTGGTCTGATAATTTCAGCAGCCCGACCAATGACGAACAAGCCACCAAAGCCAACTGCTGTTGCAGCGATCAAATTGCCAAGTTTGACTTTGCGATCGAAGGATAGAGAATTCAGCGCCAGCGCCAGACTCGAGCAAAAATGGTAAGGTGATGCCCCTTTGCAGCCATCAACAATGGCAAGATGCGAGCATGGCGCATGTGCTCCCCAACTGACTGCCAGTTCAGGCGACTGACGAACCAGTAGACCAGCCCAAGGCCCACCACGATAATCAGAATTGGTTTGATTTGCTTCGTCACTGAAAAAAATACACCACAAGATATTGTAGAGAAAAGTCAAGCTACAACAAATTAGGAGGTGGTGCAAGATGGGAACTCTGCCGGGGCGCGGTTCGCCAAGCCAGGCCGAGCGAACTGCAATTCTCAGAATGTAGCGCCACTTATCGAAGTATGGTTTGACAATCATTCGATGCCGAATAAAGATTCGTCTGCTTCCGAAAATTCCCTATTTCCGGCACTCCCTGGGAAAGGTTTGATTCCATGCAGCGGTATTCTATGACTTGGCGAAAAAACAGATTATTGACGTGGGCGGAAGACGCTGGCTGCGTCAGGCAGCAGGGGCTGCTCCAGATTTCTTCAAAGACAAAGTCCAACCAATTTTTGAGCAAAATTGCGCTGGTTGTCACGGCGCAAAGATTCAGCGGTCTGGGCTTGATCTGCGAACTGAAGAATCTGCGCTGAAAGGCGGAACTCGTGGGGCAGCCGTCGTTCCCGGCCAGCCGGAAAAGAGTCTGTTGTACAAATTGATTACGCACAAAGAAGAACCGGCAATGCCCATGGGAGGCAAACTCAGCGATGCCGAAATCGCTGTGATTGCCGAATGGATCAAAACCCTTCAACCGAAAGTGATTGCCTCTGCCGCGCCTGAATCCGCTCCGGTTCGCCAACCTGGTTACAGCATCACTGACAAAGACCGCAGTTTTTGGTCTTTCGTCAAACCGATTCGCCCGGAAGTTCCGAAAGTAAAAATGCGTTCTTGGGTGAAGAATGAAATTGACGCTTTTGTGTTGGCCAAGCTGGAAGCCAAAGGTTTACGACCTTCTCCAGCCGCCGAACCGCGCGAGTTGTTGCGCCGAGTTTATTTTGATTTGATCGGCTTGCCGCCTTCGCCCGAAGAGATGGCTGAGTTTTTGAAAGACCCGTCTGACGCCGCTTATCAAAAAGTCGTGGACAAGCTTTTGGCTTCGCAGCATTACGGCGAACGCTGGGGCAGGCACTGGCTTGATCTGGCGCGCTATGCCGACAGCGGCGGTTACGAATTCGATTACGACCGCCCGCACGCCTGGCGTTACCGCGATTGGGTGATTCGCGCTTTCAACGCCGACATGCCTTATGACCAGTTTATACGCCAGCAACTGGCAGGCGATCAATTGAAGCCCGTCGCTGAAACCAAGCCTGAAGATTTAATTGCTACAGGCTTCATCCGCAACGGCCCTACAGTGGATAACGCTGTCAATGAACAAACTCGTTCAGATGAGTTGGACGACATGGTTTCCACGACTTCGACGGTTTTTCTTGGGCTAACGGTTGGGTGCGCTCGCTGCCACGATCACAAATACGACCCGATTCCGCAGAAAGATTATTACCGAATGCAGGCCGTTTTCTTCCCCTACCAGAAAGCTGAAAAGCTTTTGGTCAGTGAAGAAGAGAAGAAAGCCTACGATGCTGCCAACAAAGCTGTTGATGAAAAACTGAGACCTTACAAAGCCAAAATCGCCGCCATCGAAAAGCGCGTTCGTGAAATACTGATGGCTGAAAAGATCGAATTTCACGTCAAGCTGGCTGAAAACGCCGGAACCATCAACGCTGAAACGCGCGAGGTTTATCGCAAGGAAACCGCTGAGCGTTTTGCCAAAGCCGTCAACATTCAACCAGAAGAAATTGACGAACTGATTACCGAAGAAGAGCGCACAGCTCGCAAAACTGTTCAAAATGAAATTGACGAGATCAACAAGACTCGACCGAAACTTTTGCCGTCGGTAATGGGCGTAACCGACGAAGAAAAACCGAAGCAGGCCTTTCTGCTCAAACGCGGTGACATCGCCTTGAAAGGCGATCCGGTTGAACC
>JBGAPB010000106.1:0-16762 GCA_044221525.1 Blastocatellia bacterium | reverse complement strand
GGCTGACCAGATTAGTGCCGCTCTGCGCCGTCACATTGACCCGGCCAAAATTTCCATTGTTAAGGCCGGTGATTTTGCCAAAGCGAAATAGCCGGAGCGCGGACGTTTAGCCGGAGCGCGGACGTTCCTGTCCGCAGACTGGTCCGCGGACGTTCCGTCCGCCCGTCAGGCATCATCAGTGCTGTCCGCAGAAGCGTAGACCTTCCCTTCTACGCTTCTGCTTCTCAATTACACGGCCATGCCAACGCAACAAACCCCAAAAGGCTGGTACAGCCGAGGTTACCTGCCGCACTTTGACGGCGGCGAAATTTCGCAATTTGTGACTATTCGGCTATTCGACTCCATACCGACAAATGTCCTCCGCCAATGGATGATGGAACTTGAGCAACAGGAATCCGACGAATCCGTACGTTCGGTGATTCTGCATCGCAAGATCGAAGCCTTCGCCGATCAAGGCCACGGCGAGTGCTGGTTGCGCCAGCCGCAAATTGCCGAGATCGTTGAAAACTCGCTGCTGCATTTTGATGGCGAACGGTACCGGTTATCGGCTTGGGTGGTGATGCCAAACCACGTGCATTTTTTGATGACTCCGCTGGCTGGGTATAGTTTGCCGAAGATTCTGCAATCATTAAAAACATGGTCGGCAAAGTCGGCAAATGACCTGCTGCAACGCAAAGGAAGATTCTGGATGCCGGATTATTTCGACCGGTACATTCGAAATGACAAACATTTCGGAGACGTGTTCGCTTACATCGAAGACAATCCGGTTAAGGCTGGGTTGTGTGGTGAAGCGGGTGATTGGAGATTTGGGAGTGCGTGGAATCGAAAGCAAATAAGTTTGGTTGAAGAGGATTTGAATGACGGCGACGGGCGGACAGGAATGTCCGCGGACCAGCCTGCGGACAGGAACGTCCGCGCTCCGGCTGCTCCGGCTGGCGTCCGCACTCTTGAGTTCTTTTCTTCGCGTTTCAAATGGAGCCTGGAAACAAATCAGTTGGCGCGGTTGATTGAAGAAAAACGGCGCGCCGGAATTCGGCTGTTAGATTTGACGGAATCAAACCCGACACGAGCAGGATTTGATTTCCCGTCTCAGGAAATCTTGTCAGCGCTGGCTCAAGCTCCGGCGATGCTGTACGAACCTCAGCCCAAAGGCTTGCTGATCGCTCGCAAAGCTGTCGCGGATTATTACGCCGAGCGCGGTTTTGCGGTCTCTGCCGAACACATTCACCTAACCGCCAGTACCAGCGAAGCTTATTCTTTCCTTTTCAAACTGCTGGCCGATCAAGGCGACAACGTGCTGGTTCCGCAGCCAAGTTATCCGTTGTTTGACTTTCTGGCTTCACTGAAGGCGTTGAACTGCGGCCTTATGAACTGGAATATCTTTCGGCTGGTTGGCGAATTGATTTCGATTCGATTGAACAGGCAATCACGCCAACAACTCGCGCCATCATTCTGGTCAGCCCGAATAACCCGACCGGATCATTCATCAAACTGGACGAGTTAAGGCGGCTGAACGAAATCTGTGCTCGGCATAATCTGGCGCTGATCGTTGACGAAGTTTTCAGTGATTACGGATTTGGCAGCGATGAAAATCGTGCGACTTCCCTTGTGGCAAACTCTGATGTGCTGACATTCGTGATGAGCGGCTTTTCCAAGATTCTGGCTTTGCCGCAGATGAAGCTTGGCTGGATCGTAACGAATGGCTCGGCAGTTTTGCTTGAGGAAGCAATCGAACGCCTGGATTTGATTGCCGACACTTTTCTTTCGGTTGGCGCTCCGGTTCAACATGCCGCGCCGCAATGGTTCAAACTTCGCGCCGGATTACAAAGTCAGATTCTGGATCGAGTGAAAGCCAATCACGACTGGCTGGCGACGAAGGTCGAAAACTCGCCTGTTCGTATGCTGACAACCGAAGGTGGCTGGTACTCCACACTGGAAGTTCCGCGCCACGTTTCAGAAGAAGAATTGGTTTTGCAATTGCTGGCTGAAGACGACGTGCTGGTTCATCGCTGAAGACGACGTTTCTGGTGCTTATTCAAAAGCCGACGACTTTCGCGAAGCCTGTCAGCGTTTATTGATGCGGCTGAATTAGCAAATAGACGTCTTTTCCAGAAAGAAGTTGATGAAGAAAGCTGGTGCTTAGCTTGTTGCCAAAAGCCGACGACTTTCGCGAAGCCTGTGAACGTTTGCTGACGAAGGTGTCTCAAATTTGAAATTGGGAATTTTAGATTACGGCTGTCGTAGTCGTTGTTGATTTCCGGTTTGGGTTTTGGCTTTTCTTCCGGCTTCTTTTCCTGACCTCCGACCTTTTCCGACAGGCGATCAATTGTCTTCTGCATTTCCAGCATCTGCCGTTGCATCAACACCATTTGCTCTCCCATGCTGATTTGCTGGCGCTGTAATTCCAGCACCGCCGCCGGAGTCATGCTGGCGCTTGTGACGTTCAGCGATTGCGCCTGCTGAGCGCGTTCGACGAAATCAATCCGCATTTGCAGTTGATCCAACCGCCTTTCGACGTTCATTAGCCGGAAGTTTGGGTCTTGAGCGAGATCAGCCGTTGGAGTCGTAATCGCCAGCAGAGCAATCAGCATCACGACGATTATCAGGTTGGTTGAAACACGAGTTGCGCGCATTGTTCACCTCACAGAAGAAAGTAGACAGCATTTATTGGTTAGTTTGACGATGTGTGGTCGTGAATGATCTTCCAGTCTTTATTGAATTTGCGGAAGACAAGCGTGAACAGTCCAGTCGGTTTCTTGCCATCGGACATTGTCAGTTCAAATCGTCCACGAACAACCGCGCCGCTCCCAAAGGTTTGAATATCCAAGTCCAGAAATTGCAGCTTGCCCATTTCCCTGCCCTCGGCCTGATAATTTTTGCGGTATCGTTCGATGGTCGCGTCCCAGCCTTCCAATTTACGACCGCCTGAAAAGAAAGTCAGTTTTGGCGAACGCCAGTAACCGGTCATGAAATCTTCCAATTTGCCCGCGTTCCAGGCTGTGACTTGTGCGTCCAGCACGGCACGAATGGCAGTTTCATCGGATTTGGTTTGCTTGCCGGTTTGGGCGGTGGCAGCCAATGGCAATGCCAGGCAAAAAATCAGCGCGATAATAGTTCGTCGAGTCAAGTTCATGGTTATCCTCTTTAGTAGTTCAGGTCTTGAGCTTTGGCGGCCTCCGGCTGGTATAATCCGCGGCGCTATGTCAGACAAAGACTTTTTCCAGTCGCCTGACGATGAACCGAATGGTTCTCGTCACTCTTCATCCGGAACAAACTGGTCAAATCTGCAAGATAAGCTAACAGACTTCAGATTTCGTGTCGAAGATTTCCTGCGTTCCACCAGTTTCCGGTCGGTAATCCTGCTTGCGGCGGTCGCAGGACTGATGACCGGTGCCGCTTTCGCCTGCCAAACCAGCATTAGCAGCTTTGCAGACGATGTGGATTCGCTGGCCGATTACCACCCTCCGCAAGTCACAAAGGTTTTTGCAGACGACGGCAAAACCGTGATCGGTGAGTTATCGCTGGAACGGCGCATACCGCTGGAATACAAACAGATTCCCGAACGGATGAGACAGGCGTTGATGGCCATCGAAGACACTCGCTTTTACGATCATATCGGCATTGACCCGGTACGTCTGGTCGGAGCCGTGGTGCAAAGTGTCATGAGCGCGCGGCGCGTGCAGGGAACTTCGACTCTGACTCAGCAATTAGCGCGCGGCCTGTTTCTGTCGCGCGAGCGCTCTACGATGCGCAAACTCAACGAAGCCATCTACGCATTGCAGATCGAGCGTGTTTATACCAAAGAGCAAATCATGACGCTTTACTGCAATCAGATTTTTCTGGGCGGTGGAGCTTACGGATTTGAAGCGGCGGCGAATTACTATTTCAGCAAGCATCTGAACGAACTCAACCTGGAACAATACGCGATGCTGGCTGCGCTGCCGAAAAGCCACACCCAGTTTTCACCTATCAATCGTCAGAAGGCCGCTAAAGACCGACGTAACCTCGTTCTGCAAGCGATGGCGGACGCCGGTTACATATCATCAGACGAAGCCGACTCTGCCAAAGCCAAGCCCCTGGGCCTGGCCGTGGACGATCAACGCGGCAAAAACGATTATTCGCCTTACGCTTACTTTGTCGAAGAAGTCCGGCAGGAACTGCAAAAGATTCTGGTCGAAAAACACGCCCAGGACGCAATGGACGTTTACCGCGCCGGTTTGCAGGTTTACACAACCATTGATGCCGAAGCTCAAAAGCTGGCGACTGAAGCCGTTCGCAAAGGCGCTCGCATGTACGAGAAACGGCATGGATGGCGGGTAAAATTCGACAACATCATAGACAAAGAAAATGCAGACCCTGACACTTACGAACATCCGGCCTGGATTGCAGTTCCAAACGCGGGCGACATAGTCACGGGATTGATTAAAGAAGTCAGCGACAAAGGAACCAAAGTCTCGTTCGGTCAGTATTCAGCCACCATCACTGCCGCTCAAACGGAAGCATTGAGCCGCCCACCATCGAAGCTGTTCAAACGCGGCGATCTGGCTCAGTTCAAAGTCGGTCAAACTAGACCCGGAACCCGACGTGCAAGCTGCGCTTTTGATGATCGAACCCAAAACCGGCGAGATCAAAGCGATGGTCGGGGGATACAACTTTGCCACCAGCAAGTTCAATCACGCGACCCAGGCCGAACGACAAACCGGATCAGCCTTCAAACCTTTCATATACGCTACCGCGCTGGAACAAGGATTGAAACCGGACGACATCGTGGATGATTCACCTTTCAGCAAAGGAAATTACGAACCGCACAATTACGACGACACGTTTTTGGGAGCAATGCCGATTCGCAAGGCGTTCGCTTTGTCGCGCAACATTCCGGCAGTGCGAATACTGGACGAAATTGGAGTTCGCAATGCGGCTGACCTGGTTAAACGCATGAAGCTGCCAAAACCGATGGCTCCGTATTTGCCGTCTGCTCTTGGAGCAACCGAAGAGCCATTGCTGAACATGGTTTCGGCTTACGGCGCATTCCCAAATGCCGGAGTTCTGGTTGAACCGACTCGCATTCGCAAAGTCGTTGACCGCGACGGCAACGTCCTGGATCAGACCGAGCCTAAACAATACAAAGTCCTGAACGAATATGTTGCCGCTCAAATGGTTGAATTGATGCGCGGCGTTGTGCAATTCGGCACGGCTGGAGCCGCAAGTTCGCTGGGCTGGCCGATTGGCGGCAAAACCGGCACGGTCAATGATTTCACCGATGCCTGGTTCATAGGCTACACGCCGTCGGTGGTTTGCGGAGTCTGGATCGGTTACAGCGACAGCAAAAAATCGCTCGGCAGAGGTGAAGCCGGCGGCACGGCGGCGCTGCCTTTCTGGATTGATTTCATGCGCGATTATTTGAAGGACAAACCGAAGGATAAATTCCCGGCAATTCCTTCAGTGCCTGAGGAAATGCGTCCGATTCAAGCCGATCGCGCTCGTAAGCACGCCGCCGAACTGGCCAGAATTGCCGAACGCGACGGAGGCTTGCTGCCAGGAGAAATGGAACCGAACCTTGATCCATTGGCCGACCCTGATTCAGAACATCAAAAGGTTGAAACTCCAGCGCCAAAACCGACTCCGAAACCTGCAACGCGCGACCGCGTTATTGAACAATCGCGTGAGCCTGTCGCACGGGCTGTTGATTCGAATCCTAAAATACTCCGCCCACCCGCAGACGCCAGACCTACAAAACCGGAAGAACCGGTCAGAAAAGGCAAAAAAGGAAAGGTCAACGAAGACCCCGGATAAAGAAATCGAAAGGTAAAAAACAAAAGGCAAAAGTGAAAGAATTGGTCTTTCACTTTTGACTTTTTTCTTTCAGATTTCAGCTTTTTACATACTCAGCAAACTGACATCGCCTGAAATCGTTGAAATTTTCAGGTTGCGCGAACCGTTGCCCAGCCGGCCATTGGCTTTGCGGCCAGTGCCGTATTTCGATTCTTCGATGGTCAGAGGGAAATCCGTTTTCAGCCTGCCGCTCATCGAAGAAAGCTTAACTTCAGCATCCAGATTACCCGGCAGCTTGACCTTCACATCTCCGCTGACCGAAGTGAATTCCATAGCGCCAGTAGTTCCGTCCAACGAAACGATTTCGACTTCAACGTCGCCGCTGGTGGATTTGGCGCTGACTGTGCCCGCAACTTTGCCGACGTGAGTATTGCCGCTGACCGAAGTCGCATTGACTGTGCCACTGACATTGTTGACCGTGGTATTTCCACTAACAGTTCTGGCATTCAGTTCACCGCTGACGCCCGTCACAGAAACGTCACCGCTGACGCTGGAAAATGAATTGAATTTATAAGCGATGCGGCTTGGCACTTTGACCTCAAATTTCACCTCAACATCGCAATTCTCACAACGGTCTGGGTAATCAACACGAACGTCAACCGTGTTGCCAGTGCTGCGATCTTCGATGTTGACCTTGTCGCTGTCGCGTCCGGATTTGGTTCCGGTGACGATAATTGCCTGGCCTTCATAGCCTGTGACAATCACATCCCCAGAAATGTTGCGGACATTGACTGAGCCGCCTGCGCCCAGATTGTAGCTGCGTTGAAAATCCTGAGCCGAAGCCGTAAAGCCAGCCAGCGCAATCAGCAAAGAGAAAATCATCAGACGAATAGAAAGTTTGTTCATAACTGTTTACCTGTTCCTTTCGAGTTTTATTTGGGGTGCGACGCTCTCAATCCTCTTGGAATGTCCGACAAACTTTAGTTTGTCGCTGGTGTTCGCAATAAACTTATTACCAGGACAACGACAAACTAAAGTTTGCCGGACGCTTCTGAATTCGTCAGCAATATCCAAAGGCTTAGCACTCCAGATTGGTTTCGACGGGTGAGTGTCGGCAACAGCAAGAAAGTTTCATCTGGAGCCAGAAATGTTCCATCCGGAAATAACGGGTTGGCGAGCATTTGCCGAGCGGCTATAATCCGCTTCGCTCAGCCGTCAAGCTGAACGGTTCAAATGGTCAGGTCAGTTGCCGAAGCAGGCAAAAATCAGGCGGGTAAAATTTAGCGGGTATGGCGTCAACCTTATCGCCAAACTCGAGCTTCTTCACGAAGTTCGAGGTGGCGGTAGTTCAACCGAAAGAGGGTGTAAAAGTCATGGCAATCGAAAAAAGCGACAAGATGAAAGCCGTTGAAGCGGCTCTGGCAAATCTGGAAAAGCAATTCGGCAAAGGCACAGTGATGCGTCTGGGCGACAACGTTCAGGAAGAGGTTCCGATCATTTCCACTTCCAGCATAGGCATTGATTCGGCATTGGGTGTCGGCGGAGTCCCGCGTGGCAGAATCATCGAAATTTATGGCCCTGAAAGTTCCGGTAAAACAACGCTGGCGCTGCACATCGTTGCCGAAGCTCAAAAAGCCGGAGGAATCGCGGCTTACGTTGACGCCGAACATGCGCTGGATGCGATTTACGCCAGAAAGTTGGGAGTGGACATTGATAACCTGTTTGTCTCGCAACCGGATTCGGGCGAACAGGCTCTGGAAATTACAGAATCACTGGTGCGGTCGAACGCGGTTGATGTCTTGGTGGTGGATTCGGTCGCCGCGTTGACTCCGCGAGCCGAATTGGAAGGCGAAATGGGCGACAGCTTGCCAGGTTTGCAAGCTCGATTGATGTCGCAGGCTCTGCGGAAACTGACAGCCGTCGTCAGCAAATCAAACACCTGCCTGATCTTCATCAACCAAATACGAGAAAAAATCGGAGTTATGTTCGGCAGCCCGGAAACAACTACTGGCGGACGCGCGTTGAAGTTTTATTCATCGGCTCGCCTGGACATTCGCCGCATTACTCAGATCAAAGACGGCGATTCGATCATAGGCAATCGCACCAAAGTCAAAGTCGTCAAAAACAAGGTCGCTCCGCCATTCCGTGAAGCCGAGTTCGACCCGCCATTCCGTGAAGCCGAGTTCGACATCATGTACGGCGAAGGCATCTCGAAATACGGCGAGATCATTGATATCGGCGTCGAAAACAAAATCGTGGATAAATCCGGCGCGTGGTTTTCTTACAAAGGCGAACGGTTGGGGCAAGGCCGCGAAAATTCCAAGAACACGCTGAAAGAAAACAAAGAACTCTGCGACCGGATCGAAGTCGAAGTCCGTGCCGCACTGGGCATTGGCAAACTGAAGGCGGCGGCTCCGATTGCCGACGCTGCGCCTGAAAAGCCAGCGACGGTTAAACGCGGCAGTAAATCTGAAGAGTAAAACCGTGTAGACAGGATTCACAGGATTTTTCAGGATTTGGTTTCATCCTGTTCAATCCTGTAAATCCTGTCTATTTTCTTTTCTTGAACATGGCAAAACGACTGACACAAATGGTTGATTGCGCTGGTTGAGCGTCGAAGCTCTCGCCGAGCACACTTGCCCAGGTTCTGGGCAGCTTACCGCCGCAACCGCATAACCCGAATCTGATAGTTGGCTTTGACACTGCCGACGATGCCGCAGTGTATAAACTGCGCGATGATTTGGCCGTCGTTCAGACCCTGGATTTTTTCACTCCCATCGTTGACGACCCTTTTGATTACGGACGCATCGCGGCGCTGAATTCGATCAACGACGTTTGGGCCATGGGTGGAACTCCGATCACCGCGATGGCCATCACCTGCTTTCCCAAAAAAGGCGTGGACTTTGAAATCCTGGCCGAAATCATGCGCGGAGGTTTGTCAGTCCTGACCGAAAACGGAGTGATTCTGGTTGGCGGTCACAGTGTCCAGAGCAACGAAATCATGTTCGGTTATTCCGTGACGGGGCTGATTCACCCTGACGAAGTCGCCGCCAACGCCGGAGCCAAACCCGGCGACGTGTTGATCCTGACCAAACCCATCGGCACCGGAGTCATTTCCACCGGCATCAAGTTTGGCAAAGCCACAACTGAAATGGCTGAGGCTTCCGTCAAAGTCATGCTGACCGCCGGTCGCAAAGCCGCCGAAGCCATGCGTGAATTCAACGTTCGCGGAGCTACTGACATCACAGGGTTCGGTCTGATGGGGCACGCCTGGGAATTGGCCAAAGGCAGCGGCGCGACAATCGAAATCAAGGCCGCAGACATTCCATTAATTGATGGCGCGATGGAAATGGCCAGGCGCAAGATGCTGACTCAGGGCGACAAAACCAACCGCGAATACGTCGGCGATGACTTTCAGATTGACACCGACATCACCAAAGAAATGGCCAGCCTGCTCTTCGATCCGCAAACCGCCGGAGGCATGCTGATTTCAATCGCCGATGAAAAAGCCGAAGCCTTGCTGGCTCGCTTGAATGAAACTTACGCCGACGCCGCCATCATCGGGCGCGTAACAGAAAAAGGCGCGCGGTCGTTGGTCGTGATTTGATTTGGAGTGCTGCGGCTCGGCGCAGCTTTGGCGTTCTTGGCAAACCACTTCTGACAACCGATGCTCGACTAAAGAAAGAAAAGCTGCGACAAGTCGCAGCACTCCAAAGAGGCTGCTATGAAAAAGCATTTGGCCGTTCTTCTACTTCTCCTGGCAATACCTGCCGTAGCTCAAAAACAACCCACCAAAGACAACTGGCCTTCCTTCCGAGGGCAAAACGCCGCCGGAGTCGCTGATCGCCAAAACCTGCCCGAAGCTTGGGACGGCGAAAAAGGCACGGCGATCAAATGGAAGGTTCGCATTCCCGGCCTGGCGCACTCCAGCCCCGTCATTTGGGAAGACAAGTTGTTTGTCACTTCGGCCATCAGCAGCAACGACAAGGCTACGTTCAAACCGGGTTTATACGGCGCGGGCGATGCTTCTGAAGACAAATCCGTTCATCAGTGGAAAGTGTTCTGCCTGGATAAACTGACTGGCAAAATTCTCTGGGACAAGGTCGCTTACGAAGGCGTGCCGCTGGAAAAGCGTCACGTCAAATCCACTTACGCCAGCTCTTCACCAGCGACCGATGGGCGTTATGTCGTCGCCTTCTTTGGTTCTCAAGGGCTTTACGCCTTCGATATGAAGGGCAAGCTGGTCTGGAAAAAAGACCTGGGGCGATTGGATGTCGGCGCTTACGATTTGCCGGAATACGAATGGGGAACCGCAAGTTCGCCGATCATTTACAAGGATTTGGTCATCGTTCAGTGCGACACTTCCAAAGAAGATTTCCTGATGGCCATCAACATCAAAACCGGCGAAACCGTCTGGAAAGCTGACCGAACCGAAATGCCTTCGTGGGCGACGCCTACGGTTTACGCTGGCAAAAGTCGAACTGAAATCATCACCAACGCTCCGAACTTCATTCGCGGCAACGACCCTGACACAGGTAAAGAGTTATGGCGGCTGGGCGAAAGTTCCAACATCACCGCGCCGACTCCGATCTTTTCCGGCGAGTTGATCGTCGTCGCCAGCGGACGCCGCCCGAACGCGCCGGTCTTCGTCATTCGCCCTGGAGCCAGCGGCGACATCACTTTGCCGAAAGACAAAACCTCCAGCCAGCACATAGCCTGGAGCCGCCAGAAGATCGGTTCTTACATGCCCACGCCGCTGATTTATCAGGGGCTGCTGTACGTTCTGAAAAACGAAGGCATCTTCAGTTGCTTCGACCTGGCGACCGGCGAAGAAAAGTATCAAGCGCGCATTCCTCATCAAGGCAGCGGCTTCAGCGGTTCGCCAGTTGTTTCAGATGGAAAAATCTATCTGCCCAGCGAAGACGGCGACATCTTCGTTGTCAAAGCCGGAGACAAGTTTGAACTGCTTGGCAAAAACAGCATCGGCCAATTGCTGATGGCGACTCCGGCAATTTCCGGCGGGATGATGTTCGTGCGCGGCGAACACGACCTGTTTGCGATTGGGAAGTGAAGGGAATATCCGGCAAGACCTCCGGCATTCACTCGTGAAAAGGAGAAATCGTCATGTCCAGCCCAACAAATTTTGACGCCATTGTTATTGGCACAGGCCAGGGAGGAAAACCTCTGGCTGTCGCCTTGGCCGCAGCCGGATGGAAAACTGCCGTGATTGAACGGCTGCACGTCGGCGGAACTTGCGTCAACGTAGGCTGCACTCCAACCAAAACGATGGTCGCCGGTGCCCGCGTAGCCTATCTGGCCAGACGCTCCGCCGATTACGGAGTTCACTCCGGCGACATCACCGTCAACCTCGCGGAAGTTCGTCAGCGCAAGCAAGCCGTCGTGGATGATTTTCGCAACGGCGGTCAGCGCTCGATTGAACGAACTGAAAACCTGGAATTGATTTTCGGCGAAGCCAGCTTCACCAACGCCAATACCGTCACGGTCAAATTGAACGACGGTGGGATTCGGCAACTCAGCGCGCCAAAAATCTTCATCAACGTCGGTTGCCGCCCGGCTGACCCCGGCGTTGCAGGCAGCGATCAAGTTTCGATTCTCGATTCCAGCTCGATTATGGAGTTGGGTGAATTGCCGGAGCATTTGATCGTGCTCGGCGGAGGTTACATAGGCCTGGAGTTCGGCCAAATGTTTCGCCGCTTTGGGTCGCGCGTGACGATTATCCAGCGAGCCGCGCAACTGTTAGGCCGCGAAGATCAAGACGTTGCCGACGAAGTCGCCAAAATACTGCGCGAAGACGGCGTTGAAATTCTGCTGAACACTTCGGCGACGAAAGTTGATCGCGGCGACGATGGCAAAATTCATCTGACGGTGAAAACTGCCGAAGGCGAACGCACGATCTTTGGCTCGCATTTGCTGGCCGCCGCTGGCCGCACTCCGAATTCCGACGCGCTGAATCTGGCCGCCGCCGGAGTTGAGACCGACAAGGCGGGCTTCATCAAAACGAACTCCAAACTGGAAACCAACGTCGCTGGAGTTTACGCGCTCGGCGATGTCAAAGGCGGGCCGCAATTCACGCACATCAGCTACGACGATTATCGAATCATCAAAGCAAACCTTCTGGAAAACAAATCCGTAACCATCGCCGACCGCTTTGTGCCGTACACGGTCTTCATTGATCCCCAGCTTGCCCGCGTAGGTTTGAGCGAAAGCGAAGCTCAGGCAAAAGGCTTGAACGTCAAAATTGCTAAAATGCCGATGGCTTATGTCGCTCGCGCCATAGAAATGAGCGAAACTCGTGGCTTTATGAAAGCCGTCATTGACTCCGACACCGATCAGATTCTCGGCTTCACCGTGCTGGGCATCGAAGGCGGCGAAATTATGTCTATGATGGAAATTGCGATGATGGGCAAGCTGCCCTACACGGCGCTGCGCGATGCGATCTTCGCGCATCCGACTTTGGCTGAATCGCTGAACAACTTGCTGAACATTTGACCGAAAAGAACCAGACAGGATTTACAGGATTAACAAGATTGGTGAGAACGAACTCCCATCCTGTCAATCTTGTAAATCCTGTCTATTTTTGAATGGAGGAAAGATGCCGATTGCTCAAGGAACGAAAACGCAGGCTTCAACCAATGCTGCGGCAATGGTCCAATTGTTCCAGCAAGTACGTCAGCAAACAATGCAGATCGTTGCCCCGCTGGAAGTCGAAGATTACGTCGTACAGACCGCCGAGTTTATGTCTCCGCCGCGCTGGCACATCGGCCACACAACCTGGTTTTTCGAGACGCTGCTGCAAACTTATCAGCCGGGTTATCAAGCCTACGACGAAGATTTTCTGTTTTACTTCAACTCCTATTACGAAGGTTTCGGCAAACGCATTGAGCGCGCCAAACGCGGAACCAAGTCGCGGCCTACGGTCAAAGATACTGTTCGCTATCGCCAGCACATTGACGCTGAAATGCTGAAGTTTCTGGAACAGACGCACGACCCGGAATTATTGAAACTGGTGCGGTTGGGTTTGGAGCATGAAATCCAGCATCAGGAATTGCTGGTATACGACATCAAACACTTGCTCTGCGATGTGTACGAAGCTCCGCCGTCGGTTGCGCCGGTTGCTCAGGAAACAGTCAGCGGCATGGCTGAAATCGAAGGCGGCTTGTTCCAGCTTGGTTACGCCGGAGACGATTTCGCCTGGGACAACGAAAAGCCTCAGCACACGGTTTTCCTGCATGACTTTACGATTGATCGCGCGCCAGTCAGCGTAGGCGAATATCTGGAATTCATCGAAAGCGGCGCTTACGCAGATTACCGCTGGTGGCTTTCAACCGGCTGGGAAGCTGTAACACGAGAAAGTTGGCAGGCTCCGCTTTACTGGGAACGCGAAGGCGATGAATGGATGGTGCGCGACTTTCATGGCTTGTTGCCTGCATCGGCCAAAGCCACTGAGCCAGTGACCCACGTCAGTTACTTTGAAGCCGCAGCCTTTGCCAAATGGGCAGGCAAACGTTTGCCGACTGAAGCCGAATGGGAAAAAGCCGCCTGCTTCGATCCAGCGACGAAAACCAAACGGCGGTTTCCATGGGGAGACGCTGCGCCGCAAATGAATCACGCCAATCTGTCCGACAATCAGTTGTGGGGAGTTGCGCCAGTTGGCGCTTTTCCAAACGGCAAAAGCTTTTACGGTTGCCATCAGATGATCGGCGACGTTTGGGAATGGACGAATTCCGATTACGCCCCTTATCCGGGTTTCAAGACTGAGTTCAACGAATACAACGACAAGTGGTTTGTCGGCCAGAAAGTCTTGCGCGGAGGTTCTTTCGCCACGCCGGGCATTCACATCCGCACAACCTATCGCAATTTTTTCAATCCTCCGGAACGCTGGATGATCTCCGGCTTCCGCTGTGCCAAGACGTTGTGACCTGGCTTTGCGTCTTAGCGCCTTTGCGTTGAAAATCATTCAGCCATGAAAGTCATCCGTTCCGAACTGACAACACAACAACTCGTCACTCATCTGCATGAAGCTCGCTCGCGGCTGCTGGAACTGGTCAGCGATTTGGACGATCAGCAAATGATCGGCCCGCGCCTGGCAATCGTGAATCCGCTGCGGTGGGAAATCGCCCACGTCGCACACTTTCAGGAATTCTGGCTGTTGCGTCACCAGCGAGGCCACGACCCAATCAAGCCTGCCGAAAATCTTGATCCTGACAAGCTTTACGATTCAGCGCGAGTCCATCACGACACTCGATGGGATTTACCGCTGCCGTCGAAGCGGGCGACGATTAACTACACTCAGCGAATTCTGGATCGCGTCTGCGAAGAAGTTCTGAAGAAAGCGGCTCCGCCGGACGATGCCGGTTACGACGACAATTACTTTCTGCATCTGTCGCTGCTGCACGAAGACATGCATAACGAGGCGATAACTTACACCAGGCAGACGCTGGGTTATGGCGCGCCTTCTCTGGAAAAGAGTGACGGGGTGAAAAGGAGACGGGGTGACAGGGTGAAAGGGAACGCGCTGATTCCTGGCGGAACTTTCAAGCTTGGCAGCGAATTGGATTTAGGTTTTGTTTTCGACAATGAGTTACATGCGCATGAAGTGACGGTTGCTCCGTTTGCGATTTCGCGCACGGCCACCAGCAATGCGGAGTTTCTGGCTTTTGTTGAAGACGGCGGTTATCGCCGCCTGGAATTCTGGAGCACAAACGGTTGGCTCTGGCGCGAAAGCGTAGCTGCCGAATGCCCGGTTTACTGGCGACAAGCAGACGGTGAATGGCAGCGCAGAGTTTTCAATCAATGGGTTCGGCTTGAACCGTCACTGCCTGTAATTCACGTCAACTGGTTTGAAGCCGACGCTTATTGCCGATGGGCTGGACGGCGTTTGCCGACTGAAGCCGAATGGGAAATGGCTGCAAGCTGTGATACTGCTGGCGGCAAACGCAGATTCCCGTGGGGCGATGAAGCTCCGACGCCGGAACACGCGAACCTGGACTGGCAGGCCGGAAACCTGCTTCCGGTTGACGCTCTGCCCGCAGGCGACAGCGCGTTTGGAGTTCGGCAGATGATCGGCAATGTTTGGGAATGGACGGCAACGGACTTTGCGCCGTTCGATGGTTTCACTCCCGGCCCTTACAAAGAATACTCGGCTCCGTGGTTTGTAGATCATAAGGTTTTGCGCGGAGGTTGCTGGGCAACAAGGTCGCGGCTAGTTCGTAACTGTTACCGCAATTTTTATAAACCTGACCGCCGGGATGTGTGGGCGGGCTTTCGTTCCTGTGCCAGATGAGAATTGGAATAATCACTCCTGCGCCGCCGAATTCGCTTCATGGCAATCGTCGGACGGCCTTACGTTGGACGAAACTGCTGAGACAGCTTGGCCATCGCGTAGTCATTGCGCAGAGTTACGACGCTCAACCGTTTGATGCGCTCATCGCTCTACATGCCAAACGCAGTTACGATTCGATTAATCGCTTTCATCGTTTGCACCCTCACCGTCCGTTGATCGTCGCGCTAACTGGAACCGATCTTTACCGCGATCTTCGACGCAGCCGTCAGGCGCAAGCTTCGCTGGAAATGGCTACGCGGTTGATCGTTTTGCAGCCGAAGGCGCTGGATGATCTGCCGTCGCGGCTCCACCATAAAACGCGAGTCGTCTACCAATCCGTCGAGCCTTCTGAGAAAACACAAAATCCGCAATCCTCAATCCGCAACCCGCATTTCCAGGTTTGCGTCATAGGCCATTTGCGCGCAGTCAAAGACCCTTTCCGCGCGGCCCTGGCTTCGCGGCTGTTGCCTGACAACTCGCACATCAGAATCGTGCATATAGGCAGAGCAATGAGCGAACACATGGCGGTCGCAGCCAGGCGCGAGGCGCATTTGAATCCGTGTTATCACTGGCTGGGCGAACAATCCCCGAAACGAGTCCGGCAAATTTTGGAAAGCAGTCAGCTCTGCGTTCACTCTTCGCGTATGGAAGGCGGAGCCAATGTCGTTTCAGAAGCCATCGCCGCCGGGGTACCTGTTCTGGCTTCACACATACCCGGAAATGTCGGATTGCTGGGAGACGATTATCCGGGTTACTTCCCTGTCGCAAACACTCGCAAATTGGCCGAACTGCTTTGGCGAGCCGAAACCGACGCCAAATTTCTGAATGAACTCCGTCAGCATTGCCAACGACTGGCGAATGGTTTTGACCCTCAACGCGAATTACGAGCCTGGGCTGATCTGCTGGCCGAATTCCAGTAATCAAAGAATTCGCCCCCTCATTGACGTTCGATTCTGGGAATGAACCTTCCCGGAATCGAACTACACCATCAATCACACCTCACTTTCTGGTTTTCCAAACTCATTGATCGCTAGGGTTTATCGGAAAAAGCGCCACGGCACAGAACTTGGATGATGTGGCAGTTGGATAATTGCGATTCAACATGCAGCTCAACTGAGGAGAAGATATGGAAACCTTGCTTCAAGACATTCGATTTGGGTTTCGCCGCCTGGTGAAAAGCCCCGGCTTTTCGGTTGTGGCGATTCTTTCGCTTGCTCTGGGTATCGGAGCGAACACGGCGATTTTCAGCCTGGTCAACATGGTTTTGTTCCGCCAGTTGCCAGTGCCTGGGGCTGAACAGGTGGTGACGATTTCAGCGACTGGAAAAGATGGGGATATGTCCGCGCATTCCTATATGAATTACGTTGATATGCGTGACCGTAACGACGTCTTGTCCGGGCTGCTGGCTTACAGGTTTGCGCCAATGAGCCTGAGCCATAATGGCAATAACGAAAAGGTCTGGGGCTATCTGGTTTCCGGTAATTACTTTGATGTATTGGGAGTCAAACCTGTAATCGGGCGAGGCTTTTCACCTGAAGAAGACAAAACCAGGCTTTCGCATCCGGTGGCAATCATCAGCCATGCCCTGTGGCAAAAACGATTTGGAGGCGAATCGTCGGTTGTCGGCAGCGACATTTTGGTTAATGG
>JBGAPB010000105.1:0-17210 GCA_044221525.1 Blastocatellia bacterium | reverse complement strand
AGGCGCCGTCATTCTTTTCCAACTGTTCGAGGGCAAATTGTTCGTCAGCGGCGTCCAGATTGATCGGAAATTCAAAGACCGGCGGACCATCGCAACCAAGAGAAGCGATCAACTGCAAGTTCTTTTTTATGACGTGATTGTTATCATCGGCTGAAACTCGCTCAGTCATCAACCAGCGGCTGGCCGGTTCGCGCAGGGATTCTTTGGCAAAACCGACACGGCGGGGAATTCGCGCCAGCCACCCGACAGCAGCCGATTTCAGCAATCCTTGAAAATCCAGCGCCAGATCGAATTTAGCTTCGCGCAAATTGGCGAAGCTGGAACGAATCGCGGCACGAGTCTCTGTCGCTTTCCAAATTTTTCGCCAACCTCGTAAATCCAGTTCGATCAAATCGTCCAGATACGGATTGCCATGAAGCAGTTTTGCCGCTCCGCCACGTTCGACCGCCCAGGCCAGATGAGCGTCAGGCCTGGCATGGCGTAAAGCCGCCAGAGCGGGCAGCGTATGAACCACATCGCCAATGGCTCCAAGTCTGATTATGAGGATTTTGGATTGAATTCGTTGATTACCCATCTAACCGCTTCCAGTAGGTTTGTTCCAACGTGATCCGGTGCCTGACCGCCAGTGGCTGTGCCGTTACCACTGGTCTTACCGTAAAGCTCTTCCTGGCCGTAACCGGTTAGAACAAGAACGCTTCGCGCGCCGACAGTTTGCGCTGTTTTCACATCGCGCAACCGGTCGCCGATGACTGCGCAAAGCGACAAATCCAGTTCAAAATCTTCAGCCGCGCGCAACAACAGTCCAGGCTGTGGTTTTCGGCAATTGCAGCTTATACGGTAAGGCGCATCGCCTGTCGTGGGATGATGAGGGCAGAAATAAATGCCATCAACTCGCGCTCCATCGCGTTCCAACTCCGCCTGCATTTGACCGTGAACCTGAGCCAGAAATTCTTCGCTGAACAGGCCGCGGGCTATGCCCGATTGATTCGTGACGACGATAACCAGCCAACCGGCTTCGTTGACCAGTCTAATGGCCTCAGCCGCGAAGTCGAAGAGTCTGAACTCGGCCAGATCGCGTATGTAGCCGACCTCCTCATTCAACGTTCCATCGCGGTCAATGAAAATAGCTCGGCGAAAATTCTCTGATTTCGGGGATTCGTTCATTTCGCGGGCATTCTAAACTCAATCGGCGCTTTGTGGCTAATTGGCGGCAAAAGTGGATTTGACAGGGTTAAAAATAGAAGCGGGTATCGCTTCACTCGGTTCGGCAGTCGTCCCCTGATAGCCTCGACCGAATTTAGCGATACCCGCAGATGAAACCGAATAGCCTCATCTGATACTTCACGGCAACCTCTGGGCAAATCACATTCCACGCAAGCTTTACAGATTTTGAAGGAGTTACGCCTTTGATAGAATTCCCGGCGACTCTGTCAGTGACAATGGTTTGTGCCATTTAGCCTCTCAGAGTGACAGCCCCGAGGCTTTTTTTGATCTATTTGGCTTTAGTCAATGGTGACCAAATGAGCAAGATGTGACACGAAAAGTTGCGCCTGCTGAGTCGCTGTGGCACTTTACGTTTCAAGTGATGCTGTCTCAAATTTATAGTTGAAAAGGCAAGCCAGGTTTATTGCTGAGTAAAAAAATGTGTGATTGCTTGCAATCAGAACGCTGGCACGATTTAGCAGAGTCCAGTTTGCCATCGTGTTCCGTTTGGAAAACGAGTTGCAACGGTTCAAGTAAAGCTTTCCGATAGTTAGCAGTTTTAGGAGTCAGTTGAATGAGTATTAGTGGAAGAGTCTTGATTGTTGATGACGACCCTGAATTCGGCTTGGTGGCACAAAGCCTGGTCGAAGTGGAAGGATTATCAGCTCAATGGGTCAGAAACGGCGATGAAGCATTAAAGTTTTGTCGTGATGAGGCTTGCGACGTTGTGTTGTTGGATTTGATGCTTGGCGAAACGTCTGGCCTGGATGTGTTGCGCCAGATTCGCCGGTTGACTGAAAAACTGCCGGTTATTGTCGTTACCGCCCACGGTTCAATGGAATCAGCCGCCCAGGCCGTGCAAGCCGAAGCTTTTGATTACATTGGTAAACCCTTTCGTGCCGAGGAATTGATGGCGGCTCTACGTCGCGCTTTGGAGTGGCGAAAACAGTTAAATAACGAAGTCGGAGAAGATCAGGTGAAGCCCGCTGCTTCGTCGGCAATCGTAGGGCGCAGCCCGGCCATGGTTGCCGTTTATCGAGCCATTGCCCGCGTAGCCGCGACTGATTCCACAGTCCTGATTAGCGGCGAAAGCGGGACCGGCAAAGAATTGGTAGCACGTGCTTTGCACGACAACAGCCCGCGAGCCAAACGGCCTTTTATTCCGGTCAATTGCGGAGCTTTGACAGAAACCTTGCTGGAATCCGAATTGTTCGGTCATCTGCGCGGGTCGTTCACCGGGGCGATGGCAAATCATCGCGGGATTTTTGAAACGGCCAATGGTGGGACAATCTTTCTGGACGAGATTTCGGAAACCTCCCCGGCTTTTCAGGTCAAACTGCTGCGAGTATTGCAGGAACAGGAAGTTCGCCCGGTTGGAGCTTCGGAATCTCGCAGAGTGGATGCTCGCATTGTCGCCGCTACCAACATTCGTGTGCAGGATTTGTTCAGTTCAGAAGATTTCCGCCGCGACCTGCTTTATCGGCTGAGCGTGATTAACGTTGAGCTTCCGCCGTTGCGCGAACGCAAGGAAGACATTCCATTGTTGGTAGAGCATTTTCTACAGCGGCTGAATTCCAAGATGAGCAAGAGCATTTCTGTGCCGGCGGAAACGATAGATTGGCTCTGTAAATATGATTGGCCTGGGAACGTGCGCGAACTGGAAAATGCCGTCGAACGAGCCGTCACGCTGAATATCGGCGGCAAACTTTTGCCGGAAGATTTCATGCAATTCACTCCCACGCCAATTACCCAGGCCGCAGCTCAGGAGTCAGTTGCTGTTAGTGGCGCTAAACCCATTCCAAGCTCGACCTCGACTTTTTGGGTCTGCGAATTGCCGCAAACTCTGGAAGACGTGGAACGCCAGCACATTCTGGCGATGCTCCGGTTTATGAAAGGCAACAAGTTACGGACTTCTGAAATGCTTGGCATTGGGCGTTACTCGCTTTATCGAAAAGCCGAACGGCTGGGGATTGACCTGAATAAGGAAGCTTAAGACTGGTGAGCGCAGAAAAGCATGTAGTTCGGGCTTTAGCCTGTTTCTTAGGGGTTCACTGATAATGCGATTAGTTACCGTTTTTATTGTATTTACGGTTTTGGCTTTTGCCGTCCATCCTTTGGATTCGTCTGCGGTGGTTGCTGGAACGGTCAAAGGCCGAATTGAACTGGTAAATTCCAAACTTAAAACCCGGGACGCCAGCAGTGTGGTTGTTTGGCTGAAACCCGCTGATGGTTCATTGCCTCGCAGTTCTTCAAAACAACGAAAAGTCATCACTCAGCGTGACAAACGCTTTTCACCTCACATTGTCGCTGTCGAAGTTGGTTCGGAAATAGATTTCCCGAACGAAGACCCTTATTTCCATAACGTATTTTCGATCTTCAATGGACGGCGATTCGATTTGGGACTCTATGCCAGCGGAGAAACCCGCCCGGTCAATTTCAACCGTCCGGGGATTTCTTATATTTTCTGCAACATTCATCCGAAGATGAGCGCGGTTGTTGTCGCGCTGGATACGCCGTATTTCGCAGTCAGCGATAAAACCGGCGGCTTTGCCATTAACAACGTTCCGGCAGGCGATTACCGTTTGAACATCTGGCACGAACGCACCAAACCGGAAACGCTTGCCGGACTGGCGCGAACTGTGAAAGTTGAAACAGCAGGCGCTGACCTGGGCACAATCAGTGTTAGCGAAGAAGGTTATGTGCCCAGACCCCATCCAAACAAACATGGTCAGGAGTATGACAGCCCAAACAACAAGCCGGGTTACCGTAAACCGTGATACCGGCAAATTACGGAATCAGCTTTTCATCAGCTCGGCGCTTTTGACCAGCGCGTTGGTGATTGTGGCTGCGTGGGTAATCAACTACCAGGTCATAGGGCAGGTGCGCCAACAAGTGCAGGCCGAAGTCGAAACTGTGCTGCCGGTTTATAACGCAGTCTGGGCAGAACATGCTCGCCGGTTGGAAACGATGGGAGCCGCGATTACTGATTCGTCAATCGTCAAAAATGTTTTTGGCAATTCTTCCGCCAGGAGCAACCAGGCGACCTTGCACGAAATGGTGGTGGATGTTTGCGATGAAAACATCCAGGCCGGCGATCTGATTCTGGCCAGCGATGGCGCTGGTCGTGTCTTTTACGTCGAACAGTGGAAAGGTTCCGCGCCGCAAATCAGCCAGTTGTCCGATGTCGGCGCTCTGGATTCCACGCACTTTACCGAAAACGGGCAAAAGCAAATTCGCAGCTTCACAATGCTTGGGGGGCGATTGTTTCAACTGGTGTTAAGCCCACTGACGACTCATTCAAACGATGCGGAATCGAACAACACACTGATGGTCATTGGCACAGGTGAAGAGGTGAATCGAACGATGGCCGCCGAAATCAAAGCCCGCATGCACAGCGAAGTCGTCTTTATGGTTGATGGCAGGTTGCACGCTTCATCGTTGGCGACTGAAAACGAACAGGCCGCCCTAAAGGCCATACGGGCCAGTGATTTCAGCAATTCTTCATCGGTACGGCCAATTGAAATCAATCTGGGCGGAGAACTTTACCTGGCTTTCGCCAACCAGTTGAATGGTTTTGACGGTAAACAGATCGGACAAGCTTTCGTGTTGCGCTCATTAGCCGGAGCTGGAAAGTTGTTTCGCGCAATTTCACGCCAGCTTTTGATTTTGTGGACGCTGGCAATCGTCGCATCTCTGATATTGAGTTATCTGGTGGCAGGCCGAATCACCCGCCCGCTGGAAACCCTGGTGGTTAGCGCCAAGGAACTTGGGCAGGGAAATTACGATGTTGTCGTGCCGACGGGCGCTCAGGGTGAAGTTGCTCATCTGGCCTCAGCTTTCGATCAAATGTGCCATTCGTTGCGTCAGACCCAGGCCGCTTTGTTGAAAAACGAACGGCTGGCAACCATAGGTCAAATGGCCAGTTCGATCATTCACGATTTGCGAAACCCGCTGGCGACAATTTCAACCGCAGCCGAAGTAATGAAAAACAATGGTTTATCGCTGGATCGCCGCCAGACGATGCTGGAAACCCAGCTTAGAGCGTCCGGGCGAATGAATTCCATGCTTGGAGAGTTGCTGGATTTTTCGCGCGGCAGTTACAAACTCAATCGTCGCCTGATTCCATTAACCGCCATTGTTCGCCGCTCAACCCAGGAACTCAATGTTCAACTTTCTCAGTTGGGTGTCAGGCTTCAAACCGATATTCCAGAACAACTGGTGTTGGATGCCGATGACGAAAAACTTGGCCGGGTGTTTGAAAATTTGCTGATCAATTCCTTGCAGGCTTTTCAGCAAAACGACTGTGAACCAAGCCAGGAATCGAACCCCGTCGAGAGAGAAATTCAGATTCTGGCCAGATCGGAATCTGACCATCTCAGGGTGGAGGTTTTAGATAACGGGCCGGGCATTCCGGATTCGATTCGAGAACGATTGTTTGAACCGTTTATCAGTTCCAGCAAACAGGGCGGAACGGGGTTGGGACTGGCCATCGCACGCGGCATTGTCGAAGCGCACGGCGGCATAATCAGTCTGGCGGATTCTAACAACGGCGCTCATTTTGTAATTCAATTGCCCCACGAACTGCCCCAGGGAGGTGCAAATGACACCTGAAACCCTGCCACCTAAAGTCCTGGCACCTAAAGTCCTGCCACCTAAAGTCCTATTGGTTGATGACGACAAGGAATTTCGCACAGTCGCCGCGCTGGTGCTTGAAAGCGCCGGTTATCAAGTTATCGAAGCAGTGGATGGACTGACCGCTTTGGAAGCCCTGCAAACTGAAACGCCGGATGTCATCATCTCTGACCTGCACATGCCTGTCATGGACGGCCGCATGTTTTGCAAGCGTGTGCGTGCCGAATCCGAACTGGCCGTGATTCCATTCGTCATACTTTCCGCTTACATCGAATCCGACGGCTCAAACAATTTATCCGACACTCCTGCCGATTACTGTTTCAGCAAACAGAGTTCGTTTGCTTCGCTGCTGCCTCAACTGGAAAACCTGATCGCCAGAACGCAGAAATAAAAACCTTTGCCCACAAAGAAGCACGAAGGAAGACAGAAGAAAGAAATAGACAGGATTTACAAGATTGAACAGGATTGTCCTCAATTAGGTTCAATCAATTTTGCTAGGATTCTTCATCCTGTTGAATCCTGTAAGTCCTGTCTGAAAAATTTGCTCTCTTCGTGTTTTCTTCGTGTGTCTTCGTGGAAGAATCAATCCTACTTTCGCAGCCCGGCCACGTAATCCGAATGCTGAGCCACATCTTTACAAGCCGCATCCATCGGAACTTTCCCAGTCAACAAAGCAACTGTCACACAAGCCGAAGCCGGAGCCAGTGTCGAACTGGCGGAGTTCGTTTCGTGGTAATGATTTGGAACGCCATTTTGTTTACAGGGATCAACCGACTTGTTGATCTGCATCTTTTTCAAATCAACAGGTTCTTTTCGCCAATCGTATTTCGGCACGATGTAGCCCAATTCATCAGGGCACAGCCCGAACATAAAACGATATTTGGCCGTCATCGCATCGCGGATTGCGGGTTCGCTGGGAGCGCCAGTGTCGGCTGCCGGGCAATCAGAGCGTTTGTATTTGGCGACGCCGTAAAAAACTTCGGGGAACAGTTCGCCCGGCGTAGTCACCACCTGAGCGTCGCCCACCGTCAAAGCGTAAATCCAGGTTTTGAATTGCGGCTGTGAACCGTCCGCCGGAACCGGAATCGTATCGAACACTCCCAACCTCGCCAGAAACAGATAACCATCATTATCCATCGGCCCTTTCAGGTCGGCTTTTTTCATTTCCAGTTTGGTGGACTTGCTCCATTCGCCTGGTTCCAGAGCCTCGATTGCGGCTTTGCCGACATCGCGACCAATGGCTTCGGTTCGCTCAAAGGTGAAAACGGGACGGTTGCTGTTTTCTTTGAGCGGATAATCTTTGCCGTCGAAGCGTATGCGGTCGTGGTTCTTGTTGTTGGTGTCGCCAATGATTTCCGCCGCTCCGATGGCTCCATTGATGAAAACCGCCGTGCCGCCGTATTTCTTTTCAACCGTTTCACGAATCGCGTGCGGAAAGTCCGAAGTCAGCACAGTGTTTTTGTCTTCCATTGATTCGGGGTGAGTGTTCCAGTTGACCAGCGTCGCGATGGTCTTGTTGTCCTTTGAGCCGACGAACTGCATGACTCGCAACTCTTCATCAAAAAACTTTGGCGGGCGTCCGCCGGTTCTAGTTTGCAATCCGGCCAGCGAAGGCGACTTCGCCGAATCAGTCTGACCGAGTTTGATCTTCGCCGGTTGCAGTTTTGAGGCGGCCATCGTGATGCTTTTGGCTACCTGGCGATCAACAAAGCGCAGATATTTCGGATACTTGCCGTCTTTCATCGCGCCGTCACCCCAGGGGCCTATGGTGTCCGGCCCTTCGTGGCTGTGAGTGCTGGCCAGCAGAATTTCCTGAACGCCGAGTTTCGGATCAAGCTGTTTTTGAATCTGGCTGACTCCGTAATACTTGCCGTCGGAGTAATAGCCTATGAAATCCACCGAAACGATGGCGATCCGCGTTGAGCCGTAATCCAGCACAATCGTCCGCGCCCACAGGTCGTCGTGCTTGCCGGTTGCCAGCCGTTTGTCTCCGAACCCGGCCAGATAAATTCCGTCGTATTTGTTTTTCGAACTGGCGTCGAGTTCCGTGTTACCCGGATCGTCCTCCCACGGTTCGCCGCCATCCCAGGTTCCGTTACCGTTTTGGTCTGTGAACTTTTCGCCCCAGACTCCTGTCGAAGTTACGCCTCCATCCCAATCAGGATTCTGGCCAAAAGGAGTCACAGCGATTGCGGCTGTGCCAACTTTCAGTTCAGTTTTTGCGGCAGTTACCGCACCCGATTCAAACGGTAACCTGGTTGAAACTCCTGCTAATCCGACTGCGAGTAAAACTGCTGCCACCGAGATAAACATTTTCATCTGCGACTCTCCTGAAAAGTTGATTTGATTGGAAACGATTCGACGTGAAGTCACCGGATTTTCAAGCTCGGATCAGGATTCGTCAACGCCAAATACTTTTCGCTAAACGATCAGCATTCGTTGTTCGACAAACTTCAGGTGGAATTTAACCGCCTTCTTCGCATCGGCCGGAGTTCGTTTTTGGGAACGGCGGATTTCAAAACTGAACACATCCGGTTCGCGATAATTCTGCTTACCTAAGCTACAGCAACACTTGCAAGCCTCGGATAGTGAAAAACTCTGGCACGAGGCTTGGTGAAGAGGACTGGAAATATCGTAATTGCTTAACTCATTCTTCGCCGTAAAGCGGCGCAGAGGCTGAGAAAACCTTTAGAGGAGATTATGCAAACATTTTGGCAAGACCTTCGATATGCGTTGAGGATGTTGCGAGGTAAGCCCGGATTCACGCTGGCGGCTGTGGTGTCGCTGGCTTTGGGAATAGGCGCTTCGACAGCGATTTTCAGCATTGTGGACGGCGTTTTGTTGCGTCCCCTGCCTTACCCGGAGCCGGGGCGGCTGGTTCGATTGCGCGAAGTGAACGAGCGCGGTGTGATGATTCAGGTTGCCGAGCCTAATTATCTGGATATGCGCGCTCGAAATCGTTCGCTGGAATACATCGCGCAATATGCGGGTGGTCAGGTGGTTGTTGCGGGCGGCAACGAAGCCGCGCGAGCTTATGCTTACTGGGTGTCGGGCGATTTTTTCAAAACGATGGGAGTGCAGCCTTTTGCCGGTCGCAGCTTTCTGCCTGAAGAATCCAAACAAGGTGGCAACAATGCGGTCGCAGTTGTCAGTTATGCGTTCTGGCAGCAACGGATGGGAGGGCGTTTGGATTTTTCAGGCGCAAAGCTGAATGTTGACGGCCCGGCTTTCACCGTTGTTGGGGTGATGCCGCCGGGGTTTAGTTACCCGCCAAACGCTGAGATTTTGGTTCCGCGCGAAGTTGAACCTCCTCAAGTTTCGCGCACTGCCCATAACTGGTCGGTGATTGGGCGGCTGCGTTCGGACGTGAGTTTCGATCAAGCGCGTGCCGACATCAGCGGAATCGGCAAACAATTGCGGCAAGAGCTTGGCAAAGAAACTGATGCAGTTGATCTGGCCATGGTTCCGCTGAAAGAGTTTATGACCGACAACGTCCGCACGGGGTTGTTGTTGATTCTGGCCGCAGTGGGTTTGTTGCTGGTCGTCGCCTGCGCCAACGTAGCCAATCTGTTGCTGACCTCAGCAACGATGCGGGCTTCGGAATTTGCAGTGCGCGCGGCTTTGGGAGCTTCGCGTTGGAGAATGGCTCGCCAGTTCATCACTGAAAACCTGTTGCTGACCACGACGGCGGGAGTTCTGGGCATTCTGATTTCGTTTTGGGGAGTTGACCTGTTGCTCAGGTTGAACGCAGGCAATCTTCCGCGAGAATCCGAAATTGCAGTCAACTTTCGCGCTCTGTTGTTCACGCTCGGCCTTTCGACGTTGATCGCCATTGTTTTGGGTTTGCTGCCAGCGATGCGCTTTTCCGGCGCGGATTTGCATACAAGTTTGAAAGAAGGCGGGCGCGGCCAAATGGCTGCTTCAACCGGCGGACGTTTGCGCTCCGGGCTGGTTGTGGCGCAAGTCGCGTTGACCTTGATGCTGTTGGTTTGCGCCGGTTTGTTGAGCCGCAGCTTTCTGAAGTTGATGCAGGTTGATCCGGGCTTCAGGCCGGAAAGCGCAGTGGCGATGACTATGTCGCAGGCGACGACTTTGGATAAACAACAGGAATCTCAGTTGCAACAGTTTCACGAACAATTGCTGGAACGGTTGCAAGCCATTCCCGGCGTGAAATCAGTGGGGGCGATCAATGCTTTGCCTTTGACCGACTCAGGAGCCAACGGCAGATTTCAGTTGGACGGCAATCCCGCCACGCTTGGCGACGCAGATTACAGATTGGCCAGCGGAGGTTATTTTGCCGCAATGGGCATTCCGTTGTTGCGTGGTCGCATGTTCGATTCGCACGACAGCGGCAGCGCGCCGGATGCGGCGGTCATCAGCCGGTCGCTGGCAAACAAATACTGGCCGAACGAAGACCCGATCGGGCGCACCATTCAGTTCGGCAATATGGACGGCGACAAAGACCTGCTGCATATCGTGGGCATCGTCGGTGACGTGCGGCACGACGGATTGGACGAGTCAGCCGCTCCAACGGTTTACGCCAATTCATTGCAGCGGCCAAATTACTGGCAGGTTTCCAATCAAAGTTACGTTGTGCGTGCTGACAGCAACGCTTCCAGCCTGATTCCGGCAATGCGTGCCGCTGTCGTTTCGCAGCGACAGGACATTCCGCTGCGGTTTCGGACAATTGATGAAGTCGTCGCTTCGTCGCTGGACCAGCGTAGATTCAGTCTGGTGATTTTCGGAGCCTTTGCCGTTGTGGCTTTACTGCTGGCGGCGACAGGGGTTTACGGAGTCATTTCTTACGCCGTTACTCAGCGAACACACGAAATCGGAATCCGCATTGCGCTTGGCGCGCAAGTCATGGATGTGCTGCGTTTGGTCATAGGGCATGGGATGCGACTGGTTTTGATCGGCGTGGCCGTTGGATTGGCTGGCGCTTACGCCGCGACGCGATGGATGGCCAATATGCTTTACGGCATCAGTGCGACAGATAAGGTGACGTTTGCCGGAATTTCATTTGTGCTGATTGTTGTCGCTTTGCTGGCCTGCTGGGTTCCGGCCCGCCGAGCAACAAAGGTTGATCCGATGGTCGCGCTTCGTTGTGAATGATGAAGTCGGAATGATGAATGATGAATGATGAAGAGATCGGAATTCATTCTTCAGCATTCATCTTTCATCCTTTTTCCGAGAGGAACTATGCAAACACTAATTCAAGACCTGCGCTACGGCGTGCGAATGTTACTGAAACAACCCGGTTTTACGTTGATTGCAGTGTTGACGCTGGCGCTTGGCATTGGAGCAAACACGGCAATTTTCAGTGTCGTTAATGCTGTGCTGTTGCGGCCATTGCCGTATGCGGAACCGGAACGGTTGGTGGCGGTCTGGGAAACCAACAAGAAAAACCCGGCAGGCAAAAGTTCCGTTTCGTATCCGAACTTTTTCGATTGGCGCACGCAGAACAAATCCTTTGAGCGGATGGCGGCTTACTATACGAACTCTGTGACGCTGACCGGAGTTGCCACGCCGATCAATTTGCACTGCGCAATTGTTTCGGCGGAGTTGTTAGCGTTGCTCGGCGCCAGGCCGCAGCAAGGCAGATTATTTTTGCCGGAAGAAGATAAGCCGAACAGTTCTGGCCGCGCCATCATCGTCAGTCATGGATTGTGGCAACGGCAGTTCAAGGCCGACTCCAACATGGTTGGGAAAACTCTGACGCTCAACGGCAAGCTGTTCAACGTCGTCGGGATTATGCCCGCAGGCTTTCAATACCCCATTGAAGCCGAGCCGGTGGAATTATGGGTGGCTGCGGGAGTGGACGGCGAAAAAGACAAGCCGGAGGACAAGGCGAACAATGAACAGCGCGGCGCGCATTTTCTACAAGTGGTTGGACGCTTGAAACCGGGCGTCAAGCTTGAACAGGCACAGGCCGAACTGGATGTTATCGCCGCCAATCTGGAAAAAGAATACCCGGACTCAAACACGCGCGCCGGGGTCAAGGTGATTTCTTATCATACTGATCTGGTGTCGGATTACCGCAGCGCCCTGTGGATCATTTTGGGTGCGGTCGGGTGTGTGCTGCTGATTGCCTGCGCCAACGTCGCCAATTTGCTGCTGGCGCGTGCGACCGCTCGTTATAAAGAAATTGCCGTGCGGTCAGCACTGGGCGCAAGTCGCGGTCGCGTCATACGGCAATTGTTGACTGAAAGCCTGGCGCTCAGTTTAGTCGGCGGCTGTTTGGGATTGTTGTTGGCTTGGTGGGGAACCGAAGTGCTGGTCAAGATGATCCCCGAAGATGTGCCGCGCCTGGCGGAAATAAGCCTGGATCGTTGGGTATTCGGTTTCACGCTGCTGGTGTCTGCGCTGACTGGAATCATCTTCGGGCTGGCTCCGGCGTTGCAGGCATCCAAGGTGGAATTGACCGAAGCGATGAAAGAAGGTGGGCGGGCTTCCAGTTCAGGCGGCGGACGGTCGCGATTGCGCAATGCGTTGGTGGTTGCCGAAATTGCCGTCGCCATTGTGGTGTTGGTCAGCGCCGGGTTGTTGCTGAAAAGTTTTCAGAAATTGCAGCAAGTGGATTTGGGATTCGACACACGCAATGTTTTGACTGCCTCGGTTGAAATTCCCGACACCCAATACCCAGAACAGGCGCAGGCGCATGCGTTTTACAAAGGGTTGTTGGAAAAGGTCAAAGCCCTGCCAGGCGTGGAACGGGTGAGCGCCATTATGCCGTTGCCGCTGGGTGGCGATACGTTTTCGATTTCTTTTGAAGTCGAAGGCCGCAACATTCCACAAGGCGAATTGCCGAGCGCGCATTTTCGCGTTGTCAGTGACGATTACTTTCCGACGATGAAAATTCCGCTGCTGGCCGGGCGCGATTTCACCTCCAGCGATAGCGCGACATCCCAGCCCGTCGTCATCATCAACGAAGCCTTTGCCCAAAAACACTTTTCCGGCGAACACCCGCTTGGCAAACATCTCAAGCCGGGCATTTCGATGGGTAAGGGAAAAAGATGGTACGAAATCGTTGGCATCGTCAAAAGCGTCAAACACCGCCAATCGCTCAGCCGCGATTACGAACCGGAGTATTACTTCCCACACACTCAACTCTCTTTCGGCGGCATGAACCTGGTTGTTCGCACTAAAAACGATCCGCGCGCGTTGGTCGGCCCGCTTCAGAACGAAGTCAGTTCCCTGGATAAAAACGTGCCGCTCTATGCCCCTAAAACGCTTGAGCAATATCAGGGTGTTGCCGTTTCGCAGCCGAAATTCAACGCGCTGTTGCTGACGCTGTTTGCTGGGTTGGCTCTGTTGCTGACGGCAATCGGTTTATACGGAGTGATGGCTTATTCGGTTGTTCAACGAACCCAGGAAATCGGCGTTCGCATCGCGCTGGGAGCGCAAACCGGCGATGTGCTGAAAATGGTTTTGCGGCACGGGTTGATGCTGACGGCGATTGGACTGGTGATTGGACTGGGAGCCGCCTTTGCCCTGACCCGGCTGATGTCCGCAATGCTGTACGGCGTGACGGCGACCGACCCGCTGACGTTCACGGTCATCGCGTTGCTGTTGGCCGGCGTAGCCTCAATCGCTTGTTACTTTCCCGCCCGGCGGGCAACGAAGGTTGATCCGATGATTGCGCTCAGATGTGAATGATGAAGTATGAATGCGAAATGATGAATGATGAATGAAGAGTCAAAGATTTCATCAGAACAGAGATAATTTATGCAAAGCCTTTTACAAGACTTGCGCTTCGGCGCGCGAATGTTGCTGAAACAGCCCGGCTTTACGTTGATTGCCGTGCTGACGCTGGCATTGGGAATTGGCATGAACACTGCGATTTTCAGCGTGATCAATTCCTTGCTGCTGAAGCCGATTCCATTTCCTGAAGCCGAGCGGATTGCGTTGGTCTGGGAATCCCAGGTCAACAATCCGAAAGATCGTAATATCGCTTCCGCACCCAATTATTGGGATTGGCAGCGACAGAATGATGTGTTTGAGAAAATAGCGATTTTCGACTCCGCCGGAAAAGGCTACAACCTGGCGGGCGGCGGTGAACCGGAGCGTGTTTCCGGAGTGCGTGTTTCGGCGGATTTCTTTGCGGTGCTTGGCGTCAAGCCGCGTTTGGGGCGCACCTTTACGCCCGAAGAAGAGCAGCCCGGCAAGCATCAGGTTGTCGTACTGAGCGATAGCCTGTGGCGCTCTCGTTACAACTCTGACCCAAATATCATCGGCAAAACTGTCAAAGTAGAAAGCGAAGATCACACGGTCATCGGCGTGATGCCGCCGGATTTTGAGTTTCAGCTTTATAGCCCGATTCGGCAATTATTTGTGCCCGTGGCTTACACCAAAGGCGATCAGGAGCGCGGCTCGCATTCCTTCCTTTGCCTGGCGCGGTTGAAATCTGGCGTGACAATGGAACAAGCGCGGGCGCGCATGAACATCATCGGGCGGGGACTGGCCGAACAATATCCGCAAGATAATGCCGGTAAGACCGCTGTCATTGACCCGATCATCGGCTTCGGCACAGAAGATCAGCAAAAAACCTTGCTGACGTTGCTGGCGGTGGCGGGCTTTGTGTTGCTAATTGCCTGCGTCAATGTCGCTAATTTGCTGATGGCGCGTGGTGCCGCACGGCAACGCGAATTTGCGATTCGCACGGCACTCGGCGCAAGCCGCCTGCGCACGATGCGCCAGTTGCTGACAGAGAGTTTGTTGCTGGCGTTTGCGGGCGGGGTGACGGGAATACTGGTTGCCGTCTGGAGCAGCAGTCTGTTACTGAAAGTGTTACCGCGCAATCTGTCGGCGGTTCCGTTCCGCTCCATCAGCCAGGCCAGCGGCCTCTCGCTTGATTACGAAGTGCTGGCGTTTACCTGGGGCATTACCTGTTTGACCGGAATCATTTTTGGGTTAGCGCCCGCCCTGATTTTCTCCAAACCAAACATCAATGAATCTCTCCAAGAAGGTAGTCGTGGAACGACGGGGGGCAGTGCCCGCTTGCGTCAGGGTCTGGTCATTCTGGAAGTCGCGTTGGCCTTGGTAATCCTGACGGGCGCGGGGTTGATGATTCAAAGCATGGCGCGCTTGTTGAATGTTGCGCCGGGTTTCGATCCGCACAATCTACTCACCTTTGGCATGTCTTTGCCGCAGGAAAATACCTTTTATGGCCCGCCCGGTCACCCGCAATTTGCAGGTAATTTGCAGGAGTATGTCGGAGGCATTTCTGGGGTGATTTCCGTTAGCGCTGTTAGTCAACTGCCTATCGGTGGCGGACGAGCGGGCAGAAGCTTCGTGATTGAGGGTAAACCTGATCCGGGGACGGAAAACCAGCCCGGCGCAAGTTACACGATCATTTGTCCCAACTACTTCCAAACGATGGGGATCAAACTGGTCAGTGGGCGCGAGTTTACTGAAAAGGATGCACTGAACGCGCCCAATGTCGTCGTCATTAACGAAACCCTCGCCAAGCGTTATTGGCCGGATGAAGACCCACTCGGAAGGCGCATCAAAATTGGCCGTTTCAATTCGGACGGTCCCTGGCTGACTGTCGTAGGAGTTATCCCGGACGTGAAGCAATACGGTCTGGATCAGCAAACGCGCCCAGAGTTTTTCCGCCCGTACAATCAAGCCGCGTGGCCTGTGATGACGGTCGTCGTGCGCACCGCCTACAATCCGGTCACGTTTATCAATCCCATCAAGCAGGCGCTGTCGAAATTTGAACCTGACCGCGCCCCTTCCGGCATGAGAACGATGGATGAAATCATTTACGACTCAGTCGGTTCGCGGCGCTTCCCGATGATGTTGCTGATCGCGTTTTCATTGGTGGCGTTGATGCTTGCCGCTGTCGGAATTTCGGGCGTTGTTGCCTTTTCAGTGACCCAACGCACTCGCGAGATCGGCATTCGAATGGCGCTCGGTGCCAACAAAGGCGATGTCATTCGATTGGTTTTGAATCGCAACATGGCCGCCGCGCTGATTGGCGTTGCAGTGGGGCTGGGCGGATCGCTGGCGCTGACTCGCTTTCTGGCGGGATTGTTGTTTGAAGTGAGGCCCATGGACCCCATCGTTTTGAGTGCAGTAGCCTTTATTCTGGCGGGAGTTGCATTCATCGCCTGCTATTTGCCAGCCCGGCGGGCGATGAGGGTTGACCCGATGATCGCGCTCAGATGTGAATGATGAAGTATGAATTATGAATGCGGAACGATGAATGCGGAACGATAAATGAGCGGACAAAGAGTTCATCATTCATCATTCCGAATTCATCGTTTTGACGAGGAGGAATGATGCAAACACTGTGGCAAGACCTGCGCTTCGGTGCGCGAATGTTGTTGAAGAATACGGGCTTTACGCTGGTTGCGGTGTTCACGTTGGCTCTGGGGATTGGGGCGAACACCGCGATTTTTACCGTGGTCAACGCGACGCTGGCAAACGGGTTGCCTTACCGTGACCCGGAACAGTTGGTGCATCTGTGGGAGCGCACGCCGCAACAGGACTTCCCGCGCCGCGAAGCTTCTTACCCTGACTTTATGGATTGGCGGCAGAGCCAGACAATGGCTGGCGTCGCGGCTTACGCCGGTTGCCAGATGATCCTGAACAACAACACGTCGCAGGAACCGATTCCGTGTGCCCGTGTTTCGGCCAATTTCTTTTCGCTGCTGGGCGTCGAAGCCGCGCAAGGGCGCATTTTCCAAAACGAAGAAGATCAGCCCGGCGCGGCCAAGGTGTTGCTGATTACGCACAGCGCCTGGCAACAACGCTTTGGAGGCGATCCGAAGTTGGTCGGCCAAACACTGCGCATTAACGAAGAGCCGTGGACGGTGATCGGCGTGCTGCCGCCTTCGTTTCATTTCGCTCCGCGCGGCGCGACGGAATTCTGGGCCCCACTGGTTCCGGATGAAAACCGCCGTCAGCGGCGCGGCATGCACTGGGTCAAAGTGATCGGGCGGCTGAAATCCGACGGCGGTTCCGCGCAAGCCCAGGCCGAACTGCAAACCATTGGCAACCGCATCGCCGGACAATTTCCCGAAAGCCATGCCAACACAAGTATCTTTCTGGAACCGCTTCAGACTGAAGTCATCGGCAACGTCAAATCGTTGATGTTAGCGCTGTTGGCGGCTGTCGTACTGGTTTTGTTGATTGCCTGCACCAACGTCGCCAACCTGTTGCTGGTTCGTTCCGCTGCTCGGCAAAAAGAATTGGCGATTCGGCTGGCGCTGGGTGCAAGCCGTTCCGCCATTGTGCGGCAATTGTTGGCCGAAAGTTTGTTGCTGGCGTTGATCGGCGGCGCGCTGGGGGTGTTGCTGGCGCGTTGGGGAGTGGATGCGTTGATTTCCGCCATCCCAGCCGGACCGTTGAGCTTTATGCCATACCTGCAC
>JBGAPB010000104.1:0-17260 GCA_044221525.1 Blastocatellia bacterium | reverse complement strand
GTCTCCGGCTTTTGCCGCTGCATAGCGCGCATGCTTTTTCACCAGCGATTCTTCGGCGTGAATGACCACGTCCGGGAAATCGCCCCAGCCCGTGCGGCGAAGATGTTGGTGCAGAAGGCTGACAAAATCCGGCACTGGTTCCATCGTCAGACTCCTTTTGGCAATTACGCTTTCACTCTTTCGATCTCGGCACCAACCCCGCGCAGCTTTTCTTCGATTTTCTCGTAGCCGCGATCAATGTGGTAAACGCGGTCAATCCAGGTTTCGCCTTCTGCGGCCAAACCAGCCAGCACCAGCGAAGCAGAGGCGCGCAAATCCGAAGCGATCAATTGCGCCCCGGTCAGCGGAGTCGGGCCGTGAACGTAAGCCGAATGGCCGTGAACTCTGATGCGAGCGCCCAGCCGCTGCAATTCGCTGGCGTGCATAAACCGGTTTTCAAAAATCATTTCGCTGACGACGGCGTCGCCTTCGGCTTGAGTCATCAACGTCATGTACTGTGCCTGCATGTCTGTCGGGAAGCCGGGATGAACCGCCGTGGTTACGTCTTTGGCTGTCAGTTTGCCGCTTGATCTGGCTTTCAAAGTCGTGTCGCCGGTTTGTTCGATTTCGACTCCAACCGAGCGCAGCTTATCAATCACGGTCATCAGGTGAGTCGGGTTGCAGTCTGTGATTTCCAGTTCTCCGCCTGTGATGGCGGCAGCGACGATGAACGTACCGGTTTCGATGCGGTCGGGGATGATGGTGTGGTCGGCTCCGCCCAGCGAGTCAACTCCGGTGATGGTCAGCGTCGGCGAATTGATGCCCTCGATCTTTGCGCCCATTTTGACCAGCAGTTCGGCCAGGTCTGTGATTTCCGGTTCGCAGGCGGCGTTGAAGATTCGCGTTGTCCCTGTGGCCAAAGCCGCAGCCATCATCAGATTTTCAGTTCCGGTGACGGTGACGATTTCAAAAGCGATGTCGGCTCCTTTTAGCCGGTCGGCAGTGGCGACAATTACTCCGTTTTGCATCTCGACTTTGGCTCCCAGTTTTTCCAAAGCCATCAAATGCAAATCAATCGGTCGTGAACCAATCGCGCAGCCGCCGGGCAAACTGACGCGGGCTTCGCCAAACCTGGCAACCAAAGGCCCCAGCGCCAGCACTGAGGCACGCATGGTTTTTACCAGTTCATAAGGGGCTTCGTAATTTTCGACGGTTCCAGCGTTGATGCGATGTGTGCGGAGTTCTGGAACTAACGCGGTTGCTCCCAAATCTTCCAGCAAACGCCGCATGGTGATCAGGTCGCGGACGTAAGGCACATTGCGAAGTGTCACCGTTTCAGGCGTCAGCAAGGTCGCCGCCAGACAGGGCAGCGCGGAGTTTTTGGCTCCGCTGATTGCAACGCTGCCGCTTAAAGCTTTTCCACCGATGATTTTGAACTTGTCCATAGCTGATTCTGGCTCAGAAACTGGGAAAGGTGCGAGCGTAATGCCCACAGTCACTAAATCGGGCGAACCACAGTTGCTATTTGAGTGCGAGCAGTCTCACGGCTTCGACCAGGTCGGAAACTTCAAATGGTTTTTCGATAAAGGCGTCAGCGTTGTCTTGAATCAGTCGCGATTTTTCGCTGTTGTGTTGGCCGCTGACGGCCAGGACTTTGATGCGGGACAACTGCGGATGTGCTTTGATCTGTCGCGTGGCTTCAACGCCGTCCATCACTGGCATGTCCAAGTCCATGACGATGATGTCAGGCTCTTCGGCTTGTGCGACAGAGATGGCTTCCAGGCCGTTTGCGGCCTGGACGATGTTGTAATCATCTTCCAGTGCGTAAACGAGCATGCGGCGCACGCCTTCCAGATCGTCTACGATCAGAACTTTAATCAATTGGCACCTCTGAATTGTCCGAGCTTTGAATCACCTGAACCATCGTCGCTGTCACAGAATTTTGAAAATAGGATTTTCGCGAATTGAAACGACAGGGCTGCCGTTTTGGGTACGACGGGCCGGATTATAGTCACAGCCGGGAAAGTCTGTACAGAGGCCGAATTGCCTCAATAAAAATCTAAACGAAAACGCATAATTGCCTCATCGAGAAAATCTAAACCAAACTCCCCCGATAATTCACACTTCAGGGCCAGTTAAAGATGAGGTTCAAAATGAAGGAGAGGGAGTCAGGATTCGGATTTCCGGTTTCAGGTACCAGTAAAGAGTTCGCTTCGCAGCGCTTATACGTTACTGAACGACGATCAAGCCTTTGTACATTCCCATCCCACAGGTCAGCGAAAGTTCTCTGGCTTTTATAGCGGGCAATTCGATGATGATGGTTTCGCCCAGCGGCAAATCCCGACTGATGCCAAGTGCGGGTATCAAGATTTTATTGGCGCAGTTCGGGTAAGCATCGCGCGTGATGGCAAGTTTTGTTGGGCGATTGGCTTCGATCTTGATTTGAGCAGGGGCAAATCCGCCAGCGCCGACTTTGATTTGGATCGCGTCTGCAGGAATCGCTGTTGCTGCCCGAGTTCGCGGCAAAGCTTCGGCAACTGACAGCACAAACGGTTGAACTATCGTTTGTCCGTTCAACTGAAATTGCGCCCAAAGCTTGTACAAACCTGCGCGCGGAAAGCCGACAATCGTGCGAACTTCTTCAGGCGGCGGCCCTAACGATTCGGCGCTGTGAACGTGAGCTTGATTAACTTGAATTGGTTGCGCCTTGCCGGAATCTTCCAACGGGTGCGCGTGAATGAAGCTTTGATGCTGCGGGTCAATAATGACGAAATGCGCCCACGCGCCCAGATAAGGTTCCAGATTGGCGACAGGTTTGTTTGTCGCGGCGTCGCGGATGGTGAAGCTGAATTCAATGTCTTCGCCTGCTCGCATTTTCTGTTTCGGAGTCAGCGTCAGTTGCAAAGAGTTTTGCTGCTTTGTCAGTTCAGAGTCGGCTTTCAATTCCTGTTTCGCGCGATTGCGGCCTTCAATGTTTAGGGTGAAGCTGACGATTCGCTGCGCCTCGCCCGGCGGGGTGAAATCGGCGTACAAACGATAACGACCGCCGTGCGGAAATGTGTGCGTTACTTCGTATCTGTCTCCAACTGTCAGTTCCGGGTGAACGTGCGCGAACTCAGCCAGGTCTTCGGACACGATCAACAGGTGCATCGGTTTTTCGTGAACGTATTCCAGAAAGCGCACCGGCTGGCCGTGCGGCGAGCGAATTTGAAAACTCAACCGCGACGGCTGACCGGCTTGCACGTTCGCGCTTTCCGTCTTCAGCGTCAGACTGCTTTCGCTGGGCCGGAGCGGCGCTAACGTTTCGTGGCAAAGCGGGGTTGCCGATGGTGGGGGATTCCCATCGGCAAGATCACGAAAGGCTTCTGCCAGTTGTTCTGCAGAAACCTGTCCGTGATAGCTGTGCGCCAGCAGGTACGGAAATGCCATTCGTCCCGCCGCGTCGGTAGTCAAAAAATAAGCGTAAGTTCCAGCCGGGTACTCAGGCGTTTTGGCAAAGCGCCCATTGAATTCATCAAGATCGCCTGCGCCAGCAGCAAATTCGTAATCTTCGACAAACACGCCCAATGGAAAATCCGCGCTAACTTCTGGGCCAAACTGAGCGGGCGTCAGCGCAGTTCCGTCTGGCAAATGAGTCCGGCGTTTGATCTGGCGCAACCGATATCCAGAACGCATTCGACGCAATTTGCCGTCTTGGCCATAAGCCCACGGCCCGTAAATCGGATAACCATCAAAAGCGTAACCGATGATTGGCGAATGCTGGCTGGCGTCGGCAATCAGCGATTCCAGCACTCCCAGCGAACCGTTGTGTTCCAGCGTTGCTCGCGGATGACCAGCGGCTATCAGCGATCCGTCGTCGTTCCAGGCCAGCGGATCGAAATGCCATAGGTTTTGGCCTTGATATGACGTGGATTCAAACTGGTTGTAGACCGGAACGCCATTCAGAAAAACGCCCATCACGTCCGAACGAACGCTGGCGTAAGCGCCTTTGGCCGTTTCTGGATAACGTGGAATGCGAAAGCGCAACTGGCGAATGCGTTCGATGTGATCCGCCGGGCTTTGCAACACTCCCAGGTAATGCAGCGAAATTCCGCCGGATTGAATTTCAACAAAACGATCCGACACGTTGACGGCGTGGACTTCGGGTTGAACCCGCGCCAGTTGTGGATTGTTTTTGGCTGCCGGATTTTGATTCGTGATCCAGACCGTGCTGACTGGCTCTGCGGCAAACGCGCCGGGAATCAACAAGCAAAGCAGGCAAATTGCATATTTCCAGTTCACCATTGACGGCAATCCTCAACTGCTGTTCAGAGTTCGCGCTTCAGCGTGTTGAAGCGCGAACTCTGAAAGGTTAGCTACTTGATCGAAACATTGGCCTGGTTTGAAGCTCGACCATCGGCGGTGGTGACTATACCGACTTTGCCTTTGCCAGCCAGCGAGCGCGGCAACAGCACGTTGTATTGATCCAACCCAGTGAAAGTTCCCTGCGGCCCAGCATAAGCCGGAGTCAGAGTGACGCCGCCTATGCTGACGCTGACTTGCGGATTTCTGCCCAGTCCGCTGCCGAAGAAAACCAGATAAACCGCGTCGGAATCCGCTCTAAGGTCAATTGGCACAAAGGCGTTATTGCTTGCTCCTGAAAAATCGTAAATCGGTTCAATCACTTGCTGGCCGTTGCTGCGCGCTCGCAAAACGTATCCGGCGACGATGCTGTCAGATCCAAAGTTGAACAAGTTCGGATAAGCCGAGACGATGTTGATGGCTCCGGGAATTGAAACTCCCCCAGCAGTGATCGTTACAGTGGCCAATCCGATTGCGGCGTTGTCTGGCACGCGATAATTCAATTGAGTCGGCGAAGCGTAAGAAATTGTCGCCGCGTGATTGGTTCCGGCGGCGTCACGTATGTTGACGCTGGCTCCGGCCAAAGTCGTAGGCCACGCAGGCGAAGAAGCTCCGGCAGATGAAGTTGCCAGCTTTGCGCCAAACATTGGGAACGCAGCCATCAACGCGCCCGGCGCAGTCGGCCCGCCTTCAAAGGAAGCCGCCGAAACATGAATTGAGCTCAACCGTACAATTCCGCCACCAACGTCATTGCGGTTTGCGTTGCTGTAACTTGATCCATCGGCGCCGTCAAAAACTGCTACACCGTTCACCCACAATCCGATGGCTCCCAGAGTCGTATTGCGTTTGGTCGTGGCTGATGACGGACTGCGAGGAAATTGCGCGCGGACGTTTTGCGCCGTCGGGAAGTTCATGAAAACTCCGCCATTACCGCCGTCAATAAACCATGGCCCCATCGTGTAACTGCCCAATCCGTTGGCGGTCAGATACACCGCTGCGTCTGTGAAACTGATGTTTTGCGAATCGGCTTTGACTGCCGTTGCCTGTCCGCCGCTGACTTGCGCGCCGGTTGGCCGTGTCACTGGCCAGGTGGATTGCGCTCCGGCGGTCGGGTCGAAGCCATTGATGACTTGCGCATTTTGCTGAGAGTTTTTGGTCAGCCACGAATTCAATTGCGGCGCGTTCGGTATGGTTTGCGAATAAGTCCCGTTGCTGAAATAGCCTTGAGCGTTGGTCGGAGCGGCGGCGTTGCTGCTGCCGGTGACATTGCCATAAAACTGCAAACCAATGACGTAAGGAAACGCGGGCGAACCATCGTCGTTGATCGTCACAAAATAAGCGTAAGTTCCGTTGGGAAACTCCGGCGTGACGGTGAATCGCCCGTTATGAACATCCAGATCGCCCAAACCTTGAACGAATTCGTGGTCTTCGATGTAACGCCCCAGCGGAAACGTGTCAGAAACGTCAGGCCCCTGCTGAGTAGCGCTAAGTTGTTGCGGCACCCCGGTGTGACGCGCCAGCGCCCAATCCGGCAACGAAGTCCGCTGAGTCATCGTTCGCAAACGGAAGCTGGGTTTCAGCCGTTTGACCGCGCTGTTTGGATTGGCTGGGTCTGAATATCCATACGGGCCATAAATTGGATAGCCATCGAACATCCAGCCCAGAATCGGCGAATGCTTCCAGCCGGTTGTCTTTTCGCGGTACACAGTTCCAATGCGTAACGTAGAAACCGTCTCCAGATTATCCTCAAGTTGCGCGCGCAAACAGATTGGTTGAACGTGGTGATGATATTGACCATTGCCAGGTTGATGACCCAGGCAACGGTCAAAGGTTTGCGCTTCGCCGTAATAAGCGTTGCGAAGCCAGATGCCGTCGCCTTGTCCGCCGGGCGGTTGCGCGCAAGCGATAGCGCTGCAAGCCAGCAAGAAAAAGGCTGTAAAGACTGTTTTCATGACTCCCTCCATAAAAAAGCACGGAGTCCAGGCCTTAGCCTTCTGTCGAACCAGCAAGCTGAAGCTTGAACTCCATGCCCTTCGTTTAGTTGTTGTATCCCGGCCTTCTTTGGTTGCGGCGCAACTCGTCCAGTTTAGCTTTCTGTTCAACCGTCAAAGTGTTGTGAACAGCGTTGTCAGTGCGGACGCGAATCAAATTCAACTCGGCCATGATTTGCGACTCTTTGGCAATCAGCGCGCGAGCGGCAGTTTCGTCAAAGTTGCTGGCTTCGACAATTGCGCGCATCTGTTCGTGAAGGCTCTGCAACTGTTCGTGGTATTGCTCGGCGTCGGCATGTTGCCTTTCGCGCAATGACTCGATCTTTTGTTTCTGCGCTTCGGTCAGGTTCAATCGTTCAAACATTCTGTCGCCGCCTGGGCCACCCGGTTCGCCTGGTCCGCCCGGCCCGCGCTGTCCCGGAGGTGGAGGTGGTCCTTGTTGAGCGCAAGCGGCTAAAGAACCTGCTTCCATTCTGAATCCCGTCACAGCCAGAACCGCAACCAGCGCGGCTCCGATCAAAATCATCTTTTTGGTTTTCATACTTTTCTCTCCTTCAGAAAAAGTAGGGCAAGCTGACAAGCTTGTCTGGTCCGCTTGAAAGTTATCTTTCGAGTAAGCGGGACAACCTCGGCAGGTCGCCCTACCATTGTTTGGTGTTCAAAGCGCAACGAAGGCAATCGTCTGACTGCCTTCGTTGTGAAAGAGAGAATATCGGGTAAACGTTAAGGTTTGATTTTGTTCGACCAGAGAATTGTAAAGCGATGGTAAATCCGGCTGCCTGAGCGCAAATGCTGCGTTAAACTCCGCCGCGTTATGGAAATCGTGAATTATTCACCGGCAAAAATTTTGATGCCCATTATGGAAAGCGTTAGTTATTCACCTGCAAGAATTCTGATGATTGATGACGATGTGAAACTCTGTCGGCTGGTCAAAGAGTATCTGGAACCGATGGGGTACGAAGTCGAAACCGCCCATACCGGCCCGGCGGGCTTGGAAAAAGTCTTGGCCGCGAGTTATCAGGCGGTGATTCTGGACGTGATGCTGCCCGGAATGAATGGCTTCGAGGTCTTACGGCAAATTCGCAAGAGTTCGGTTGTTCCGGTGTTGATGCTGACTGCGTTGGGCGATGAATCCGACCGCATAGTCGGTTTGGAAATCGGCGCGGATGATTATTTGCCCAAGACATTTTCAACGCGTGAATTGCTGGCCAGATTGCGCGCAGTCACTCGGCGTTCGCAGATTGCAGCCAGCCAGCCGCCAACTGAAAACGAAGAAATCGTCGTCAACAATTTGCGTGTCAATTCAGCCGCGCGCCGTGCGACGCTGGCTGATCAAACTCTGACGCTGACAGCTGTTGAATTCGATTTGTTGTTTTGTCTGGCGCGCGCCGCAGACCGCGTGCTCAGCCGGGATCAATTGCTGGACGAAATCAGCGGCAGAAATTACGAAGTCTTTGACCGTTCGGTTGATGTGCATATTTCTTCGCTGCGGCGAAAGCTGGGTGACGACCCTAAAAATCCGCGCTTCATCAAAACGGTGCGCTCTGCCGGGTATATGCTGATTCGCAGTGCGGAGGGCGAGCGATGAAATTGCGGCTGTCACTTTTTGCCAAAATCATGCTGTGGTTCTTTTTGAATCTGGGCGTTATAGGCGGAGTCCTGTTTGTGTTGTTCAATCTGCAATTTCGGTTGGAGCCAAATTCGCCCCTGCTGGCGGGTGCAAGCGACCGGATCGAAAACATAGCACGGGCAATCACCGACGACATTCGCGATAAAACTTTCGCCCAGCGCGAAACCATCTTGCAGCAGTATTCCCGAATGTACCGGCTGGATTTTTCGATTTACACCAATGACGGGGAAAAATTGGTTGGTCAGGGGGCGGTAATCCCTGCGGAGGTTGTAGAACAAATTAAAGCGCGTCCCTTGGGGCAACTCCCTCCGCCCGAAGCCGTGGAATCCGCAGGCGGTCCACCTGCGAACCGGCCACCTCCACCACGGCCCAGGCCGTTTCCGGTCTCCACGCTGAAAACCTCCAACCCAACTCGCTATTGGGCTGTGGTGCGGATCCCGGTGTATGAGTTTGGCAATCCTGATCCGATTCGTGCCTCGCTTACGGCTTCATCCGATTCCATCACTGGCCACGGAATCTTTTTCGATCCGAAACCCTGGTTGGTGATTGCCGTAGTCGTGTTCGGGCTTTCTATTTTGTTGTGGTTCCCATTTGTTCGCAGTCTGACCAAAACCATACGGCAAATCACAGGAGCCGCCGAAAAGATTGCCGAGGAAAGCTTCGACGTGCGCGTTGACGAACATCGCAGCGACGAACTGGGCCGTTTGGGCAGAGCCATCAATCATATGGCTGGCAGGCTTGGCGGATTTGTAACCGGGCAGAAACGTTTTCTGGGCGACATTTCACACGAACTGAATTCGCCACTGGCACGGATGCAATTTGCCCTAGGTATTTTGGAAGAACGCACCGATCAGGCTGGGCAAAAATACATCGCCGATGTTCAAGAAGAAGTTGAACTGATGGCCAGATTGGTGGCGGAGTTATTGGCTTATGCTCGTGCTGGATTGAAGACTTCGGTCATCAGGCTTGAAACTGTAAGATTGCTGCCGCTGGTTGAACAAGTTGTTGCCCGTGAAGCATCAGGGTTCGAATTCAAAATCGAAATGGATGCAAACCTGGAAGTAATGGTTCAGCCCGATTTGCTCACCCGCGCACTGGCCAATGTCATTCGCAACGCAGTTCGATATGCAGCGGAGGCAGGGCCAATCACGATCGCGGCTTCACCCGTCGAAAATCGGGTGCGATTGACTGTTGCTGATTGCGGCGCAGGCGTGCCTGAAGAAGAAATCGGCAAATTATTCGATCCGTTTTATCGCCCTGAATCCGACCGGGCCAGGACAACCGGCGGAGCAGGCTTGGGGTTGGCCATTGTCAAAACCTGCATCGAAGCCTGTCAAGGCACAGTCGCTGCGCGTAACCTGAAACCATACGGGTTTGAAGTCAGTATGGAACTAGCTCGTAACAATTAAGACACTAAACCCGTTTGTTTAAGTAATTACCTCTGACCGATTTCGAAGCGTAATCGCCAAATAAAGCTTTGGGTGCCACGAAAAATAAAGCTCCCAGGCATTCCACAAATGCAAAAGCTAATAATTTGAGTGAGGCTGAAGGAAAAACCATCAGGCAATCAGCCGCCGCCCTTATCTTCGAAAAAGGTAACGCCAGTACAGACAAGGCAATAGCTCGTAACCTGGGGTGTTTTGTCTGGTATTGAGGCCAGGCAAAATAACCAAACCGAAAAGCCATTACTAGCACATACTCCCAATGCGTCAGCTTCTTCAGCACGGCTCGCAAGGTTAAAGCTCTCTGTGGATGAATAACCAAAGCGTTGGGCTGCCATAAAATTGAGCCTATGGTTTTTACCTGAGCAGCAAGCTCGACGTCTTCGTAGGCAGGATAAGGGAAAGTTTCATCGAAACCGCCAACCTGAAATAACACTTCGCGACGATAGGCACAGTTACAAGTCAGATACACATTACCGGATTTATTGGCCGGTCCTTCTCCTAAGGGAATAAACTCCAGATCATTCAGCGAACCCACCCTGCCCTCAACTCCAGCAGCTTCAGGCGATTCATTCAGAGCGGAGCAAAGATTCTTTAGCCAGGCACGGTCTGGAATGGTGTCGCTATCGGTCATTGCGATGATTGATCCGCGGGCTTGAAGTATGCCCAGGTTTCTAGCTGAAGCTGGCCCTTTCCTTTCCTGGCGCGCATAGACCGATGCAATGCCCAAATTTCGGGCGTATTCAACAGCGTCAGAGATGTTTTCGGTTGAACCGTCATCGCAAATAATTATCTCAAACTTGTCTTTAGGATAATCCTGAACTGATAACGCAAGCAGGCATTCTTTCAATTCACTTTGTCTGTTATGAACAGGCACAATAACAGAAACCTCGATTGAAGAAGGCTGATCAAGTTTAGGCATTGCGGCAATCTGGAAGGTTTGGGATCTATACGTTTTCTTTTTCGGCATCAATCGCGCCGTCGCCATTACCGTAATAGTAACGACTATAATAAGTCGAGTAGTAATAATAATCGTGAGGTTGTAACTTGATTTGGTTTATTACAACGCCGAGTATTTTTGCGCCTACCGATTGTAAATGCGCTTTGGTGCGTTGTGCCATTTCGCGCGGGGTAACACCGCCCTTGACCACGATGATTACACCTTCAACCAGCGAAGACAAAATCAAGCTATCGGCAAACGAGGATACGGGAGGCGAGTCAATGACCAGGTAATCAAAATTAGTCGAAAGAGTCTCGACTACATTTTTCATTCTGGTTGACCCAAGCAACTCCGCGGGGTTGGGGGGTAACGGGCCAACCGGCAAAACGTACAGATTGGGCATGGCAATCTGAATCATAGAGGCAAGATCACCGTCGCCTGCCAGGTAATTGCTTAAACCGGCGTTATTCTTCAAGCCAAAAATTTTATGGACACGCGGGCGACGCAAATCTGCATCAACAATAACCACTGACGCTCCGGTTTGCGCCAAAGAAATCGCTGTGTTGACGCTGGTGGTAGTTTTGCCTTCCGCAGGCTGGCTGCTGGTAATCAATAAAGTACGGGGGGCATGACCGGCAGAAGATAGTAACAGGGCAGTACGAAGTTGCCGGTAACTTTCGGCAATGGATGAGTTGGCCTCTACTTCTGTCAAAATAACGGAACCGTTTGCGCCTGCTCCAGCCGGTGCAAGTTCCTTGCCGTTTTTGCCGCCAAGCAATCTTTTTGTTTTACCAACGCCTTGCAAGACCGGTATAACGCCAAGCGCAGGCAGTCGCATGTAACGATCAATATCTTCCACCGACTCTATCTTGTTGTTGATGTAATCCAGGAACAGAACAAGTCCGACTCCGCCAATCAGGGCAAGCAAGGCGGCAAGCAAAATGTTTTGCGTACGTTTGGGCGCGACGGGTGTACGAGGCAAAACAGCGGTTTTGGTAATACGTATATTGTTTTTCATCAGACCGGCAGCTGAAACTTTGACTCCCCCCTGGCTTTGCATCAGGTTGTCTAGCATGCGACGGTTGGTGTCAATTTCCTGTTGAAGCATCTTGGCCGTGATTGCGCCTTCATTTTGTTGCAAGGTTTCGACACGTTGTTGGGCAAACGCCTTTCGCAGCGAATCCTCCTTTTGCACAGCAGCGCGGTACAAGTTTTCGGTCGTGGTCAATATCCGTTGATGCGATGCGCGCAACTCACCTTCCAGTCGGGCAAGCTGCTGCTCAACTTTTTTCACTTCAGGCCACTCAGACGTAAACTCAACCAGTAATTGTTCTTTGTGTTGACGTAGTTCAGTAATTTTTTTGCTGAGTTCCTGCACAACAGGGTCGCGCTGTATTTCAGGTAAGGTGGTAACGTCGGCAACATTGCGCCCCATTTCGTAAACCAGTTGAGCGTTTTTGCGCTCGGTTTCAGCTTGCAGAAGTAACTGATTGAGCGCCACCAATCGCTCGGAAACCGTGCTTTCTTTTTCCCCAAAATCCAAAATCTGGTTAGTGCGACGATAATTCAAAAGCTTTTCTTCAGCTTCCTTTACGTTCAATTTATAGTCGGCAATATTTTTTTCCAGAACAGTATCCGCATATTTGTTTGATTCTTGGCGACTGTCGAAAATATGCTTAATGTATGCTTCTGCCCAAGTGTCGGCTACTTTTTGCGCCAACTCTTTATTTGTATGCCGGTAATGAATTTCAACCAAGCGTGTTTCGCGCACCGGCTTGACTTCCATGTTGCCAAGCAGAGTGTCGGTCAAAGCTTCCAGTCTGTGCATTTCTGTTTGTTCATCGCTTTCGCCGTTTGTAACTTCCAGAGTTGAGGCTTTAGAGTTTTGGCCAGCAGGGCGAAAACCCGGCAAGAAATCGGTGTTGTGTTCCAGGTCAAGCGATTTGGCGACAAGGTAAGCGACGCGCGGGCTTTGCATGATCTTCAATTGGGTATTGATGTATTGGGTATCGTCGCCGCCGGCCATGTTGATCTGCAAATCTTTGACATTAACAACTCTGTCTTCGCGCTCCATCTCAATTTCGGTGACGCCTTCGTATATGTTTGGCAGGCGAAGATTGTAAATAGTAGCCAATGTTACCGAAAGAATAACTATACTGATCGGGATCCAAAGTCTGCGGCGAATGATGCGCCAGTAATCACGCAGGTGGGTTTCTTCGGTTTCCGCCGTTACACCTCGACCATAAACGTAATCGCGGCGCATATCCAACAGTGCTGCCGCTTCTTCAGCGGTCATCATTTTATTTTTGTTATCTTCCTGCATAAACGGTAGGTGTTGTTTATCTATCAATGCCAATTGGTTTACCGAATGATGAAATAAGGGAGTGCGCTAAGCATGCTGATACTAACACCAAGCATGTTACGCGAAGCAGTCCGCATTAATGAAGTAGGTACCTCGACAATATCATTTGGCAACAAGACGATGTCTTCGATTTTGCGTTTGGTTATGTCGCCAATGTTATAAACGACTTCGGTGCGTTTGTCGGAATCCGGTTCCTGGCGAAGCAACCGGACACGATTTTTAGCGCCTTCCATATTGATGCCGCCAGCAAGCCCGATTGCTTGAGTAAGCGTAATTTTGGTTGTCAGAGCATAAGCTCCCGGGCGATTGACCGCGCCGGTGACGTAAATCTGATCGGCTTCGGGAAGGCTGATAATATCGCCGGGTTGAACATACAAATTCGCGTCCAACCTGCCTGCAAGTAAATCGCGCAATTTTACAGTGGTAAGCGAGGTCAATATTGAAATCGTGTCGGCTTGGTCTTCAGCTGCTGAAGCTGCAGTCGTCGGTTTGCCATCAGTCGTTGGCGCGTTTTTGCCTGAATTGCCCTGACAAAAGTCGTAATCATTGCTGTGGATGATGTGAATGATGTTGCCTGCGCGGTTGCTTGGGCCACCAGCCTGGGACAGCATCTCAAGCAATCTGACACGACGTTGTAACTGAAAACGCGCCGGCTGATTGACAGCGCCAATTACGGCCACGGGCAAGCTTTTATAATCTTTCACAAAAACATCAACCTGAGGATCGCGCAGGAATTTTTTGTATTTTGCCGCAATGACTTGTGCAATTTCGGTGTCAGTCAAGCAGGCGACCTGAAACTCTTCGATAAATGGCATTCGTATGCGGCCAACTTCGTTTACACGGCGCTCCCCGCTCAATTGAGCCTGGTTAAAAACGCGAATGTCCAATATGTCTCCGGGGCCGACACGATAGTTCTGATCCTGTGTTTGAGTGGCCGCCGGAACTCCTGCTTGGTTAGCAGCAGTTTTTCCAGGCTGTGAGTCCGAAGGTTGTATGGGAGGAATCGGTGTTTGGGCTAAAGCCCAAACCGTGATGGTTGAGCAAGCGAAAAATAAACGCGCCAATAACTTGAAATTTCTCAAAAGCATAAATTTCCTTTCAGTCACGCCCAGTCAACGTCACTGCCCGATACGCAAAGCCGGTTGGGCAACTGGCCCGACGTAAGTTACTGCTGGTACTTCAGCAGGGGAGTTTTGCCTGGAAATTCCGCACGACTGACCAAGCTGTTTCAAAACGAAGAACTGAACTTTGAAAAGTAGAGAGGGGAATTCTTGATTTCAAATGCTCAGCGAGGTCTTTATCGTAATGAACAGGCACCGGATGCAGCCAGTATCGCCGATGGTCTTGAAAGCTGTCAATCCGTTTAACTTCAAGTCTTTATTGAGTTTCAGTCGGCGCGACCGGCTTGCTGTGTGGCCTTCGATTATGTAGTCTCCGCCTCGTTATGGTCACTATATCTGTTCGTCCGATACCGGTTCGTTTGCTGATTTTGATTCTTGCGCTTGTCGGAATCGGCGTGTTGATCTGGACGGTTGCTCGCCCGGCGATTGGCGATGGTTTTATTACTTTTGTTCAGCGAAGCCAGGAATTGTCGCCGGATGCAAAACTTCAAGGCGCTGACACTGCCATTGGTTTAGCCGAACGCGATCCGCTGGTTCATCTTGGACGTGGCGCAGTTTATCTGGCGGCAGCAAGCGAAGAGCAAAACGAAGAGCGTATGAAAACAGCGCTGGACGAATTGCGAACGGCAACCAAAATCAGCCCGGAAGATTATCGTGCCTGGCTGGCGCTTGGACGTGCGCTGGATCGCGCTGGAGTTCAGGCCGAAGCGCGGGCGTCGTTGGAACGTTCGATTGCCTTGGCTCCGCGACATTTCGAGCCGCGTTGGGCGTTGGGCAATTATTTGTTGCGGAGCGGTGATCGCGAAGCGTCGTTTGCTCAGCTGCGACAGGCGCTGGCCGGGCGGCCTTCGGCGTTGCCTTTGGTTTTTGATTACGCTTGGGAAGCATTTCAAGGTGACGGGCGAGCGATTTTTTCAGCCTTGGCTCCGACAGGGGAATCGCGTTCGCAAATGATTGCCCTGTTGGTTGCGCGCGACCGAGTGCCGGATGCGATGGCCGTCTGGCGGGAAACTGCGGCTCACACAGCTGTCGAAGCTCAACAGGTTTCAACCGCACTTTTTTATGCCGGACAGATGGCCGCGGCTTACGAAGTCTGGAATTCTGCGCCGATGCCTGATCGTCCAACACCTGACACGGATTCTGTGTTGGCAAATGGAAGTTTTGAAAACCAGCTTTCGTTGGATTCAAAAGTGCCTTTTTTGACTTGGCGAATCGCGCCAATGGGCGGGGTCAAAGTTTCGCTTGATCGCAAAGCGCCGAATGACGGCCAACAATCATTGCGCGCAAGTTTTGAGGTGCGGGAAAATATTCCGCAAACTTTCTTCACGCAAACCGTGATGGTTAAACCCTCAACCACTTATCAACTTGGTTATGCCGTCAAAACAGAAGAATTACGCGGGTGGAGCATGCTTACTCTGGAAGTTGTTGACGCCGCGAATGCCGGCAGGCTGCGCGCTGTTAATGACCCATTGCCAAACGGCAATCTGGCCTGGCGCGAAGAACAGATCAAGTTCACTACTACTGCCAAAACTGAAGCCGTCACTATTCGATTTCAACGCCAGCCATGTCCTGATCCGCCTTGTCTGCTGACCGGCAGGGTTTTCTTCGACGCATTCAAGCTCTACGAAATCGCAAAGTAAGATTATCGTTTACCGGTGGAATCAAACACGATTTCTCCGCCGACAACCGTCATCACGCACTTGGTTTTCAGAATTTCAGCTTCTGGAATTTGCATAATGTCGGCTGAAAGAATGGTCAGATCAGCCCACTTGTCCAGTTCAATCGAGCCGCGCTTTTTCTCTTCAAAGGCTGCATAAGCCGCCCAACTGGTGAACATCTTTAATGCCTGTTCGCGCGTGACTTTTTCTTCCGGGTGCCAGCCTTCGCCGGAAAATCCTTTTTGATCTTTGCGAGCGACCGCCGCGTAAAATTCAATCATCGGTTCGCCACGTTCGACCGGAGCGTCCGAGCCTCCGGCAATGACGACGCCGGATTTGATCAACGTTTGCCAGGCATAAGCGCCTTCCAGACGTTTCAAACCTAATCGGCTTTGAGCAAAGTGCAAATCTCCGATGGCGTGCGAAGGTTGCATCGAAGGAATCACGCCAAGTTTGGCAAAGCGAGGAATGTCTGCCGGGTTCAAAATTTGTGCGTGTTCAATGCGCCAGCGCAGCGGGCTGCGATCAATTCGCTGGATCATAGGCACTTCGTTAAAAGCCGTTTCATACCAATCAAGAATCGTGCGGTTGGCGCGATCGCCAATGGCATGAGTTTCGACCTGAATGTTTTTTCTGACGGCATCGGCCAGCATTGGCAGAACCTGTTCGTCCTTAAAAGTCAGAAAGCCGTTGGTGTCGTGGTCTGCATAATTTTCTAACAGGGCCGCGCCTTTTGAACCAAGCGCGCCGTCAATGCTTACTTTGATGGTTCGAACAGTCAGCTTTCCGTCGTACAAACCAACCTGAGCGCCTTCGCGCAACAACCGCTCAGCGTCAGCGCCGGGGCCACGAATGGCTTCGTACAAACGAATCTTCAGCTTCTTTTCGCCGTAAAGATTTTTGACCATTTCGATCTGATCCCAACCAACCCCTGCGTCCTGAACCTGAGTCCAGCCAAGAGAAAGACTGCGTTTGTCTGCCAGCAACAACGCCTGTTCAGCGTCGGCTTTCGTTGCACCGGGAACATGACGACCGACCAGGGCTTTAGCGCGATCCAGCAACATGCCATTCGGTTCGCCGGATTTTTTGTCTTTCATGATTTCGCCGCCGAACGGGCTTTCGGTGTTTTTATCAATACCGGCAATTTTCAGAGCCGCGCTGTTGGCAATGCCGCCATGACCGTCGGCTCGCGTCAGATAAACCGGATTGTTGGGCGAGATTTTGTCCAAATCCCATCGCGTAGGAAATGCCTGCGGCTTCCAAAAAGTTTCTATCCAGCCGCGACCAGTCACCCAATCGCCAGGTTTTGCTTTGTCCACGCGAGCTTTGACCTTGGCCAGAAAATCTTCAAGGCTGACGGTTCCTTCCAGATTCAGGTTCATTTCGCGGAAACCGACTCCGGCAAAGTGGTAATGAGCGTCGGCCAAACCGGGCACGACCGTCGCGCCTTTCAGGTCAATGACGTTTGCGGCTTTCTTGGCTTCATACTTTTTCGCGTCGGCATTCGAGCCTACGAAAATGATTCGTCCGTATTTGACGGCAATGGCTTCGGCTTTTGGCTGAGCTTCGTTGACGGTGTAAACGTTGCCGTTTTTGAAAACCAGATCAGCAGGATCGTTTTGGGTTGTTTGAGCGTTTTGAATGTAACCGGGCAACAGCGCGGCAACCGACAATGCTGAAGCAAGAAAAGCCAGGGCAACAATTTTCATAACTGGAATCTCCGAATTGACAATGGTGTGGTTAATTCAAACCTGATGAAGGAAAGACTTTGCCGTCTTCGCGAGTGTGGCATTTGC
>JBGAPB010000103.1:0-17524 GCA_044221525.1 Blastocatellia bacterium | reverse complement strand
AAATCATAGCAATACTACTTGGCTCGAAAAATTGGCGAAGTCAGGCGGGATGGCAGCAGCACCAAATCCTCTACCAAGCAGCCAAAAATCGTCACCGCCGAAAGCAGTCCAAAATCGCTGATTGGTTGGAAGTTCGAAATGGCAAAAACGGCAAACGTCGCAGCCAGCGCAATGTTGGCGTAAATGATGGGGCGACCTGACAGCCGCATACTTTCGATAATTGCTTCGCGCAAAGGTTCGTCGGCCTTCTGAATTCGGCGGAATCGAACAATGAACTGCACGGCATTATCAACAGCCAACCCCAGCACGATGCTCGCCACAAGGCTGGTCGTCAGATTCAACTTGATCCCGCGCCATCCCATAAAGCCGAAAAAGAAGACAACTGGAACCAGATTCGGAACCAAAGCCGTCAGCCCAACTCGCAACGAACGAAATAGAATCGCCAGCATCAAGAAAATCGTCACCAATGCGATGCCTATACTTTGTATTTGCTCACCGCCGATTTGATCCGAAGTTCGATTGAGTAGAACAAAAGTTCCCGTGGCATAAACCCTGAACTCCGGCAATAATTCTTTGCCTTTTTGCTCGACTTCACGAACCACTCCAGCCATAGCCTGCGAACCGGAAAGCGTAGAGCGAATCAGCACTCGCGCCGTTTTTCCGTCTTCGGTCAAAAAGCCCTTCATTTGATCACGGTCGGCAAACAAGTCGGCAATCACCTTTTCGTCAGCAGGGATTTTGTATTGCTGTGGATCGTTGCCGTTAAAAGCCCGATTGAGGTGTTTGATAATGTCGGCAACTGAAAGAGAGCGATCAATTCCTTGTCCGTTTGAATCTCTGCGCTGTTCTGCAAAGGCCTGAAGCTGCGAGATACGCTCCAACACTTCGGGCTTTTCGATCGCGCCGCTTTCCTTGCCTTCGACGATGATGTCGAAAGTCACAGCTCCGGACAGTCGTTTGTTGACCTCGATAAACCCAATCGAAGTTTCAGTGCCCGGTTTGGTGAAGTGGAAGAAATCAATGTCAACTTTGATGCGGCCCATTCCAACCACACTAACTGCGACGATGATGATCGTTACCACATATAGCAACTTTTGATGCGAAGTCGCCCAGCGCCCCGTGTTTTCCAAAAATCCGACCATTCGACCAGTCAAGCCCGCACGAAATGTCATTTTATGTGGAGGCATAACCATCAGCACAGCCGGAATGAAAGTCAGCGAAAGAACCATTGTCAGCGTTGCGCCGATGGCCGAGTAAATCGCAGTCGAACGAATTGCAATGATTTCAGTAAATGCCAGTGACAAAAATCCTGCAATGATCGTCAAGGCTGAAACCAGAACGGGCAGATTGATGAATCGCATTGCTTCTTCAATAGCCAATCGAAAGTCGCCCGACTCTCTATCCCGGCAAGCTATCCCAATCTGGTTTAGGACGTGAAACATGTATGAACAACCGATTGCAAGCATTACAGTCGGCAGCATCAACACCAGAATCGTAAAATGCGTTCCGAAGTAAGCCATCAAACCCATCAACCAAACCAGGCCGATGCCAATCGTAGCCATAGGCAGTAACACCGCCATCATTGAGCGGAAACAGAGCCAAAGCAACACTACGATCATCAGCAGCGTCAGCGGCAGCAAAGTTTTCAAGTCGTTTTTGAGAGATTGAGTGCCGTGAAGCTGAGCAAAAGGGTCGCCAGCGAAAAAGGTTTTGCTGAAGCCAGCAGAGCGGGTCAGATCATAAATAATTCTGGTGATTTCGTGTCTGCGGTCGGTTGGCAGCTCTGACTTGAGCAGCACGTTTAAGGCGGCGGTGCGAGAATCCTGTGAAACCAGATTGCCTGCAAACATCCGGTCGGTCGTGGCCACTGTGCGTGCTTCTTCCAGTCGCGCCTTGTCATCCAGCGAACCGGGGATCAGCTTTTCCAGTGAAACACCATCGCCCTGACTGCGGGCGTAAGGCACGTTGGCCAGACTTAGGACTTCACCAACACCTTTGACACGTTCAATTTGTTCGTGGAGCTTTTTTAAGCGTGTCAGATTGTCTGCAGAAAAAACATCATCGCAAACTACTGCGATCAACAAAAAATCGTCAGCGCCAAAATGCTTGCGAGCTTCAGCAAAATCCCGACGTTCCTGGCTGTTTTCAGCGACAAAGCTCAGCGGCGAAACGTCCAAAGTCATGCCTCGCCGCAAACCAAAGCCAAAGATGACTGTCAGTAATATAACTATGGCAATAATCAGCCGCGGATGGGAGATAACGAAACGACTCATTCTTCAGTGTTCCTCGGTTGCCGTATTACCGTTTGTTGCTTGCATCGGTGATGAAGTTTTTTAGGTAATCTTCAGTAAAAATCTTGTCCGATAACCCTTTGTCGTACTCGATCTTCGTCGTTTCCATCTTTAATTTAAGCTTCTGGCTAACATCTTCAATGGTTACCTGAGTGACGGTTTGGCGATTCTGTATGTTTTTCATTTCATCAATAACCAGCTTTTTGGCCAACTCCCCATTTTCACCAAACAGTTCAAAGCGTGCTGGAGCTTCTTCTTTTTCGTGAAAGTAGCCAACGATTCGTGGAAAAACCAGATTAAGGTCAGGTTTGGCCTGGAAAGTTATCTTGATAAGCGACTTGCCGTCTTCATTGACCCTTTCACCCGTATCGTGTGAGTAATGGCCAAGCTCCATTCCCAGCAACTCCTGAACCGTCACTTTGGCTCCTCGGAATCCAAGCGGGCGCGACGAATTTAGCTTCGCTAGTTTCTTTAGCCCAGCTAGATATGAAAATGCCTCTGTTGGTTTTTCGCTGTTTTCAATTGCCAGAATCGCCTTGTCCGAATCTTGCTTCGGCGAAAGCACTGTCAAAAAAGTGGAAACGACGTTGTCGGTATACTTTCGCTGCAAACGAACTTCGACGTGGCTGGATTTTCCACTGATGGATTCTGAAGTCATTCGCATTTCAGCCACAAAGTCCTTGCAACCATCCTGAGTGATCATTTTCCGAATCATTTTGCCCGCATCGGGCAGGGGATTAGTCGCTATCTCTGCCTTTACATCGCCAGCGGAGTTTGGCTGAACTTCCGGCGATGCCTGGCAAGCGCAGAAAAAAACGCTTAGCAATACCAACCCGGTCTGAAAAAATCTCAGCATCGTTATGTTCTCCAATATCGAAAGTGATTTCATAGTTTGTCGTTAATAATCCAGGTATGAGGAACCAGGACACCCTTACCTTGCCACCCTTGCGGGTACAACCTCCCAGTCTGGTAAAAATCGCCGTCAATAACCGGCAGTTCAATTACCTTGTGAAGCCAATCTTCGACGGTTCCGTTAACTTCCAGAAAAAATGTCAAAAGATAGTTGCTTTGAGTTAAAGGTAGTTGAGGTATTACACATTTAACAGAGCCACGCGGAGGCAAATTTATCGGAGCGGAAACTACAAGCTCGGTGGAACAATTAAAAAGCGCCTGTCCCAAATTATCGTAAACGGCAACTGACGCCCGGCTGCGTGGTAATTGATTCGTACCATTGGACTCGTAATCCAATCGGATAACAAATGGTTGGCCTGAAATTCCTTGTGTTACAGCATTGCCCTCAAGATCTTCAAACGACACATTGGTAAACCGAACTCGCCCGTTTCCTTCTCTATGTTTGTATTCAGTTAAATCGCCCAAAGTGCCCAGAGTGACACCTTTCAAATAACCGCTAACCGCCGATTCTATCGAACCATCTGAAGTTAGCTTGCCTTGCTCCAACAAAATTCCGCGAGTGCATAAGCCAAGCAGCGCGGCGGTATTGTGACTGACAAACAAAATGGTTCGGCCTTCTCTGGAAACTTCGTTCATTCTGCCCAGGCATTTTTGCTGAAATGCTGCGTCGCCGACGGCCAAAACTTCGTCAATCAGCAACACTTCCGGTTCTAAATGCGCAGCAACGGCAAACGCCAGTCGGACATACATGCCACTGCTGTAACGTTTAACCGGGGTGTCAACGAACTTCTCTATCTCAGAAAAGGCGACTATTTCATCGAACTTCCTTTCAATTTCTGCCCGGCTCATCCCAAGAATCGAACCATTGAGGAAGATGTTTTCACGCCCGCTCAATTCTGGATGGAAGCCAGTTCCTACCTCCAGCAAACTACCCACACGGCCATAAATTTGCACTTTGCCGGAAGTCGGCTCTGTCACACGTGAAATGACTTTTAGCAAAGTGCTTTTGCCCGCTCCGTTGCGACCGACTATGCCTACAATTTCTCCCGGTTTGACCTCGAAACTGACGTCATCAATGGCCATGAAGCTATTTTCACTGCCGGTTCTATTTTTCGATTTATTTTTCGAGAAAGGATTCAGGCGACGGGCGGAATCGGTTATTGCATCGCGCAAGGTACGGCCAAATTCCACATTTGAATCAAGCCGGTAAAGCTTCGACAAATTTTCAGCTTTGACCGCAAATGGAATTTTCACTGTCGCGCCAAATCCTAACTGGGAGTTTTCTATTAAGGGTGAACACTTTTATCGCACGCTTCACCGGGGCAGTCAAATACAGTCAGATCAATGAGTTGCCGGTTTACGAATTCATTTCACGGTTTAGAGTTTCGCTTAAACCTTCAACCAAAGGGCGAGCTTTGAATCCCAGTTCGCGTTCTGCCTTCGCGCTGTTTCCCAGATAAGTTGCCCCAGCCGAAACGCGCAAAGTTTCAGATGAATACTGACCTGAAACTGGAATTACTTTTTCGACCAAACCCATTGCTGCAGACATAGCTCTCAGCATTCCAGGAGAAGCTTTCAACCGAGGAGCTTTTACTCCTGTGATTTTCTCTGCGGTTTTAAGAGCATCGTACAAGGTGTGAACCGGCCCGGCTATAAAGTAGCTTTCGCCGATCTTTCCTTTTTCCATGGCCTGAATGTGTCCGCGTGCGGTGTCGTCAACGTGTGCCCAGCAATAGGCAGTCTTGTCTGGAACCATTGGCAGTTTGCCCGCCAGATACTGTCGCAGAACTTCAGCAATGGCACTGGTGTCGCCGGGGCCGTAATTGACTCCGGGTTGAACTATGACCAAAGGCAACCCCGCTTCGATCATTGGCACGGCAATTTCATAATGGGCGCGCCATTTTGTCAGGTCATATTCGCTCAAGTGCTGACCTGTGAAGCGATAACTTTCATCAACGACTTTGCCGCCGGTGTCTGAATTAACAGCCAAGGTGCTGGTGTAAACACCTTTTGGAATGCCCAGTTCTTTCATCAGTTCCAGCACATTTCGAGTTCCGCCGACATTGATGACCTGGGCGACAGATTTATCTCGCTCGCCGACTTTGTACCAGGCGGCGATGTGAAAGATGCCATCAACTCCTGTCATTGGCTGGCGCATGCTTTCCTTGTCAGTGATGTCGCCTTCGGCCAGCGAGACTCCCATCTTTGACAAACTTTCAGCTTTTGCTTTTGAACGAACAAGCGCAACGACTTCGTGTCCGTCGGCGATCAGTTGTCTGGCCACACGGCCACCGATGAAGCCTGTGGCTCCGGTGATGAAGTATTTCATTTGGGCAACCTCTTGAGAAATGCTGGTCAAACCCTGTTCAGTTTGCCCAGCTTGGCCAATAGAACGCCGGCTTCCAATTGGCTTTGATAGACGACGCAAACAGATAGTTCGCGCTACTTTTTCAACCAAGCGTCCGAAATAACAGCTTCGACTTCGACAGGGACGCGCGGCAAAAACTCTTTTGCTCCGGCAATCATTTCGTGGCGAACGATTTCTTTTATTTCCTCGGCAATGACGGCGTCGCATTCGACGACAATTTCATCATGAATGGAGTTGACGATACGGGCGTTCAGTCCTCTCAAAGAATCGTCAAGCAATCGCATGGAACGTTTGAAAATATCCGATGAAGTTCCTTGAATCGGTGCGTTTTTGCCAACGCGCCGAAGCGCGGCCTGTTCGGCCCTGTCGGTTGGATCAAGACTGAATTTCCACAATCGCCCTGAAGCCGTTCGCGCTGAACGTTCGCTGACGGCGCGTTCGCCTGCTTCGTGCAGCCAATGGGCGACGCCGGAATAAGCATTGAAATAACGATCAATCAAACCTTCAGCTTCCTTGATCGTGGAGCCAATGCGACCGGCCAATCCTTCCGCTCCCATTCCGTAAACCAAGCCGTAGTTTAGACCTTTGGCGCTTTCGCGTTGTCGAGGTGAAATATCGGCCAGCGCCACTCCGAACATTTGCGAAGCCGTAGTTCGATGCAAGTCTTCGCCGGAATCGAAAGCGCGCAACAAAGCTTCATCCTTGGAAAAGTCAGCCAGTATTCGCATTTCGATTTGCGAATAATCAGCCACGATCAGTTTTGACCCGCTTGGCGCGCGGAAGCAAGAGCGGTAGTCAGACGTGTGCGGAATTTGCTGCAAACTTGGCGACGAAGTCGTGATGCGCCCGGTCGGAGTTCCAAGCTGACGAAAATCCGCGTGAAGCCTGCCGGTTGCCGGGTTGATATATCCCAGAATGTTTTCGCCGAACGAGGACAGATTCTTGCTCAAGCCACGGTATTCCAGCATTTTGGCAACAACCGTATGCTCCTCTGCCAGTTTGCTCAAAGTCCATTCGCGTGTGTCTTCGACTGTGATTCCTATGCGAGCCAAAGCTTCTTTGACTTGTGTCGGGCTGTCCAAGTTAATTGGCTCAGGTTCACCAAACAGGTTCATCTGCGCTGCGCCTGCACCTAAGACCTGCCGTAATTCGTCGGCGACGGAATCTCTCTGAACAGTCATTCGATCAAGCAATGCTCGCCAGCGATCAACATCCAGAAAGACTCCGGCCAGCTCCATGGCAGTGATTGCAGGCACGGCGGCGAATTCAAGTTCAGCCGTCAGCAGCAAATCTGATTCATCCAGCGCAGCCAACAACTTTTCTCGCAAAGGCAGCAATACTTGAGCGTCGCGCGCGGCGTACTCCAGTTGATGCAGGCTTAGTTCGCCAGCCCAGTTGCTGAGTTGCGCGTCTTTGTTCAATTGCTGATTCAGATGGCGATTGACTACTGGTTCCAAACCGTGGCGAAGATTTTCGTCACCAGCGGCAATTAACAAACTGGCCAGATAAGTGTCAAAGACTCCACCCATCCTGACGCCCAAATGCTTCAGCAAAAACTTCGAATCGAATTTGGCGTTGTGAGCAATCTTCACCGGTTTTTCGGCGGCGATGATTTCCAGCAGCGGCGCTAACTGTTCCGCTCGCAGTCGGAAGCAATCAAAGATGTAGCTGTTTTGAGGCGTTGCAAGTTGAAGCAAGCGCAGCTTTGAGGTGTGCGGATCAAGTCCGGTCGTTTCAGTGTCCAAACCAATCGCCGACTGCGAGCGCAATTCGTCGGCGATTTGCGGCAGTTGGTCAGTGTCAGTGATCAGTTTGTAATTCGCATTCATCTTTCAAACTCGTCTTGGGCAAATTCATTTTGGGCTATTGCCATCCGTCATGTTCAGGCGGACGGTGAAACTGCCGGCGTGGTTGATTGTCGCGGAAGAAAAAGACTAAAACGATTCCTGCAATAAAACCTCCGACGTGAGCCATATAGGCCACGCCGCCGCTGTCACCGCCGCGTGCGGACACCTGGCCGAAGCCGCCGAAAAATTGCATCAGCCCCCATAAGCCAATGACAATCAAAGCAGGGACTTCGACAATGCCGCGTCCCATTAAAACTCTGACCGATTGGCGGGGGAACAGAACCAGATAACCGCCTAACACTCCGGCAATCGCACCAGAAGCTCCAAGGTTCGGAATCAGCGAATTAGGCTTAACGACAATCTGAGCGGCACTGGCCAGCAACCCAGTCAGCAGATAGAAAATCAAAAAACGTCCGCGCCCCATACTGTCTTCGACGTTGTCGCCAAAAATCCACAGGTAAAGCATGTTGCCGCCGATATGCATCAGGCCGCCGTGCATAAACATGGCAAATAACAGCGTCAGGTAAATCGGGGTTGGTCCCGGGAAAAGCTGGATTCTCCCGCCGCTGACGTTAAACGTACCGACCAGGTCACTCCCGTTCGTGATTTCGGCAGGCACGTAACTGTAACCTTGGGTAAATGCGGGATGTCCAGTTTGATAAATGAAGAACAGCACGTTAACGCCGATCAAAGCATAAGTCACCACCGGAGTCGTTTGTCGCTGTGAATTATCGTCGCCGATTGGGAAAAGCATTTTGTCTCCGAATTCAGAAGTCTGAAGCCTGCCTGAAGCCTGCCTGAAGCCTGAATGATGAATCGCAAAATGAGCTGTGCTCGAATCGCGAATTCATCATTCCGAATTCATCCTTCATCTCGTCCCCCATTTGAGTTTCTTTCGCAACACTTCGAAGTAGTTACGGTTTGTCGGTCGGATCAGATCGAAAGTCGTTTGGCTGCGCTGAACAGTGATTTGATCGCCCGGATGTAAATTGACTTCAACCTGTCCGTCAACCGTCAACATGACGTCGTTGTCAGATTGCGGGAAGATCAAATCTACAAGACTTTCGCCCGGAACCACTACCGGACGATTCGACAAAGTGTGCGGGCAAATCGGAGTCAGCAAAATCGCGGACATGCCGGGGTGAACAATCGGCCCGCCTGCGGAAAGAGAATAAGCAGTGGAGCCGGTCGGCGTAGCCAGAATCATTCCGTCGGCGCGAAAGCTGTTCACGAACATTCCGTTGATGTGACATTCCAGCTCGATCATTCTGACAGGTGAGCCGAAATTGACCACCGCTTCATTCAATGCGCGATGCGACGCGACTGTGTTGCCGTCACGAACCAGCCGCACGTCCAACAACATTCGCCGATCCACCAAAAAACTGCCTTCGCGCAACTTTTCCAGAGCCGTGAACAATTCGTCTTTGGTAAATTCGGTCAGATAACCCAGCGAGCCAAGATTGACGCCGAGCACAGGAACCTGGCGTTGGCCGACAAAGCGCGCCACGCCCAACATTGTGCCGTCTCCGCCAAGCGAAACCATCAAATCTATGTCTTCGGCAAGCTCACCGTTGATTTCAGGTAGTAAGGGCAATTCACCAAGCTGAGGTGATTCTTCCATCGCCCGAAGCTTCATCAGAATTCCGCGTGCCTGACACCATTCGTCAAGTTGGCGCGCCAAATCCCAGGCCTCAACTTTATGCGGGCCGACAACAACGCCAATTGTTTTAAGTTCAATGGATGACATTTGTTTTAGTTCAACCAAGCCGCTGCAAGACCTTCGACAGATTTTGCAACCCAACTTCGACATCTTCAGGCTTCACGGCAAAGCCCAGCCGAAAATGACGCGGAGCTTCAAAAAATTTTCCAGGCACGATTGAAGTCTCAAGCAGCCGCAACTGATCGTGCAGCGGCTGACTGTCAGCGTGATTTTTTAGTCGAGGGAAAACGGTCATCGAACGTGGCGGCACAACGCATTCCAGCAAGTTCTCGTGTTCGCGCAAAAACTGGTGAACCATTTTGATGTTCGGTTCGATCATCGCCCTCGTACGAGCAATCAGCCGATCAAGCTGTCGAAAAGCCGCAACTGACAACGTATCGCTAGGCACTGAGCCAACGGCTCCGAAAAGGTCATTCATTCGTCGCATCTTTTCCGCCAGTTCCGGTTCGCACAAAATCCAGCCGCAGCGCAATCCGCTCAAACCATAACTTTTGGTCAAACTGCTGGTCGTGATGAATTGATTGCCGAGCGTGGCAACGCAACTTTCGGCGTCTTCAAACAAAATGTCACGGTAAACTTCATCCACCAAAACGCGAGCGCCAACTGAAAAAGCCAGTTCACCGATCTGTTTTATCGTGTCGTTGCCGACGGCAACCCCGCTGGGATTGTGAGGGCTGGTCATGACGATCAGTCTGGTTTTGGAAGTCGTCAATTGCCGCAACTCATCAACATCAATTGCGTAACCGTTTTCGAAGCTGCGCGAAAAGCGTTTGACCTCCGCGCCCAGATAAATTGCCGCAGCAAGCATTGGTTCATAAGCCGGTTGTTCTATCAAAACTTCGTCGCCGCGTTCGATGATGGTGGCCATCGCTAGAAAATTCGCCATCGAAGTTCCTTGCGCCGTGATGACATTGTCAGACGACACGCCGTACTTTGCCGCGATGGCTTTCTTCAATGGGTCGTAGCCTTCGTGGTTTGGGCCGTTGACGGCCACGTCTTCCAGCGTGATTGTCAGGTCGTTCAAGTCGCAACCAAGAATCCCGCTGTTTGCCAAATTGTATCGAGCCGAAGCTTGATACTTCGCCCAGGTCATATAAACACTGTTCTTCATGCTAACTCTTTTTTGCTCCATATCGGTCGCGGTGTTGACCGAACCGTTTCCATAAGAAAAAGACTGGAACGCCGGCTCCAATTATCAAAGCTCCAATGCGCGCGTTCTTCCAGTCGGTGATGAACGTGTTGATGACGATTCCCATCCCAAACAGTATGAACAGAATTGGAATCAGCGGATACAGCGGAACTGGTTGCGGGCGCGGAGCATCCGGCATAGTGCGGCGAAAAACCATCAAAGCCGCTCCGGCCAGCGCGAAGAAAATCCAGTCGGCAAAAACCGCATAACCAACCAACTCCTTGTAGCTGTTCGATATAGCAAACACAGCAGCCAGAATGCCTTGCAGCAAAATTGCAGCCGTCGGAGTTTGAAAGCGAGGGTTGAGTTTGCCGATGAACTTGAAAAAGACGCCGTCGGCTCCCATCGCGTAATACACCCGTGGAGCGGAAAGCAGCGCCAGATTCATAAAGCCAAAGGTTGAAACTACGATCAGAAAACTGATGGCTTTGGCTCCGAACGATCCGGCGAGTTTTGCTGCCACATCCGCCGCCGGAGTTTCAGTTGCCGCCAAGGCTTCGGCTCCCAGCACGTGAACGTAGGCAAAATTCGCGCTGACATAAACCGCAATCACGCACAGCACTCCGATCAAAATCGCTCGCGGCAGATTTCGCAGCGGGTCTTTCACTTCTTCAGAAACGAAGTTCAGATTTTGCCAGCCGCCATAAGAAAACATCGTCGGAACCAGCCCGGCAAAGAACGCCGACAGCAAGCCGAAGTTTTTCAAATCAGGCGGAGTCATAGGCTTGAACGTGATGCCGGATTGCTTGGTCAGCAGAAAAGCTCCGACGATCAGCGCGGCAATCGCCAGAGTTTTTCCGAAAGTGATGATGTTGAGCAGAATAGCTCCGGGCTTAATACCCAGTGCGTGAAACGAAGCCAGTCCCAACAAAATGGCAATTGCCACAGGTGTCACCAAGCTATTTCCAAATCCGAACAATTTCTGCAAGTACTGAGCAAACGAGACAGCCACGCCGGCGGTCGCGCCGGATTGGATGATGAACATCAGCGACCATCCGTGCAGAAACGCCACCAGTGGATGAAAAGCTTCGCGAAAGAAAGCGTACTGGCCACCGACTTTTGGCATGACCGTGCTCAATTCGGCAAAGACAAAAGCTCCGGCCAAAGCGAAGACTCCGCCTACAATCCAGACTACCAGAATCAAAAACGGCGTTCCGACTTTCTGCGCAACAATATACGGGTTGATGAAGATGCCGGAACCGATAATGCCGCTGATGACAATCATTGTAGCGTCGAACAGGTTCAGTTTGCGGGCGAATTGAGAAGACATTTTGTTTCCGAGGCTTCTCTTCCACGAAGCCACGCGAAGAAACACGAAGCGTTTTTTTCTTCGTGAAACTTCGTGTGTCTTCGTGGACGAAATTTCTTGTCGTTATGGTTCGATGCTTTTCAGAACGGCCAGCATCTCGTCGTGAACTTTTCCGTTTGAGCAAAGCAGGCTTGCCGAATGGTTGTCGAACTTTGAACCGTCCAGCTTGGTCAGACGGCCACCGGCTTCTTCGATAATGACCCAACCGGCAGCCACGTCCCAGGCGTTCAGCCCCTTTTCCCAAAAACCTTCCATTCGCCCGCAGGCAATGCAAGCCATGTCAATCGCGGCGGCTCCAAGTCGGCGAACGGCTTGCGCGTGGTTCAGGAATTCGCGCCAGGCGGGCAGGTATTCGCCCATTCGTTCACGCACGTCATAGGGGAAACCAGAAACCAGCAACGCCTTTTCCAGCGTGTCAATTTCCGAAACTCTAATTTTTTCTCCGTTCAAAGTCGCGCCTGCTCCGCGTTCGGCGGCAAAGAGTTCATCGCGACTTGGGTCGTAAATTACTCCGGCGACGGATTGTCCTTCGTGCTCGACCCCAATTGAAACCGCGTAACACGGAAAGCCATGCGAAAAGTTCGTAGTGCCGTCCAGCGGATCAATAATCCAGGTGTACTCATCGGAGGCGTGCCCGCTGGCTCCGCTTTCTTCGGCCAGAATGCGGTGAGTCGGGTAATGCGATGCGATCAGTTCTTTGATGTGCCTTTCGCTGGCCAGATCGGCTTCGGTGACCAGATTGATGCGGCCTTTATGTTCAATGCGGAAGCCGCGCGCGGCGAAGTCCTGCAGAATGGCTCCGGCTTCACGCGCGGCTCTGATAGCTAGTTCAATCATTTTTAGGTAGTAGGTTACGGGTTGTAGTTTTTAGGTTCCTTGCGATTCGGGATTATTAACCGCCACCTGAAAACTGACAACCGGCAGGTGGAAACTTGCCAGCTCAAGCCCAACATTTGATTGCTGCCGCCAGCAATGGAACCATCAATTCGTGATGGCCTGTAATACTGAAACCTTTGCCGGCTCCGTTGGCCACAGGACGGCGAACGACGTTGGTGGCCGGGCGATATTGCTGGATGAAGTCGAAATTGGCTGTGGTGAAATCAGTCAGCGAATGGCCCAGGTTGCGAACGACTGTGACGGCTTTCAAAAAGATTTCTGGCAACGTAACGGCTGAACCCAGATTCAGGTAAACGCCTCCGCCGTCCAGGTTCCGCACGATTGAGGTGAAGAGTTTGAAGTCGTGATAGCTGGCTGCGCCGATTGCGGCTCCGTCGGCGTGAGGGTGAATGTGTATGATGTCAGTGCCGATGGTGACGTGAGCCGTAACCGGTACTTGCAGCTTGTAAGCTTCGTGCAAGAGCGAAACTTCGCCGTGCGGCGGTTGGGTTTCGACCAGCATTCGCCCGACCGATTCGCCGAGTCCGATTTTGTCTTCGGCTCCGCGCTTAATCGCTTCGTTTAGCAAGCGGCCAGTTTCTTCGGCCATTCCAAAGGCACCGGAACCGAGCGCGCTGTCCACGTCTTCAGAAGTCCAGCCTGCCAGAGCAATCTCAAAATCGTGAATGATGCCAGAGCCGTTCGTGGCCAGCGCAGTGACAAAACCTCGGCGCATCAGGTCAATCAGGATGGGAGCCAGTCCGGTTTTGATGACGTGACCGCCGAACCCCCAAATGATCGCGCGCCCTTTAGCTTTGGCGGCGATGATGGCGGCAGTTACGGAACGCAGGCTTTCAGCAGCCAGAATGTTAGGCAACGAATCCAGCAAAGTGGCTGTCGCGGCAGCGTGTTCATCGCTTAGCGGTTTCGCAAAATCGCGCACAGTCACTTTACTCGGCCTGTCGTAAAGCGAGTAAGTGGCGATGCGAGAAAAATCAATTGGGTCGAATTTGTAAACTGACATGACGGCGATAGTTATTGCAGCGTGCGGTTCAAAGTCAAGACAGCAGCTTTCATCGTCACTTTTTCTGCCATCCGGGTGTTACGCGGTTGGCATCAATCTTTCATCTTTTGAGGCGGCTGATATAATTCCCGGCGTCAAAGCTCAACGCTCTAACAAGGAGAAAAACCATGCGCTTCAATTCAAAATCTATTGTGGTGATGTTTGCTTGTCTGTTGCTGCTGGCAACGGCAGTTGCAGGCCAATCTGGTCGCAAGCAGAAAAAAGCCGAGCCGCAGCCCGCTGTCCAAGGTGTCAATCAACCCGAAACCCGCACAGTCCCGGAACCGGAAGTCGTCCCCGATAAGCCCAAAGAAAAGCAGTTGGAGAAAGGGAAGGCGATCATGATTTCGTCGGCGATGGGCGACATGCAAATTCCCATGTATTACACCTCAGCGGTCAGCGACGGTTGTCTGGATCAATTGCGACGCGAATTGAAAACTGTGCAACTGAGTTCCGAACGCAATCAGACCCGTGGCGACGCGATGAAAGCGGCGAAAGAAAGCGAAGACTTGTACGTCGTTTGGATTGAATTGCAGTACGACCGCATGGGAGCCGGCAGTATGAACGGAGTGGATGTGAGGTTTACCGTGTTTGAGCCTAAAACCGGGAAACAGATTGCTTTTGGCACTGGTTACCCCAGGCAGCCTAATGGCGTAGGCCTCCCTCCGCTTGGCGGCTCGCGAGAACAGATGTATCTGGATTGGTCGGGCCGCGACATTGCAGATCAGGTAATTAAGCGGCTGGGATTGCGAACCGGGTTTTAGGCAAACTCGCGACTCCTTATCGTTGACCTTTCTTTTTTAGCGGTAATGCCTTTTGGCTGCGTAAGGACTTTCTGTCCGGCCTTGTGATTTTCTTTTGCATCAACTCTTCCGTTAACACAGGGAGCCTGCTCGGGATTTTTTCTACGACAGGCTTTTTGTTTGTTCTAGAAGAAATTGGAGCGGTTGTTTGCACGCTTGGCAACTGAAGCTTGCCTGGCGACTTTTCCGAAGGTTTTAGCGGAATCAGTGCAGGTGGTTTTATGGTTTCGTTTTTTGAAATGGTGGCAAGCAGGGCTTTCATATCGTCTGGCAGCGGAGCTTCAAAGTTAAGCGGCTTGTCGGCAACAGGGTGATTGAACCCCAGTTTGTGAGCATGCAGCGCCTGTCTTGGGAATTCGATCCGGCGCAACGGGTTTTCGTAAACGTACATTTTCTCGCCAACCAGCGGATGACCGCGCAACCCTGCCTGTATGCGAATCTGGTTGCGTTTGCCTGAAACCAGACGGACTTCGATCAGACTGGCATCCCGGAATTTCTCCAGAACCTTGTAACGGCAAACCGCTTCCTGAGCCTTCCTGGTCTTTTCCTGAACCTGTTGCTGTTTCAGTTCTTCATTGTCCCATTCGATCAAATCCCGCCAGGTTCCGGCTTCGGGATTCGGAGTTGCGTAAACCACAGCCAGGTAAATCCTGGTGGCGTCGCGCTTTTCAAACTGATCTTTTAGTTTGTGTTGGGCTTCGCCAGTTTTGGCAAAAACGACCAAGCCTGAAGTGTCACGGTCAATGCGGTGAACCACAAAAGGTTCGCGTTTGGTCGAACGCAGGTGATATTTGACCAGGTCGAATAGAGATGGCTCATCGGGTTGCGAAGCCAGCGGAACCGCCAACAATCCAGCAGGTTTGTTCAGCACCAGCAGCGATGAATCTTCGTAAAGGATATGCAATCCGGCTTCGCGGCGTTCGGAGTATCGGCGCTCGCTGCTGCCTGGGCGATCCATCCACAGGCGGACGTTTTCGCCAGCAATCAGTTTTCGCCCCGCGTCAGGAGTTGATTGCTCTACGTCATTGACAAAGATTTTGCCTTTTTCAATAGCGGCCAATGATTTCGACCGGGAACCGAGTCGTTCCGGTGCGGCCAGCCATTTATCCAATCGCAGGCCAGCGTCGTTTGAGCTTACTTTCCATTTTTGGTTGTTCATTTGTTCTGCACTCTAGCAAATTTTTCGCCAATTGGCAGACTTCATCACCAAACTGAGTTAGTATATCCGGCGTCAACCTGACAACTATTCAGCGACTGTCGCTTGGTCGCTCACTGGCCCCGAATAATCCATAACTTGAATTTGTTCATCGTGATTCCCCAGACGATTTCGCATTACCGCATACTTTCCAAGCTCGGCGCGGGCGGCATGGGGGAAGTGTATCTGGCCGAAGACATGAAGCTTGGTCGCCGTCTGGCGCTGAAGGTCTTGCCCGCCAGGTTCACTCAAGACCCTGAACGCGTGCGTCGGTTTGCTCAGGAAGCGCGTTCGGTTAGCACGCTAAATCATCCAAACATACTGACTGTTTATGAAATCGGTCAGGCTGAAACCGAAGCCGGCAGCGCACATTACATTGCGATGGAATATGTCGAAGGGCCCACGCTGCGCCAAAGAATAACGGCAAGTCGTATGAGAGTGGATGAGGCGCTGGACGTGGCTGTTCAAGTAGCCAGCGCACTGGTGGCTGCACACGGTGAAGGCATCGCTCATCGTGACATCAAGCCTGAAAACCTGATGCTGAGGCCAGACGGCTACGTCAAGGTGCTGGATTTTGGATTAGCGAAATTGACTGAGAACTCGTTCTTTCGCAGCTACGATCCGTCCATCACTCAAGCTGAAACCGAAGGCGGGCCTTTGGGCGATCCTTTTGCAACTGCAGCCGGCGTAGGCGGTTCGCCGAATACCAGTCCCGGAGTGATTTTGGGAACGGTAAGCTATATGTCGCCGGAACAGGCTCGCGGGCAGAAAGTGGACGTGCGAACTGACATTTTCAGTTTTGGAATTGTGCTGTATGAAATGATTGCCGGGCGTGCTCCGTTCGAAGGCAAAAGCACAGGCGACATGCTGGTTGCGATTCTGGACCGGGATCCATCGCCGCTGGCGCGATTTGTGACGAATGCGCCTGACGAGTTGGAATGGATTGTGACCAAGGCTTTGGCCAAAGAACGGGAAGATCGTTACCAGTCTGCTAAAAGCTTGTTGAATGATCTGAAACGATTGCAAAAACGATTGCAGCTTGGAGAAGAATTTCAGCCAGTTGCCCCAATTGCGCCAGCCGTTGGCGATTCATTCCAAACCGTCAAGTTTGATTCCACCTCGCCGAAAACTCATGACACGAATGATTCTGATGACTCAGATTCCGTGCTGACCAACTCAGGCCGAGTGCGATCGGGGTCACAAAGACTTTCTCGTGGTGGGCGCGTGCTGGATTCGCTGGCAGTGCTGCCGTTCAGCAACGCGGGTAGCGGCCAGGACATGGTTTATTTAAGCGAAGCGATTCCTGAAAGTTTGATTTTCAACCTGTCGCGTCTGCCGCAACTGCGTGTCAAAGCCTGGAGCACAGTCGCCCGTTATCGCAATCGCGATGCCGATGCCTGGGAAATTGGCCGCGAACTGGAAGCCAGCGCCGTTTTGAGCGCGCGTATTTACCAACTAGGCGACAATCTGGTGGTCAAAGCGGAGTTGGTTGACACCGGTGACGGCTCGCAAATCTGGGGCGCTCAATATCAGCGGAAGCTGGACGATTTGTTCACCATTGAACAGGAGCTGGCGCGGGAAATTTGCGACCACTTGAAGCTGAAGCTTAATGAAGAGCAGCGGGAACGTTTGACACGCCGTTACACCGAAAACGCCGAAGCCTATCAGCATTATTTGAAAGGTCGTTATTACTGGCATCAACGCTCAGGTCCAGGATTGAAAAAAGCTATCGAGCATTTCAATGCGGCGATCAGGTTGGATGATGAATACGCTCTGGCTTACTCCGGCCTGGCCGATTGTTTCATCTTGCTCGGAGTTTACGGAGCGGCTCCTCCGCGAGTGATCATGCCTAAAGCCAAAGATGCTGCTGAAAGAGCATTGCAGATTGATGAAAATCTGGCTGATCCGCATGCGTCGCTTGGAGCTTTCCATTGCTGGTATACCTGGAATT
>JBGAPB010000102.1:0-17415 GCA_044221525.1 Blastocatellia bacterium | reverse complement strand
TTGACTGCGAATTGATAGCTGTTTGCGGGGACTTGGAACAGCCACGGGCGGATATGCTGTTGAATCTCTAGGCTTGGCGACCCGATTTTCCGTAGCGGTTGATGGAGGATCATTTCAATTGTTCGATAGAATATTCCACTAATTTCTTTCACCTTCGACAATATCAACTCAACTTGTTCCCGGACGGCCTTCCTGAAGTTGAAGAGGTGACGCAAAAGTTTATGGATATTGTCAGGGCAAGCGCAGACGGGACGGAAGAGTCCCTCAAACGAGTTGTTCCTGATTCTGAATACCGCTCTACGTTCCTCAAGATGACGCGGAATCTGGCTCCCACTGGTAAGGCTTATGGAAAGATGGAAATAAAGGCAGGCGGTGAGTTAGTTGACCAACCAGTAATTTTGGTCCCGGAATCGCGACAGGCGATGAACGAAGCCCTCAGGCCTCCGAGAGATGAATCAGGTAAACAAAAAGAACAAGTGACGACCAAGCTGTATGGGGTTCTCCGCAACCTGAGCTTAGATAATGATTGGCTTGAGGTGCTCACTGAAGGAGACAATAAGATTATAAGAGTTGAAAACACGGGGGAGGCTGTAGACGATATTGTCGGGCCTATGGTGAACAGAAGGGTGATTGTAGACGTTGTGAAGAAGAAGGAGAAACATTCTTATATTGATATTCAGCCTGACGAATAAGCCCGACTTACGAGAAGTTGGGTAGCGTCTAGTTGGTTTATATCTATGCTCCGGTGCCAACCGTTGATAAGCCAGCAACTCCACTTGTTACAGCGTTGAATGTCTTATTGTTTTAGCGTTCAAAATCAGAAAAAGCGCCAGAACGAATCAGCAGCCGTACCTTGTTTGAACTTTCGGTATCGAACACAGAGCAGATATAGCACCACAAGGCCGCCCGCCCAATACGCATACATCCAGCCAAGTGAAGTTCCGCCCGCAGGCGTGATCGTCAATCCCATTACGGCGTACAGGTACAAGTGCGCGAGGTAAAAGAACAGCGCCGTTTGTCCGAACACAAACAGCGGCTTCGCCCAGCGCCGCAGCGTCGTCACGATGCCAGCGAGCAAGGCCACCAACAGCAAATCCACGCCCAGCGTCAGCAGGATATAGGCGAGGCTCGGCGGGTATTTCGTGACGTTCAGGAAGGTGATCCAGGTTGAGTTGTTGACCGGATGAATGTTGCCGAAGCCTGCGGTCAGCCTCACCAACAGAAACAGCAGCAGGAAGCCAACGCCGATCAGCGCCGCTTTGCGAGGAATGGCGGCGGGATTGGCCAAAATCCAGCGGGCGAATATCAGGCCGAAGACGGCCAGTCCAAGCCAGGGAAGCAGCGGATAAAACACCTGCACGATGTTCGTGTGGCCGGGAATCAGCAGCAGGCGGGCGAGCGGAGAATACAGCTCGGCGACTTTGTCCGGGTCGGGAATCAGCGCCTGGGTCAGCAACACCGCCAGCAAACTGATGCAGGCCAAAACGATTGCGTTCAGCCGCAGCAGAAAGGCGCAGACGATCATGGAAGCGCCCAGGCCGTACAACACGCCGAAGTGAAGCATCACGCTGCTGCCGCCTCCGGGTGGTTGCGAACCGAGTTCGGCGACTGGCCCCAGCACCCAGGCGGGATTTTCGATGAACAGTTGCAGGACGATCAACAATGCGCCGCGCGTCAGAAAGTGTTTGCGGATGGCGCTGTCCGTCCAACCCAATTGCCTGCGCGAGGCGGCAAAGAGCATCATCCCGATGCCCATCAGGAAAAAGAATCCCGGCGCGCAGAAATGCGTCACAAAGCGAGTCAGAAACGGCAACGCTCCGGCGTATTCCGGCAAGGGTTGTCCCCAGAATTCCGCCGAATGTTTGTGGGCAATGAACAAACTGGCGTGATCCAGCGCCATCAGGATCATGATCAATCCACGCAGCGCGTCCAGATACAACAGCCGTGCTCCGTTGCTGGCAATGTCGGGAGAATTGGAAAGCGGTGCAGGAAATTCAGGTTGAGGAGGGGTTATGGCTTTGGTCAAGGGAGATTCCTTTTGTTTGTGACGAATGAAGGGGCAGACTGTGCTGCCCCTTCATTGAAGCAATCGTCCGTTTTTTGGCTTATTGTTCGCCGCTCGTCACTGTGGCGTATTTGCCGCGCCGTTGATCCAGTTTGTTACATCTTTATGCAGTTTCTCACGCGATTTCTTTTCGATGTACATCATGTGCCCGGCTTCGTAATAGGTGAAGCTGACGTTTTTGCGAATCGCCGGTTCCAGGCTCATGTGAGAGATGGTGTGTTCGATGCCGTTGTAAGGCGTCGCTACGTCGTAATAGCCACAAATTACCAGCAGCTTTAACTTTCCTTGTTGCGTCATTGCCGAACGCAAGGCTTCGGCGGGGCCGCCGGGTTGGCCTTGATCCCACGGCTGTACGCGCCCGCTGAGCGTGTAATACATCTCGGTGTTCCACTTCAGTTCGCGGCGCACGTAATCCTGAAACATTGCGACATACGAACCATCATACGAAGCCAGGCTCGCGTCGTATTCGTAGCGTTCGCCCGCTGCGTCGGCGTCCATACCCAGAAAGCGCGAATCAATGCGGCCTACGGTTTGGCGTTTGTCGCGCAGCAGTTCTTTGAACCAGCGTTGCGGGCTGATGCGCAAATTGGTTTGCTCAATGTATTTCGGGGTCAGCGCCGTCAATCGCGCGAGTTCTTTGACGACTTTCTGGTATTCAGCTGGAGTGATTTCATCGCCTTTTTCCAGCGCGGCGGCGTATTCACCGTGCGCGAACTGGCGGGCTTTTTGCGCGATTTCGGCGGCGCTGAGTTTTTGCAAATCGGGCGGCAGCAGCTTGTGATACCACGCCGAAGAGATCAGCGTTGGCAGGAAGAAAATCGTGCGATCATCCGCGCCCCAGTTGCCGAAGCCCACCGCCGATAACAGCGCGACGCCATTCAGGTAAATTTGATGGCGGCGCTGCAAGGTGTAAGAAAGCTGCGCCGAGCGCGTCGTGCCGTAGCTTTCGCCGATCAAAAACTTTGGCGACGCCCAGCGTTCGTTGCGCGTAATGTATTGGTAAATGAAATCGGCGAACCAGGTGGCGTCCTGCTCTACGCCATAAAATTGGGCCGTGTTTTCGCCGGGGGCAGGGCGGCTGTAACCGGTTGAGATCGCGTCCACAAAAACCATGTCGGTCGCATCAAGAAACGAATCGCCATTTTCTGTGATCGAATACGGCGCAGGCATCCCGAAGCCATCATCGGTCAGCACGATGCGTTTCGGCCCCAGGCCCATGTGTGTGTAAGACGAAGCCGAGCCTGGGCCGCCGTTATAAACAAACGAGAGCGGGCGTTTGGCTTTATCAGCTACATCATCTTTGGTGTAGCCGACGAAAAAGAACGTCGCTTTGGGGGTGCCGTCATCGGCTTTGATGACATAAGTCGCCGCCGTCGCGGTGTACTTGATGTCCTGCCCGCCGATGCGCACGCTGCCTTTGGTGACCGAAGATTTTTCTTCGGGCGGCGGTATTGGCCTGGCTGGCGGAGTCGCACCAGCAGTCGGCCCAGTTGGCGGTGTAGTTGGAGGTTGTTGTTGGCCACGATTACCGCGTTGTTGTTCTGGTTGTGCTTGCGCAAGTGAAGCAGTCAACAAGAGTGTTAGTGTCAGGGCAAATAAACGATTCATTTCATCTCCTTGGACAAAGTGTAGTGCAGGTTCACAACCTGCCGGTGTGCTTGTGATACGTTACTCCATCATAAAACGGTCGCGGCAGGTTGGGAACACGTCTTACGAACTTCATTCAATTTTCTGCGTGAATCGGCCTAACCCCAAACCTTCATTCCCGCCGGTTGCTTGGAAAACGCACCGTGGCTTTCTGTTTGCCGTTTAACCCTTTTCGCGTCTTATCACGCAGCAAGGTATAAATGTTTTTTATCGCCCCAGTCGAAAAATTCAATTGACAGTTTTCGATTGCGGCGTGTATAAGCCCAGCAGTCGTATTGGTACGACCAACAAACGCAAACGAAATAACTCGAAACGAATTAGGAAAACAAATGGAAAACGCAACCAAGATACGTCGCTCAGTTTTCTCAGGACTGCCAATCAGTCGCAGTCTGAACATAGTTACCAATCAGTCCGCGTCTGCCTTCTTCCAAGCCTGCCGTCTGCATCCTGCAAAAAAATCCTGCTGTTGTTGTTGCTGTTGTTGTTAGTTCCTGTTGCTGCACCCTAATCGCAGCGAAACCCGCTTTCAATTAAAACTAAATTCTGCCTGATGCCGAACTCTATCCGGTTTCAGTGTTCAGATTCCGAACTATGCCGGCCTTGCCATTGTTTTTGGCAGAACTGCTGATGGCACAAACGTTCGCGAACACACTGACGACTTGAAGATTGTTGATTTGGCGCTGGCTATCCATCTGTTAAGTGCGCGTGCGTTTTGCGCACTTCGTGAGGAAATGTCATGAGCATGAAATTTCAAATTGCCGATTGGAAATTCGAGGTTACGTTGAAAGAACTGATCTGCCAGCCAATCGGAAGCAAAGAGAAAAAGGCCCGCCGCAATATCGCTGGCGGAAAAGAAATCAAAAAAAGGAATAAGGAGATAAGACATGAGTTTGATTACGCCACACGGCGGCAAGTTAGTTAATCGTGAAGCGCACGGCGCTGAGCGTGAATCATTGTTACGCGCCTCGGCAAAATTGCCGGTCGTAACCATCAACGCCCGCGCGGAGGCCGATCTGGAATTGATAGCCATTGGCGCGCTGTCTCCTCTGGAAGGTTTCCTGGGAGAAGCCGATTACTTGTCGGTGCGCGACAATCTGAAATTGGCTAACGGGTTGGTCTGGTCAATTCCAATCACTCTTTCAGCCACCGCCGAAGAGCGATCAAGGCTGAATGTCGGCGAAGACGTTGCGTTAAAAACGCGAGACGGAAAACTGGTGGCGGTGCTGCATTTGTCCGAAATCTACACTTACGACAAACAGCGCGAAGCCGAAGCCGTTTACGGCACGGCCGAAGACAAACACCCAGGCGTTCAGGTTTTGTATTCGCAGGGCGAGTTTCTGCTCGGCGGCAAAGTCACTGTCATTGATCATCCGAATGGCCATGAATTCAAACAGTATCGCCACACGCCGGCCCAAACCCGCGCGTTGTTTGAGGAAAAAAACTGGCAGCGAGTCGTCGCATTCCAAACTCGCAACCCTGTTCATCGCGCTCACGAATACATTCAGAAATGCGCGATGGAAACGGTTGATGGGTTGCTGTTGCACCCGATTGTCGGCGAAACCAAAGCTGACGACATCCCGGCTGCGGTCAGGCTGAAAGCTTACGAAGCCATTTTAGAAAATTACTACCCAGCTGACCGAACTGTGCTTGGCGTGTTGCCTGCGGCGATGCGTTATGCCGGGCCTCGTGAAGCAATCTTCCACGCCACGATTCGCAAAAATTATGGCTGTTCGCACTTCATCGTAGGCCGCGATCACGCAGGCGTCGGCAATTATTACGGCACTTATGACGCGCAGAAGATTTTCGGCAACTTTACCGCTGAAGAAATCGGCATCACGCCAATGTTCTTCGACAATACTTTTTACTGCCGCAAGTGCGACGGCATGGCTTCACTGAAAACCTGTCCGCACGACCAATCGCATCACGTTTCTCTGAGCGGCACCAAGGTGCGCGAAATGCTGACAAACGGCGAAATTCCGCCGATTGAATTCACTCGCCCCGAAGTCGCCCAGGTCTTGATTGAAGGATTCAGGCAGACAGCCGCCGGCGCGAAAGCTTAAATCGTGGCGGTTTGGAAATTTGGTTTGAAATTAACGATTTACCTCGTAGCAGTGCTTAGTTGATGGACTTCCTGGGTGAGTGGCAGTCACTCGTCACTCACCTCTTTTTCGACCGAGCGCGCTCGAATCCGCAACCTATTAGGAAGCGGGCTTTTCATAAAAGGAATTATCAAATGTCACAAGGATTCACACTGTGGTTTACGGGTTTGTCAGGCGCGGGCAAAACGACTTTGACCGACGCAATTGTACCGGAGCTTCGCGCTCGCGGTTTGAAAATTGAAGTGTTGGATGGCGACGAAGTTCGCACCAACCTGAGCAAAGGCCTGGGTTTTTCCAAAGAAGACCGGGACACCAACATTCGGCGCATTGGATATGTTGCGCGGCTTTTGTCTAGGAATGGGGTCGGAGTCATCGCCGCGGCGATTTCGCCATACCGTGGCATTCGAGACGAAGTCCGCGCCAGCGTCGAAGCCGAAGGCGTCAGGTTCGTCGAAGTTTTTGTCAAAGCTTCGCTGGACACGTTGGTTTCGCGCGACGTTAAAGGGCTTTACAAAAAAGCCATCGCCGGAGAGATCAAACAGTTTACTGGCGTTTCTGATCCTTATGAAGAACCGCTCAACCCGGAAGTGCTGGTCAGCAGCGACAACGAAACCGTTGCTCAAAGCGCGGCGATAATTATCGCCAAGCTTGAAGCACTAGGTTTGGTTGCTCCGTTGGCGGCGAGGGCTGGAGGCGCTTAATGCTAGTTGGCAAGATTTATTCAACCAAGGTTTATCAGGCCAGGGTTTATTTGGTTGGAGCGGGGCCGGGTGATCCCGGCCTGCTCACAATCAAAGCCTGCGATCTGTTGAAAGCGGCTGACTGCGTTGTTTACGACGCATTGGTCAACCCTGAAATTCTGCGTTACGCCTCGCGTAGCAAGGAGTTGATAGCCGTCGGCAAACGATGCGGCCAGCTTAGCTGGAAACAGGATGACATCAATCAGTTGCTGATCGAGAAAGCCGGTCAGCACAGAGTTATCGTTCGGTTGAAAGGTGGCGACCCATTTATTTTCGGGCGCGGCGGCGAAGAAGCTGTGGCTTTGGCCGAAGCGAAGATTGATTTTGAAATCGTGCCCGGAGTCACCGCCGGTTCTTCGGTGGCGGCGTATGCAGGGATTCCTGTTACGCATCGTGGGCTTAGCAGTTCAGTTACTTTCGTCACCGGCCATGAAGACCTTGCCAAACCTGAATCCGCTTTGCGCTGGCAGCACCTGGCCAAAGGCGTAGACACTTTGGTGCTCTTTATGGGCTTGTCCAAGCTTGGCGAAATCTCCGAACAGTTGATTGCCAACGGACGCGACGCGAACACGCCTGTGGCTGTCATTGGCTCCGGCACTTTGGCCGAGCAGCAGACTGTCGTCGGTTCGCTGGGTGAAATCGCCGAAGCGGTGAAAAACGAACAGATTAAAGCTCCGGCATTGATCGTCGTCGGTGAAGTAGTGCGACTGCGCGAACAGTTGCAGTGGTTCGAGGGATTGCGGAATGCGGATTTCGGATTGCGGATTGCCGCGTAAATGGCTTTCGCCAACCCGCAGTCAGTAAAGATGCGTTATTACCCTGTCAATCTGGATTTGAAAGATCGCCGAGTTTTGGTGGTTGGCGGCGGAGTTATTGCCGAAGGCAAAGCTCGACAGCTTGTCGAAGCTGGAGCAGCGGTTCACATCGTTAGCCCAGAGTTAACCGAGTCACTGAACGAATTGGCAGAGCAGGGAAAAATCATCTGGCGGCAAGGCGTTTTTGCCGAAAGCGATTTGGAAGGCGCCTGGCTGGTAATCAGCGCGACGGACGATCAAGCGGTCAATGAAGCGGTGGCGAGAGTGGCTGCCGAACGCGCTTTGTTGTGCAATGTGGTGGATCAGACGGCTCTCTGCAATTTCATTACACCGGCTTTGATTACTCGCGGAGGCATTCAGATCAGTATTTCATCTGGTGGCGGAAGTCCTTCTGTGGCTCAGCGGGTCAAACGCGAAATAGGTGAATTGATCGGCGAAGAGTACAGCGAACTTCTGGAGGTCGCCGCCGAAATGCGAGCCGAAGCCAAACGGCTGATTCCTGATTTCGAGCAGCGTAGGCAATTGCTTCATGCCTTCGCTGAATCGGAAGCGATTCAGTTGCTGCGAAACGGCAAGCGTGACGACGCGCAGAAATTGGCATTTGATATGTTGAAGAAAGCAGTGAGCGGACGGTAAGTGCATGGGTTTGGCTTACGGCCTTCATTTGGCAGCGAACCAATGCAGCAGGTTAAAGCCTGAACCCAATGCATTTTTTCAGAGGAAATGAAAATGACAGCAGCAAAACAAATTTCAGTTCGAGAGCACGAAACCAATCTTCTGGCTGAACACTTTGAAACGCGCAGCGTCGAAGAAGTTTTGGAGTGGGCGGTGGCCGCGCATTCGCCCAAACTGGTGATGACCTCCAACTTTGGCGCAGAAGGCGTGGTATTGATGGATCACCTGATGCGCGTTGCGCCTGAAACTCCAATCATTTACCTGAACACCGGTTTTCAGTTCGCCGCGACCGACGACGTGAAGGAGCGGTTGCGCGACAGGTACAAATTCAACTTGATCGAAGCCCGCTCCATGCTCAGCGTTGAAGAACAGGCGAAGATTTACGGCGAACGACTTTACGAAACCAATTCCGATCTTTGCTGCCGAATTCGCAAAGTCGAGCCGTTACAAAGGGCATTGGCCGGGTTTGAAGCCTGGATCGCCGCCTTGCGTCGGGATCAATCCCCAACTCGCGCCGCCATCAAAACCATAGAATGGAACGCCGCCAAAGAGATGGTCAAAATTCATCCGCTGGCAGGCTGGAACCGCTCACAGGTTTGGAGTTACATAGTCAAACACGACCTACCTTACAACCAGCTTTATGACGACGGTTACACCAGCATTGGCTGTTGGCCATGCACTCGCCAGGTTGCCGCCGGACAGCACGAGCGCAGCGGACGTTGGGCCGGAAGCAGAAAACAGGAGTGCGGTATTCACGTCTGAAAATGTGAAGCCAGCGCGGGAAATGTCAGATTGACTTTCGCGCAATCAGACGTGTATAACGCGCCCGTTGTCACGCATCACAAACAAATAATCAGTCGTGAATTTTATTTACAGACCTGTAAGCAGGTTTGGCTTCCGTGCAATTTAGCTGTGCTGGCTGGGGAAAGTTTTTTCTAGTTCACTATATCCACTTAATGTCGAAGAGAGATTTTCAACTTCGGCATCTGCCGCTATCGCTTTCTCCTGCTGGTTAGTATTCTTCCTATAATTTGTTTAGCCCAGACCTCTTGAGCGCTTAAATCAAAGAGGCAAACTCACTCATCTCGTTTTCCCCAGAATTGAAATTCCAGCAATTGGGGGGCGGAGTGTCTCGATTTGATGATGAATTTGCTGAAAACCAATTGGCGAAAGTCGGAATTGCTGACTGCTTTGCTTGTGTTGTTCCTGCTGTTTGATTTGACGGCTTGCCGTCGTCGCACGGCCAGCCAGGAAAACGCGACCATAATCGTGTATGGCTTTAGCGTGGTTAAAGACCCGCTGCACTCAGAAATTTTTCCAGCTTTCCAGAATGAATGGCGCGAAAAGACAGGCCAGCAAATTCAGTTTGAATCATCTTTTGCCGGATCGGAGATTGTCACCAACCAGATCATCATGGGGGTTGACGCCGATGTGGCAATTCTGGCCATTGAGCGAAACGCCGAGCGTTTGCTGCGCCCTGACGTGACGCAAAGTGATTGGCGTAAACTGCCATACGGCGGCATCGTCAATCGGACTCCGATGGTCATTGTCACGCGAGCTGGCAATCCCAAACGCATACGGGATTTCAACGACTTGGGCAAACCCGGCGTCGGAGTCATACTTTGCGATCCAACCTCATCAGGCGCGGGCAATTGGGCTTTGGTGGCGATTTACGGTTCAGAGCAGATTAAGTTGGAAAAAACGACTGGGCAGCGTAATCCGCAGGCTTCGTTGGAGCTGTTCCAGCGAGTTAGCAAGAACCTGAAAGCGACTCCGGAATCTGCTCGCGCGGCTCGTGCTTTGTTTGAACACGGCGAAGGCGACGCGATGGTGACTTACGAACTTGAAGCTCTGCAGATGAAGGGAAAAGGCCAGCCGATTGAAATCGTCATGCCGCCGGCTACCGTGATGTGCGAACATCCTGTGGTCATAATTGACCACAAAATGAGTCCTTATCGTTACGCGTTGATTGAATTGTTTGTCCGCACTTTGTGGGAGCGCCCGGCTCAACAAGCCTGGGTGCGGGCCGGTTTCAGGTCGGTGATTGAAGATTTGAATGGAGCTTTCACACCGGTTGAAATGCCTTTCAAAATTGCAGACCTGGGTGGTTGGAAAGAATATGAGGAAGTTATCAAAACAGGATGGCAACAGGCGGCTCAAAAGAGCCGGTAAAGCAATATGAACTCACCAACCAATAATTCGGTTTATTCCGGGCAACGCGCCGACATCGTGCGCCCGTTCGGAATTGGCTTCATCGTGTTGGCGATGACTCCGCTGGTGATGTTACCGCTGGCTTCAATTTTTTATTATGGTTTTAACAAAGGGCCGATTCATTTTTGGCAGGCGGTTTCGGCTCCGGCTGCGCTTTACTCGCTGCGTCTGAGCCTGATGACCAGCAGCGTTGCCACCCTGTGCAACGTCATCTTTGGCATCATCGCGGCTTACGTCATGTGCAAGTACAATTTCAAAGGCAGTTCGGCGCTGATGATTATCATCAGTTTGCCGACGGCGATTCCGACTGCCGTCGCCGGCGTTGCGTTGTTGTTGGTTTGGGGACGTTCGGGGATTTTTGGCTCGCTGCTGGAATACACGGATTATCAAGTGATGTTCACGACTGCGGCAATTATTCTGGCGAACATCTTCGTCACCTTTCCCCTGGCGTTTGGAGTCATCAAACCGGCGCTGGATAACCTTGATCCCAGTTTTGAAGCTGCCGCCGAAACAATGGGCGCGACTCGCTGGCAGACTTTTCGTTACGTTGTGCTGCCCAGTTTACGCGGAGCGATTATTACCGGAGCGTTGTTGACCTTTGCCCGATCAATCGGAGAATTCGGCTCTACAATTATGGTTAGCGGCAACAAAGCCGGAACTATGACAGCTCCTTTGTACATTTATGCGAAGTTCAATGAAGCCGAAGTTGAATCTGCAACCGCCATTGCCGCCGTTTTGGCGGTGATCTCTTTCGTAGTTTTTTCGCTGATCCTGTTGACGCGAAACCGACTGGATAAGTGAGGTGCGATATGATGGCAAAAGCTGTGCTCAATCAGTTGCCGGAAACCAACACCGACGCCGAAACTGTGCCCGATCAAAACGGTGCGCAAAACAGTGCATTGGTTATTCGCGGGTTAAATAAGCGATTTGGTTCGGAAACCGTGCTGGACGGAATGAGTTTTTCCATCGCTGAAGGAGAGAGCCTTGTTTTGCTCGGACCTTCGGGCAGTGGCAAAAGCACTACGCTGCGTTTGATCGCAGGTTTGGAAACTCCAGACGGCGGCGACATTTTTCTGCATGGGCGGCACATCGAACATCTGCGAGCGCGCGAACGAAACATAGGCGTTATCTTCCAAAACTACGCGCTGTTTCCGCGAATGACCGTTGCCGACAACATTGCTTTTGGTTTGAAAATTCGCGGCAAAAAGAAAGCCGAGCGCGACGGCAAGGTCGAAGAGTTGCTGGCGATGATTGGTATGGCGGAACATCGCGGCAAATATCCTTCGCAGATTTCAGGGGGCCAGCAACAACGAGTCGCAATTGCACGCGCGTTGGCTTATTCACCCGAACTTCTGCTGTTTGATGAATCCTTCAGCGCGCTTGACCCGCAAACCCGAACCGGGTTGCGGCGTGAAATCCGTGGCTTGTTGAAAAGGCTAAAAATACCCGCGCTGTTCATCACTCACGATCAGGAAGAGGCGATGGAGCTTGGCGACCAAATAGCCATTTTGAACAAAGGCCGCATGGAACAAATCGGCACGCCTCAACAGATTTACAACGACCCGCAATCGGAGTTTGTCGCCACGTTTTTAGGCGCGGCCAATGTTGTGGAAGTTTGCCGTAGTGATGGTTTCGAGGCGTTGAACTGTTTGCAATGTTTGGAAGCTCATCAAGCGCAAATGCCTCCGTCGCTGGAGCGGGTTAAGATCATTTTTCGCCCCGAAGACGTTGTGCTGACTTCCGCGCCTGCGTTGGCTGAACACCAGCGCCACCTGGGACATGGTGTGGTAGTTGACGTGAACTTTACTGGCGCAACTGAGGTTGTCAGAGTAAAACTGCTGAGTCTGAATCAATTCGGTTATTCAACCAACGCCAATTGCCAGTTGGTTGGCGAAAATGGCTGTGACCTGATAATCAAAGTATTACGCACAAAATGGGATGCGCAACGAATGCCTCTTAACGCCAAAGAAAAAGTCGGCATTTGGTTGCGTGACCACAAAATACTGTCGAACTATGAAAACTAAACTGCTTGTCTGTCTGATTTTGTTTGTGTCAATCGCGGTGGCGAAAGCTCAAAGCCAGTCCGAGCCGCCAAAAGAGAAGGGCAATTTTCGCCAACCCGATTTGGTCGAACTCAAATACCTTGATCCGACGATCAAGCTGGATATTCGTTACGCCACCAGCAATAACTTTGTCGGCAAACCGGTTTACAAAGAAGCTCGCGCCTTTCTGCAACGCCCCGCCGCCGAAGCTCTGGTTCGCATCAATCAAGAGTTGAAAAAGAAAGGTTATGGGCTGTTGGTTTTTGATGGTTACCGTCCGTGGGCAATTACCAAAGTGTTTTGGGATGTGACGCCTGCCGACAAAAAACAGTTCGTCGCCAACCCGGCCCAAGGATCGAGGCATAATCGAGGCTGCGCGGTTGACCTGTCGCTGTACGACCTGAAAACCGGAAAGGAAGTTCAGATGCCAGGCGCTTATGACGAAATGTCTGACCGCTCCCATCCGAATTATGCCGGAGGAACAGCAGAGCAACGACGCACACGCGATCTGTTACGTTCGGCGATGGAAGCCGACGGTTTTAAGGTTTTCGACGTGGAATGGTGGCATTTTGATTTCAAAGACTGGCGCGAATATCCGATCCTCAACATCAGCTTCGATCAGATCAAACCTCCGGGCAAAGCAAAAATCCGGGAATGGAAGCCCATTGAGCGGACTCGCCCGCCGAAAAAATGATTTCTTCCGTTTTTGTGGGCAAAGGTAAAAATGAAACATCCCGGATTGTCTAGTCAGGAAGCGCGGATCAGATTGCGCGAACAAGGGCCGAACTCTCTGCCGGAAACCTCTCCAACCCCTTTTTACCGTCGCTTTTTACGGCAATTTCAAAGCCCTTTGATTTATATCTTGCTGTTTGCATTGTTGGTGGACGCCATCATCTGGTTTGTCGAAGGAGCCACAGGGTTACCAGTTGAATCAATAGCCATAGGCATCATCCTGCTGCTAAACGCCGGATTGGGTGTTTACCAGGAAAGCAAATCCGAAGCAGCGCTGGCCAAGCTCAAGGAAATGACTACGCCGTTGGTATGGGCAATGCGCGATGGCAAGTTGCAACACCTTTCAATTCACGACCTGGTTCCCGGCGATGCGGTGCGGATCGAAGCCGGTGACCGAATCCCAGCCGACGGAAAACTGATTGAAGCCGAAGGAACATTGCTGGACGAATCTGTCTTGACTGGTGAGTCGGTTCCCATTGAAAAAGAAACAGGCGAAGAAGTATTTAGCGGAACGCTGCTGGTGCGCGGTAAAAGCTTTCTGGATGTGACCCGCACAGGTCAGCAAAGCGCCATGGGACGACTGGCCACAATGATCGGTGGAATCACCGCTGATAAAACTCCGCTTGAACGACGGCTGGAAAAATTCGGCGGCCAGATTGCTCGCGCTGTATTGGCTTTGGTTATATTGATAGCAGTGGGTGGGCTGCTGGTTGAAGGTTGGGGACAGATCAGCCACGTCTTTCTTTTTGCCGTGGCGCTGGCCGTAGCCGCCGTGCCTGAAGGTTTGCCAGCCGTTTTGACTCTGACTTTGGCTCTGGGCGTCGAGCGCATGGCGAAACGAAAAGCAGTGGTCAGACGGCTCAGCGCTGTCGAAGCTCTTGGTTCCGTGACAGTCATCGCAACGGACAAAACCGGAACGCTGACCGAAAACCGCATGTTCGTCAAAGACCTGGATAGTCCTGATGCCGACAACGCATTGCGCGCGATGGTTTTGGCCAACGACGCCGATCAGGAATCCGGCGCAGGCGATCCGCTGGAACTGGCTTTACTGGATTACGCTCGCAGCCGTGGGCTTGACCCTGTTCAATTGCAAAACCAGTTTTCTCGCCAAAGCAGTTTGCCGTTCGACAGCTCATACAAATTCATGCGCGTTACTGTGGACGAAAACGGCAACTCCATGAGTTATTTGAAAGGCGCGCCGGAAGTGATTTTGCAGCGCAGCCGAATGTCAGTTGAGGAAAGGCGCGTTTGGGAAGAGAAAGCCGAAGCCTATGCTCATGAAGGATTCCGCGTGCTGGCTCTTGGATCACGTGACGGCGAAACAGATCAGGACATTGTCTTTCTTGGTCTGGTCATGCTGTGGGATCCGCCACGCCCTGAAGTTCCGGAGGCAATACGGCGCGCACAGGATGCAGGGATTCGCGTTTTGATGGTGACCGGAGATCACCCGGCCACGGCGCTGGCCGTTGCTCATGAAGTCGGCATACGAACCAGTCGCGTGCTGACCGGATTGGAATTGGAATCAATGTCGCCTGAGGCGCTGAAAGCCGCTGTTCAAGAAACAAATATCTTTGCGCGAGTTGCGCCGGAACATAAGCTGCGACTGGTTGAAGCGCTGAAAGAGAGCGGGGAAGTTGTGGCAATGACCGGCGATGGAGTGAACGATGCGCCGGCGCTCAAACGTTCGGACGTCGGTGTGGCAATGGGCGAACGCGGCAGCGATGTTTCGCGCGAAGTCGCCGATCTGGTTTTGATGGATGACAATTTCGCCACCATCGTTTCGGCCATCGAAGAAGGGCGAAACATTTACGAAAACATCCAGAAATTCATTCGCTTTTTGTTTTCAACCAATCTGGCGGAAATTCTGATTGTTGTCGGAGGCGCATTCGGGTCAGTCTTGATGGGGTTGCGCGATGAGGCAGGCGCAGTTTTGCTGCCGTTGACCGCCGTCCAGTTACTGTGGGTCAACATTGTGACTGACGGGCCTCCGGCTCTGGCTTTGGGATTGGATCGTGATTCCGGTGTGATGAGCAAAGCTCCGCGCAACCCTCAAGCGCCTTTGCTGGATAAGGTGTCGCTACGTTTTATTCTCACCACTGGAATTATCAAGGCAATTATCGGCGGCGCTCTGCTAACACAGATGCCGGTTTTCGGCTTCAGCCTTGCCCAGACTCAGACGGCCATCTTTTTACACGCGACCATTGGGCAATTGTTTTACGCCTATCCGGCGCGACGGATAAATGCTCCTCCGCGTTTCAATGTAGTCTTGCTTTTGACTTTGGTTCTGGGGATTGCGCTACAGCTTTCGACAGTGCTCTTGCCGGGGTTACGTATTCTGCTGGGGCTGGAACCGCTGACGCTTCCTTTGCTGACTCTGGTTACATCCGTTGTGTTACTGACCTGGGGATTGGCAGAGGGGTATTGCCGCATAGTCAATAGGTTCAATGTTGCTCCGACTGATTGAGACTTGCTCGCAATCCAATGTTTCCTTTAGCGTTTTTCGCATTCGGGCGGTTACAATCCTGCTATGGATCAAAAAAACTTTCTGGCAAATAACCTTGAACTGAAGTACACGCTTTTTTGCGAAGACGTCCGCGTCGAAGCCTCCGGCGGCTTGAGCTTGATAGGCGTTTTTCATCAAATAGTCGTCCCTCAAATGCCCGTAGGTCTGCTGAAATTCGCAGTCCTGAACCACTGGGAAGGCGAAGGCAGGTTCCTGACTGAAGTTCGCATACTGACTCCAGATCGAATGCAAACCATCGCCGTGTCGCAACCCAGCGGTTTTGAAATTGCCAACAATGGTTACGCCGACAACGTGACGATGTTCATTAACACCAACTTTCACCAACCAGGCGATTACCTCGTGCAAACGCTGATTAACTCATCGCTGTTTGCCGAAAAGACCTTGCAGGTTTTTGTCGCCAACCAACAACAACAAATCACCGAAAGCGAACACGTGATGTAAACAACAATCCACGAAGCGACACGAAGGTTCACGAAGAAAATCAAAACTCCTTCGTGCTTCTTCGTGTCCCTTCGTGGAAGAACTTAGAGAATCAAAATGGCTGAACAAAATTCACTCGACCAACTTTCAATCAACACCATACGCACGCTTGCAATGGACGGCGTACAAAAAGCTAACTCTGGCCATCCGGGCATGCCGATGGGAATGGCTCCTTCGGCGTATGTTTTGTGGACGCGAGTCATGCGCCACAACCCGAAAAATCCAACCTGGGCAAACCGCGACCGGTTCGTGCTGTCCGCCGGACACGGTTCAATGCTGCTGTATAGCCTGCTGCATCTGACCGGTTACGAAGAATTCACGCTTGACCAACTGAAAAGCTTTCGCCAATGGGGCAGTATGACTCCCGGCCATCCCGAATCTGAATTGTCTCCGGCGATTGAAACGACGACCGGCCCGCTTGGCCAAGGATTCGCCAATGGCGTAGGCATGGCCATCGGCGCGGAATATCTGTCGGCTTACTTTAACCGCCCCGGCCATGACCTGTTTGATTACCACATTTACGCAATCGTTTCAGACGGCGATTTGATGGAGGGCGTCGCCAGCGAAGCCGCTTCGATGGCGGGCCACATGAAACTTGGCCGTTTGATTTACCTGTACGACGACAACCATATTTCGATTGACGGCAGCACTTCGCTGGCCTTTACCGAAGACCGCGCCAAACGTTTTGAAGCTTACGGCTGGCACGTTCAGATAGTTACTGACGCCAACGACATTACCGCCATCGAAGCCGCCGTCAATGCCGCCAAAGCCGATCCGCGACCTTCTATAATATGCGTTCGTTCGGTCATCGGTTACGGCAGCCCGAACAAAGCCGGAACCAGCAAAGCTCACGGCGAACCGCTGGGCGTGGACGAAATCAAACTGACCAAGCAGAACCTGGGCTGGCCATCCGAAGAACCATTCTTTGTTCCCGAAGAGGCCTTGAACAATTTTCGTCAGTGCGTAACTCGCGGCCAGCAAACCGAAGCCGAGTGGGAAGAGAAGCTCGCAGCTTACGAAAAGGCGCATCCAGACAAAGCTCAGGAATGGCGCAACTGGGCCAGCGGCAAATTGCCAGAAGGCTGGCAAGAGAAGCTGCCTGTGTTTCCGGCTGGAACCGCGATGGCTACGCGCGAAGCTTCGGGCAAAACGCTCAACGCGATTGCCGCCAGCTTGCCGATGTTGATTGGAGGTTCGGCTGATCTGGCTCCGTCAAACAACACAATGCTTGCCGGTTACGAAGCCTTTTCCGCCGAACATCGCGACGGTCGCAACTTCCATTTCGGAGTCCGCGAACACGCCATGGGTTCGGTCATGAACGGCATCGTGCTGACTCGTCCGCTGATTCCTTACGGCGGAACTTTCATGATCTTTTACGATTACAT
>JBGAPB010000101.1:0-17976 GCA_044221525.1 Blastocatellia bacterium | reverse complement strand
AAACACTATCGCCCGGCGATTGGCTTGATCGGTTGCGGAGGCATTTCTGCTCAGCATTTGAATGCTTATCGTCACTCCGGTTATCGCGTCACTGCTTTGTGCGACCGCAACGAACACAAAGCTATTGCTCGGCGCGATGAGTTTTACTCGGCGGCGAAAGTGTTCACCGATTACCGCGACTTGCTGGCCGTTGAAGAAATCGAAGTCGTGGACGTGACGACTCATCCGGCTGATCGAGTTGAAATCATCGAAGCCGCTTTGTTGGCCGGAAAACACGTTCTGAGTCAAAAGCCGTTTGTCACTGATTTGGCAGTCGGTCGGCAATTGGTTGCATTGGCCGAAACTCAAAACGTCAAACTCGCTGTGAATCAAAACGGTCGGTGGGCGCCGCACTTCAGTTACATTCGCCAGGCGATTCAGGCTGGATTGATTGGCGAAGTTCAGAGCGTCAACTTCACGCTGCACTGGGATCATAGTTGGATCATCGGAACTGAGTTTGAAAAGATCGAACATCTAATTTTGTCGGACTTCGGCATTCACTGGTTTGACCTGGCGGCGAGCTTTTTCGGTCAGCGGCAATGGAAAAACGTTTTCGCCTCGATGACCAGCGCAGTCGGCCAGCGAGCGAAACCGCCGATGCTGGCTCAGGCGGTGATTGAATTTGATGGCGGTCTGGCAACGCTCGTTTTCAACGCCAACGTCACGCACGGTCAGGAAGATCGAACGGTCGTCGCCGGAACCAAAGGTACAATCACCAGTTGCGGGCCGAGTTTGTCCGAACAAGCCGTCACACTGTTTACCGCCGAAGGCACGGCGCAACCGAATCTGGAAGGAACGTGGTTCCGCGAAGGCTTTCACGGCGCGATGGCTGAATTGCTTTGCGCGATTGAAGAACAGCGCGAACCATCGAATAACGCTCAAGATAATTTGCGAAGCCTGGAACTCTGCTTTGCTGCAATCAAGGAAATGTAGCGCAGATTTTCCAACCTGCGCCAACGTTGCTGAGGAAAAATCCTGGTTGGAACCAAGTAATGTTTTGCCGTTACCCCCGCAGGTTGGAAAACCTGCGTTACGATCACTTTTATGAACGCATCAATAACTTACTTTGAAAAAACGCTCGCGCTGCTTCAGCGCTTGCGGGAAACACAACTCGACAACATTGAACGCGCGGCAGAAATCTGCGCCAACTCCATCGCCAATGGGGGGCTGGTCTTTCTGTTTGGCAACGGCCATTCGCGGATGATGTGCGAAGAGATGACCCCGCGACAGGGATGCTTTCCCGGCTTTGTGGCGCTGGTCGAGCTGTCGCTGTCGAATCACGCCTCGATCATTGGCTCAAATGGATTGCGAGCGCCGCTGCATCTGGAAAAGTACGAAGGTTATGCCGAAGAAATTTTGAAAGGCTTCAAGTTTGGGGCCAATGACGCCTTCATCGTTATTTCCACCAGCGGCATTCGCCCTGTGATTGTTGAAATGGCGATGGGCGCACAAAAACGCGGCTTGCCGGTCATCGGCATTTGTTCGCGACAACATTGCGAACAATCGGTTCCGGCGCATTCGTCCGGCAAAAAGCTGCTTGATTGCGCCGACGTGGTAATTGACAACGGATGTCCGCCGGGCGATTGCGTCGTCGAACTGGACGGTTTGGAATGGCGAACCGGGCCGACTTCGACGGTGACCGGGGCGATGATTATGAATATGCTCCGTTCGCGCGTAGCCGAAAAACTGCTGGAACGCGGCATCAAACCTGAGTTGTTGCCCAGCCACCAATTCGTCGGCAACACCAACGCGGCTGAACAGCTTGAGCGGTTTTACGAAGCCTATCGCCGCAGCCTGGCGCATCTGTATCAGTGAAGAAAATCTACGTCATCACAGGCTCAACCGGCATAGCGGCGGCTACCATCAAGCTGGCAGCGCGCGAAGGCCATGCGGTTTTCTTTGTCAGCCGAGACGAAGCGAGTTGCCGTGAATTGGCGAAAGAGCTTCAGACAGAAAACGAACCCTGCGGCTTTCACGTCGCCGATCTGACGATTCCCGAATCTGTGGCCGAAGCCATCGCTGCCTGCGTCGCTCAGTTCGGACGGATTGACTCGCTGTTCAACGTCGCGGGAATCAGCGGGCGTAGTTTCGGCGATGGGCCGATTCATGAATGCTCGGTCGAAGGCTGGCACGCGACTTTTGACAACAACTCCAAGACTACGTTTTTGATGTGCCGCGAAGTCCTGAATCAAATGTTGCGGCAACCTGTCAGCGAAAATGGCTTGCGAGGTTCGATTGTGAACATGGCCAGCGTGCTGGCGTTTGCGCCCGAAGCCGCGCATTTCGCCACGCACGCTTACGCCGCCAGCAAAGGCGCGATCATCAGTTTGACCAAGGCGATGGCGGCCTATTACGCGCCGAATAAAATTCGAGTCAACGCCGTTGCTCCCGGATTGGTGCGAACTCCGATGAGCGCGCGCGCTCAGAACGATGCGGCAATTTTGGAATTGATGAAAACCAAACAACCGCTTAGCGAAGATTTGATTGCGGCGGAAGATGTTGCCCAATCCGCGCTGTTTTTGCTTGGCGATGGAGCGCGAAACATCACTGGCGAAATCTTGACGATTGATGGTGGCTGGCAAGTTAGCTAACCGACCACCAGCCACCGACAACCGACCACCAATGAAAGAACAACCACTCAGAACAACCGTCATCGGCAGTTATCCGTTTCCCGGATGGCTGGAATTTGCCTGCCAGAACCTGGATCAGTTTGGCGAAGCCGACCGCGCAGAATTGCAGGAAGACGCCGTCATCGCAGCCATTCACGATCAACTGGCTGCCGGGTTGGATGTCATCACCGATGGTGAACAGACTCGTTTGGATTTCAATTTGTCTTTTTACGGCTTTCTGGCTGGCATTGAACTTGAACAGGCGCAGCCTCGGCGATTTGGCCCGCCTGCTCACGATCAACGAGGCAAACACAAAATCACTGGCGAACTGGCGGCGTTGCGCGGACTTGGCGTAGTTGATGAATGGCAGCGACTCGAACGACTGGCACAATCCACAATCCAAAATTCAGAATCCAAAATTACTCTGAAGGCCAGTGTGCCAGGCCCCTACACGCTCAGCGGCAGATTGATGCCAAATTGCGAATACCCTGATCGGTTTGCCATCACCGAAGCTTTAGTTCCAATCGTTCAAGCCGAGCTTGAAGCTCTGGTCGCCGCCGGGTGTCGTGAAATCACTGTGGATGAACCTTCGATGAGTTGTTATGCGCACCGCGAAGACACTCGGCGGTTTGTGGATATTTTCAATCGAACTGTTGAGTCGGTTGCTGGACGTTGCCGCTTGTCCACGCATTTGTGCTTTGGAAATTACAAAGGCCGCGCGGTTGGTTTGCGAAGCTACGCGCCTATGTTTCCGGCGTTTTTGGAAATGCAGGTGGATGAATTTCATCTGGAAATGGCCAGCCGTGAATTTGCCGAAATCGAAATCATCGTCGAAATCGCCAAACAAAAAGACGTGGCGGTTGGCATTGTTGACGTAAAAAGTTATTACATTGAATCCGTTGCCGACATAGCTGACCGCGTTCGCCGCTGTTTGCAATTTGCGCCGGCCGAACGATTGTCGTTCGCGCCGGATTGCGGATTGAGCCAGACGGCGCGCTGGGCTGCGCGGCAGAAACTTAACAACATGGTCTCCGGCGTTAAGCTGGTGAAAAAGGAGCTTGGATTTTGAGTACCGAACTGACCGAACTGGTCAAACCCGTTTTGAGTGATGACGAATTTCTGGCCGACGTAAAAGCGTCCAGCCAAACCGCCGACGAATTTCATTTGTGGTGGCTGGGGCAATCCGGTTTTTTGCTGCAATGGAATGGCAGCCATTTGCTGTTTGATCCTTACCTGTCGGATTCGCTGACGAAAAAATACGCCGCGACTGACAAACCGCACGTTCGCCTGACTGAAATCGTCGTTGATCCGGCTCGGCTGGATTTCATTGATGTGGTCACGTCCAGCCACAACCACACGGATCATCTGGATCACGAAACTTTGTTGCCGTTGATGGCCGCAAATCCGAATTTGAAACTGGTCATCCCTGAAGCCAATCGAGCCTTTGCCGCCAACCGTTTGAAGTGCGACGCGGATTGGTTCGTAGGCAGCGACGACGGAGAAACCGTCGGGCTTGGCGGATTTGAAATTACGGGGCTGGCTGCCGCTCACGAAGAAATCGAATTTGATGAAGAAGGCCGCTGCACTCATCTGGGTTACATCGTGCGTTTCGGCGATTTCACGATCTATCATGCCGGAGACAACAAAGGCTTTGACGGAATGGCCGAAGAGTTGTTGGCTGCGGCTGATGGTCGCAAAATTGATGTGGCTCTGTTGCCGATCAATGGCCGCAAACCCGAACGCCGTGTGCCAGGGAATTTTTGGGGACGCGAAGCGGCCAAGTTTGCCAAAGACATCAACGCCGGGTTGGCGATTCCCATGCATTTCGAAATGTTCCAGTTCAACACCGAAACGCCGGATGAATTCGTCGCCACGTGCGGAGAGGTTGGCCAGCCGCATCGCGTGTTGAAATGCGTAGGCGAAAGGTTCAGCGAGCAGCAGTAATTGAATTCGTGGCTTTTCCACGAAGGCACACGAAGAGGACACGAAGAAGACAAAACACCTTTAGACAGGATTTACAGGATTCAACAAGATGAAGCGTTTTGCAGTGTCAGTAGCCCGACCGTCAGGAAGGGCTTGAGTTTGGTGAAAAAGCCCTGCTTACGGCGAGCTACCGACGCTTGGTAAGGCCAATCCTGCGTGTAAATCCTGTCTAAAAACTCTTCGTGTTTTTCGTGTGGCTTCGTGGAAGAAATCTTCCTTGTAGGTTTAGCAAGCAGATTTTCTTCCGGTTTGAACGCCTCAGCAGCGCGAAGCCGTCCTCACAACCGAAGGCCCTGTTCTGCTTCTAGCCGGAGCGCGGTGTCATCACGTTTCGCATCGCGCAGATGGTCGAAGACGGTGTGCGCCCGACAGCATTTGCCGTTACCTTTACCAACAAAGCCGCAGGCGAAATGAAAGAGCGCGTGGAAAGTTGCTGGAAGGAAAGCGCGCCAAAGCTCGCCATTGCTTTCGACCTTTCACTCGCTGTGCGTTCGTATCCTGCGCCGAGACATTGAAAAGCTTGGACGCGGTTACACGCGAGCCTTCACGATTTACGATTCCGACGACCAGCAAAAACTGTTGCGCGGTTGCATCAAAGATTGCGGCTTCGATGACAAACAAATTACAGCTCGACTGGCTCAGACTTCGATCAGTGGTTCAAAGAATCGTGGCGAAGACCCGGACACTGCCGCGCTTAAAGGCGAAGCCGATCCAAAACGCGCGGCCATTGCCAGAGTGTACGCGCTTTACGAACAGCGGCTGCTGTCTTCGAACGCTTTGGATTTTGACGACCTGTTGATTCGCACTGTTCAACTGTTGCGGGCTTCAGAAGACGCTCGGCGCTATTACCAGAACCGTTTTCGCCACTTGATGGTTGATGAGTTTCAGGACACAAATGGCATTCAATACAGTTTGTGCAAGTTGTTGGTTGAAGGCGACATTGCCCTGAATCTGGCTGTGCGTCCGGCGGATTTCTGGACTAATCGCAGTCTGTGCGTAGTTGGCGATGAAAACCAGTCCATTTACAAATTCCGAGGTTCGGATTTCAACATCATTCTTAATTTCGAGCGCGACTTTCCCGGCACGCGCACCATCAAGCTGGAAGACAATTACCGTTCGACCGCGCGAATTCTGGAAGCTGCCAACAAAGTCATCTCGAACAACTCGCAACGCTTCGACAAACGGTTGCGGGCGAATTCAGCAGAAGGCGAAAAGATTCGCTACGCTCAGGTTTACGATGGCGAATCAGAAGCTCGCTGGGTGACGGATAAAATCACTGAACACCTGAACCGCGAACCCAAGCTGAAAGCCGCCGTGCTCTATCGCACCAACGCTCAATCGCGCTCGTTTGAAGAAGCCTGTCGCCGAGCCAATCTTCGTTACAACCTGGTCGGAGGTTTCAGTTTTTACGAACGCGCCGAAGTCAAAGACATCATCGCTTACCTGAAACTGGCGACTAACCCTGACGATTCAATTGCGCTGCAACGCATCATCAACACTCCGCCGCGTGGGCTGGGCAAAACCACGCTGGACGAAGTTGACCGTCAGGCCAAGGCGTTAAGTTGTTCGCACTGGGAAGCGATTACTCAAGTCATAGAACACAGTCCGTTGCAGGCGCGCGCGATCAACGCGCTGAAAGCCTTTCGGTTTGTCGTCACTCAGTTGATGGAAAAAGCGAAAAACGCGGCTGTGCCGATTGCCGACGTGGTCAAAGCGGCGGTGATAGGTACAGGTTACGAGTTAATGTTGAAAGAGGAGCGCACCGAAGAAGCCGAAGGCCGATTGTTGAACCTGGACGAATTGGTCAACGCCGCTGCCGAATCCGACACTCGCGGAGAAAGCCTTCGCGATTTTCTGGATCACGCCGCGCTGGTTTCAGACACCGACCAATACAAAGCCGAAGCCGAGGTCACGTTGATGACCATGCACGCGGCCAAAGGTTTGGAATTTCCTTTGGTTTTCATTGCGGGTTTGGAAGAAAACCTGTTTCCGCATTCACGTGCCACCAACGACCAGGCCGAACTTGAGGAAGAGCGGCGGCTTTGTTACGTCGCCATCACGCGAGCTGAAAAGTATCTTTACCTGACGCACGCCATGAAGCGGCGTGTTTACGGCGAAGAAATGGTGGCAGAGCCTTCTCGCTTCCTGAATGAATTTCCTCTGGAATTGATCGAAGACCTGTCGAAAGGCCCAAGCTGGCTGCGTTATTCCAACAAGGCTTCGACAATGGAAAATCGCGCCGCGATTGATGCCTTGACCGGCAAAGCTCCGCCGCCAGTAAAACGCACCAGCAATTTTCAGGGACAGACATACAACAACCGGGACAGCGTCAACGAGTTTTTCAAGCGGCAAGGTGTGAAAGTGGACGCTGACGCCTTGAAACCGAAACTGGTCAAACGCGAATCCGGTGGCAGCAGTTCGTCTGGTTCTGGCGGTTCTGGTGGCTCTGGCAAATTCAAGGTCGGCACGAGAGTCCGCCACGCCAAATTCGGCGTCGGCCTGATCGTCAAATGCGAAGGCGAAGGCGACAACCTTAAACTGACGATCAACTTTCCAGGTTACGGGCAAAAGAAAATGGTGGAAAAATTTGCCGGGCTTGAGAAAGCTTGAAGATTTAATCATGCCAAAATTTGGTTAATTGTATTAACGTCTGGTGTTTCATGGGCGACCGTGAACAACCGATTGCCCAGGCGCGCTGCACTGTAACAGCGTATCAACCTTGTGTGGCTCAATTTAGATTTCGATTGTTTTTATGCCTTACAAACTTATCGCACTCGACATTGACGGAACGCTGTTGACCACGCGCGGAGAAATCACGGCGCGCACCTCCAAAGCTCTAAACCAGGCCAAACAACTCGGAGTTCAGATCGTCCTGGTGACTGGTCGCCGCTTTAATTCGGCCCGCGAACTGGTGTTGCGGTTGGAGTTGGACATTCCTCTGGTTTCTCACAATGGAGCGTTGACCAAGAACATTGAAACACTGGAAGTCGTGGACTTTCATCCGCTGGATACCGAAACCGCCCGCGAAGTCATTCACTTCGGACGCCAACACGGCGTGGACATGATCTGCAACGACGATCCGCACGGGCTTGGCACGATGGTCATCGAAGGCATTTCGCCGGATAACAAGGCTCTGCACCGTTACCTGAATCTTTACCGAAGCTCCGTGGTTGAAGTGGCGGACTTGCTCAACTACGTTCAATCGCCTCCGATCCAACTGACGGTTTCAGGGCGCTGTGACCCTACGGATGAATTTGAAGTGAAGCTGCGCGAAGCGATGGGCGAACAGGTTCGTATTTTCAAAACACGTTACCGGGCTTACGACCTGACGATTCTGGACGTGCTGAGCCTGACCGCCTCAAAAGGCGAAAGCCTGGCCGCCGTCGCTGCTCGTCACGGAATTGCCAGTGAAGAAATCATGGCCGTAGGCGACAATCACAACGATTTGACCATGCTGCGTTATGCTGGCTTGGGCGTGGTGATGGGAAACGCCGAAGACGAATTGAAGCAAATGGGTTTTGAACTGACCGCGTCAAACGAAGAAGACGGCGTGGCACAGGCAATTGAAAAATTTATTATTGGCAATTAGTTCACAGTTCATAGTTCGCGGTTCACAGCCACTTCTCAAGGCTGTGGTTTGTTACTGCGAACTGCGAACTGCAAACTGCGAACTATGAAAATCGAAGGCAAAATTCTTGGCTTGAAAGCCAAACAACTGCAGCGGTTGGAAAAGATGTACCAGCGTCGCATCCCTGCTGCTGAAATCGTCACGCAGGAGTTCGCGCGGCAGTTGACCGAAATCTCTCACGAAATTGGCCGACAGGTCGGAGTGTTGGTCAATCGCAAAGGACACGTCGAAACCGTCGTCGTCGGTGATTCCAGTCAAATAGTTTTACCCGCTCAGGATCGTTCGCGTCTTGGCAAATCGCGGTTTTACGGTTTGCGCTGCCTGCACACACACATTCGTGGCGAAGCCGGATTGACCCAGGACGATTTGACCGATCTGGCTCTGCTGCGATTGGATTTGATGGCGGCAATTGACGTTGACCCCAAAACAGGTTTGCCCGGAATGGTCAGAGCCGCGCATCTGTTGCCAGCCACAGCTAAAAATAAAGAAGACAACAACGACCAGCAGAAATCTTTTCAATTCCTTGATCCGCATTTGCCCGGCCAGCTTGATCTGGATTTTGTTGAGTTGATCGAATCGCTGGAAGCCGAAATGGCTCGCAACCGCGGCGCTCGCAAAGCAGCCGACAACCGCGACCGCGCCTTGCTGGTTGGAGTCACCACCGGCACAACGGCTGAGTCAAAAGATTCGATTGACGAATTGCGAGAGCTGGCGATTTCGGGCGGTTTGGTTGTACTGGACGAAGTCGTTCAGCGCCGCCGTTCGCTTGATCCGAAAACTCTGGTTGGCAAAGGCAAGCTGGACGAAATCACCATCCGTGGCTTGCAGCTCGGCGCGGACATGATGGTCTTCGACAGCGAACTGTCGCCCGCTCAGATCCGCGCCATCAACGAAGTTGCCGACCTGAAAATCGTTGATCGTTCGCAATTGATCTTGGACATTTTTGCTCAGCGCGCTCAAACCGCCGAAGGCCGCATTCAAGTCGAACTGGCTCAGTTGAAATACCTGTTGCCCAGATTAACCGGGAACGGAACTGCAATGTCACGTTTGATGGGAGGCATAGGCGGACGCGGCCCCGGCGAAACCAAGTTGGAAGTTGATCGCCGCCGAGTCCGCGAACGCATCGGTATTTTGGAAGACCAACTGGACAAAATCCGGGCCAGCCGTTCGCAGCGACGCGCTCAACGCGCCCGCAGCGAAATGCCAGTCGTGTCCATCGTCGGTTACACCAACGCTGGCAAAAGCACTCTGTTGAATGCGCTGACCAACAGCGATGTGCTGGCCGAACAGAGAATGTTTGCCACGCTTGACCCAACCAGCCGACGGCTGCGTTTGCCTCACGAACAGGAAATCATCGTCAACGACACAGTGGGGTTTATCCGTGACCTGCCCAAAGATTTGCTCGCCGCTTTCAAAGCCACGCTGGAAGAAATGGAACAGTCCGATTTGCTGATTCACCTGGTTGACGGAGCCAGCCCTCAGCTTGAAAATCAGGTTAATTCGGTCAACCGCATTCTTGGCGAATTGAAGCTGGATGCAATTCCGCGCCTGCTGGTGTTTAACAAGATGGATTTGGCCGACCCTGAAGAGTTGGAAAATCAATGCGAGGTTTATAACGCGATTGCGATTTCGGCGATCAACCGCCGCTCGCTGGACAAACTGGTCAACGAAATCAGCGCACGGCTGAACCCGGAACAGGCTGAGGCGGTGTGACGTAAAATGAAAACACGACCCGCGATGTACCGTAGGTTGTCCAACCTGCGGAGCTTTCATCAGCGAGCCAATTGCTGGCAATCAGACAACTTGCCGCCAATCATCCGCAGGTTCGACAACCTACGGTACGTTTTCGGAGGAAAGAAAAATGTACTGCCCAAATTGTGCCAATCCGCTTGAGAACAATCAGAAATTCTGCCGAAGCTGTGGAGCCAATGTGAGTCTGATTCCTCAGGCGTTAACGGGACAGCTGCCAGTTGCCGCTCCTGAAGAATCTGATTTCAGCTTCCACGAACGACGCAAACGCCGCAAAGTGCCAACAATAGAAGGCGCTGTCGGCAAGTCTTTTACTGGCTTAGGGTTTCTGATTGCGGCTCTATTTGTCACATTTTGGTTTCCTGGCGGCTTTACCTGGGGCTGGTCGTTTCTGTTTCCAGCCTTCGCACTGATCGGCGAAGGCGTTGGCCAATACCTGAAAGTTCAAGAGTTGGCTCGCCAGCGCGAGCGAACACTGGCTCCGCCTCCGGTGGCGACAAACTTTCATCAACCATTTTCGCCGCAACCGCGCGCCGCTGAGCTTTCAGCGCCGACGACTTCGGAGTTGGTAATTCCCCCGTCCAGTGTCTCAGAACACACAACTAAAAACCTGAATCGTTAGTGTTTATACCGCGCACCCAGGCGTCTGGCCTGCTGTAATAAAAGGGCCAAGACTCCGCTTGCTTTGCCCGTAAACTCAAACTCGTGCCCATAAAAAAAGGATGTTGTATGACAAACTCTCTTTCCGGCTTGAAACCGCTTTTAGTTTCGCTGTTCATCGTTTCGCTGCTGACCGCGTGCAGCAACTCCAAAACAGATTCAAGCTCCGGCTCGTCTTCAAACGCTCCGGCGACTGCGTCTTCTTCCAGCGGTGGCGAAGCCTTTGAAGGTTTGATTACTTCCAAAATGAACGCCGGCAATCGGGCAATGGAAATCAAATACGCCATCAAAGGATCACGCACTCGCATTGAAACCCAACTTTCGGCGGGCGGGACTCAGATGGGAGTTGTGCTAATGGACTTCGCTTCTGGTTCACAAACCATGCTGATGCCGCAGATGAAAACTTACATGACGACGAATTGGAATGCAGAAGGCGGCATCAAAAACATAGCCGAAAAGATGGCTGAAAAAACCGGAGCCGCCGATTCTTTCAAAGCCACGCCGACCGGCAAAACCGAAACCGTAGCCGGTTACAATTGCACTCACTGGGTTATCGGCGATAAACAAGACACCGACGCATGCTTGGCCAAAGGCTTGGGCTATTTCGGAGGCGGCAGCGATTCCGGCGGAGTATTCGACAAACTTCGCAACATCGCGCTCGGCGATAAGACCAAATCCCACCTGCAAGCCAATCCCGAATTTCTGAAATTCGTCGAAGGCGGCGTCTTCCCGCTGAAACTAGCCATCATTGAAAACGGCCAAGCGCGAACTTTGATGGAAGTCACCAAGGTCGAACGAAAATCACTGGACGATTCGGTCTTCGCCATTCCAGCAGACTTCAAGAAGATGGAAATTCCGGGAATGCCCGGCGTTAAAAGATAGACTTGTTCGGTATGAGTGGAGCGCAAGATGGACTTGTCGAATCTCGAAACACGATTGGCTGAACTGGAGCGTCGTTATCAAGAAAGGCCGCAACCTCTCGATCTATTCAAGAACATCACCGCCTTGTTAGATCAATTGTGTCCGGCATATCTAACTGCTTCCACTCAACAACAAGAACAAATCAGAAACGCCTTTAACCGGAAAAGATTCGTTCTGGAAACCTTGCTCAGCCACATTCGATCCGCTGCGGATCAGCTTCGAGCCTCAAAAAATCAGGACGCACTTCTTGATGGGCTGACCGCTGCATCCATTGAAAACGGTCGTAACGATTATCGAGACGTCCTTCTTGCCTTGTCAGAACTCTATGTCGCCGCCGAAGAAGTTGGTATTGATCCGAGACCACATTTTCAAGCCATTGCGCGACTATCCAGCAATGTTCCTTCTTTGCCCGACGGTTACTCGACCCAAAGAATGCTGGCCGAATTCCACACCTTTGCCGTCTTGAGAGAACGCAAAGGCGAAGTCACCCAAGAGGAAAGAGCGGCGATGGAGGAGATGATCAAAAGAGCTTTCGACAAACAATTCAAACAGATTGAACAATCAACTCCACCTGCTCCTTGGTGGAAACGAATTTTTGGTAGTCAATAAAGATGTTCATATGCACACATTGACGAGGACAAGTATTTCATTGATAACGTCGCCAAGATTCTTGGCATTCTGAAACACGTGATGTCATCCGCCATCTCAAAAACTAAACGAGGAAAGAAACGATGAACCGACGAGAATTTATTCAACACACTGCTCTTATCACGGCTGCCACGGCAGCTATGGATTTCACTGCCGAAGCCAAGGTCAATTGGCCTGTCGGCTGTTTCAATCGTCCGTGGACGAAATGGTCGTTTGACGAAACGCTGAAGCAGATCAAAGCCGCCGGGTACAAAACCACTGGCTTGCTCAGCCGCACCAAAGACGATCCGTTCATTGCGGCGGACGCCAAGCCAGAGTATCTGGACGCGCTGAAAAAGAAGCTGGCCGCCAACGGATTGACCGCCAACATGGGCGCGCTGCGTTCGCGGCACAACATCCCAATCGAAGATTCAGTCAAGGAGATGCGCCAACAAATTGATAACGCCAAATTCCTGGGCTTGCAGTTCATTCTGACCTTCGGCGTGGATAAGCCGGAAGAGTACGCGCATTACTACAAGGTGATGCACGAATCCGCCGTGTACGCCGAAGAAAAGAAAATCAAGCTGGTGATGAAACCTCACGGCGGAGGCAGCGGGTCTTCGGATGAAATCCTGAAAGCGATCAAGGAAGTTAATCACCGCAACTTCAAGATTTGGTATGACGCCGGAAACATCATCTATTACACCGGCAAAGACCCGATTGAAGAGCTGAAGCCCATCGCCGCGCACGTGACAGGCTTTTGCGCCAAAGATTGCCCGGCTCCCAGGGGCGAAGTCATGTCGCAATTCGGAACCGGCAAAGTGGATTTCCTTGGTGTCTTCAAGGCGATGAAAGCCGCCGGATTCAAAGGCCCGATCATGGTCGAAGGCGTCAAAGTCGGAGCTACGCCGGAGGAAACTTCGGCGAATGCCAAAGCCAACCGCGAATTTCTGGAAAAGGTTTTGGCTTCAGTCTAAGAAGGCATTTTCTCCCACGAAGACACACGAAGGGAGCACAAAGGCTTTCGACAGGATGAACAAGATTGCACAGGATTGATTTCAACTTGATATGTATTCATCCAGGCGAATTCATCATCCTGTTGAATCCTGTAAATCCTGTCTAAAAAATTTCTCTTCCCTTCGTGTTTTCTTTGTGTGCCTTCGTGGGAGTAATGTTCAAACATTATGCTGATCGTCAATCGCCGCGATTCAAAAGTCATCAACACGCCGCAAGGTTCTGAGATTCGTCCGCTGATTGATAGAACAACTTCGCCTATCAATCAGTGCTCGCTGGCTGAAGAATTGTTGCCGCCCGGCGCAACCGTTCCGCCTCATCATCACGAAGTGCTGGAAGAGATTTACTACATCATCGAAGGCAGCGGTGTGATGACCGTCGGCAACGAACAGCGCGAAGTCGGCGCAGGCGATGCGGTTTACATCCCTCGCCATCATCGCCACACGCTGACCAACACCGGCTCCGAAACAATGCGAATTCTGCTGGTGTGCGGCCCGGCGTTCTTTTACGAAGACCATCGAATCGAGAAATGAGCAATGGAGTTATTTGACGTGATCGTCATCGGCGGAGGGCCGACCGGGTTGGCTTGCGCGATTGAAACTCAGCGCGCGGGTTTCAGTCATCTGGTCATCGAAAAAGGCTGCGTAGTCAATTCGCTGTTCAATTACCCGACTCAGCTTGTCTTTTTCACCACGCCGGAATTGCTGGAAATCGGCGATCTGCCGTTTGTCTGCGAGCGCGAAAAGCCTAATCGCCAGGAAGCTCTGAAGTATTACCGCCGAGTCGTTGACGCTTACAAGTTGCGCGTCAATCAGTACGAAAGAGTTTTGAAAGTCAGTGGCGCGGACGGCGACTTTTTGGTTGAAACCGAGGTGGTGCTGACCGGAGAAAACCACAGTTACAGGTCAAAAAAGATCGTCGTTGCCATCGGTTATTTCGACCAGCCGAACTTCATCGGCATTCCCGGCGAAGACTTGCCAAAGGTTTCGCATTATTACAAAGACGCCCATCCGTTTTATGACCGCGAAGTAGCTATCATTGGCGCAGCCAATTCCGCCGCCATCGCCGCGCTGGATCTTTACCGCCACGGAGCGCGCGTGACCATCATTCATCGCCAAGCCGCACTTCGTCCGACCATCAAATACTGGATTTTGCCTGATATCGAAAACCGCATAAAAAACGGCGAGATCAAAGCTCACTTTCAAACTATCGTCACCGAAATCACTCCGACTTCGATCCGCATTCGCAACCTGGAAACCGGCGAAGAATCCGATTTGCCGAACGATTTTGTTTTCGCTCTGACTGGGTATCACACCGACAACGATTTTCTGCGTTCGCTGAACATCGAGATTGATCCCGAAACCATGAAGCCGAAGTTTGACAAGGAAACGATGGAATCCAATGTAAAAGGTGTTTATCTGGCCGGCGTAGTGATCGCGGGAAAGGAAACCGGAAAGATATTCATCGAAAACGGACGCTTCCACGGTGGGCAGATCGCGGCGGCGTTGCGGGCAGAGGAAATGCGGGGATCGTAAGCCATAAACCAAACCCCGGTAGAGCGACAGAATGTCCATCGTCTTCCGGGGCTTGGTAAAGAATAAAGCCCTTTTTGACAGTCGGGCTACTGACACACGACTTACTTGCGCGCGGATTGCCGAGCCGTATCAAGAGTCACTTTTTCTTTGCGACGATACGACAGGTTGGCCATGTGCGCCGCAATCGCCGAACGGTAACCGATTTCAACCGGCGTGTTCGGCTCTTTGCGTGAACGCACGCATTCGACAAAGTTGATGTAATGGTTCTCGCCTTTGGCGTCGCCTTTGATGGCTTCGCCGTTTGGACGGTTCAGTTTTTCGGGCGCATAAGTCCAGCCGCTGGCAGATTTGCCGCTGACCATATCGGTCGTTCCGGCCAACCATTCAATCGTGCCATCCGAACCCAGAATGCGAATTCCAAGTCCGTAACGACTGTTGCTAAACGTGGATTGCCAGGCGACAGTTACTTCGTTGGGATAATCCAAAATCACATTGATGGTGTCTGGGACTTCGCGTCCGTCTTTTTCCGAAAAGATTCCGCCGGACATATAGGCCGAAGTTGGCACTCCCAAATCCAGCACGCCGATGATCCAGCCAATCTGGTGAACCATATTTTCGGTGATGTTGCCGCCCGAAAATTCCCACCACAAACGCCAGTTGATGAACTTGTTTCCGTCAAACGGACGATCCTGACGGCCATTCAGAAAAGCTTTCCAGTTGACGTTTTGCGCGTTGCAATCCGCCGGAACCGGACGCACCCACTGGCCTTTGCCGTGCGGAGTGTTGCGGCTCATCCAGGATTCTACCTGGGCGACTTTGCCGACCAATCCGTCTTTGACCCATTTGCGAGCGTCCATAAAATAACCCGCGCTGTTGTGTTGTTGGCCTACTCCGATGACGCGCTTTGGATTTTTCTTCGCCGCGGCCAGACAGGCTTCGGCTTCTTCGATGGACCAGGTCATGGTTTTTTCGGCGTACATATCTTTGCCAGCGGCCAGCGTGTCCAGAAAATGCCGCGAATGGCAGTGCAACGGCGAAGAAATAATCACCGCATCCACGTCTTTCGATTCCAGCATCTGGCGATGATCGCCGTAACCTTTGACGTTTGCGCCAAATCTTTTCACTTCTTCCAGACGGCGAGTGTAAACGTCCGCTGCGGCCACCAGTTCGCAGTTCGGCGCTTCCAGGAAGTATTTCAATGTTTCCTGTCCGCGTGCTCCGGGGCCGATCATCGCCAGACGCACGCGATCATTTGCGCCCAGCACTTTTGAATAAGATGACGCTGTGAAAGCGGCTACCGTCGCAGTCGTTGCCGCCTGTTTCATGAAATCTCTACGTTCTATGTTTGGTTTATCCATAAAAGCTCCTCGGTAAAGTTCACGCAACCAGGCGAGGTAAATCAAAACTTTTTCCATTCGCCTGGCTGCGCAAAGTCGTTTTTAGAATGTGATGCGCGCGCCAAAGCGCACCAACCGTGACGAACTGGCAATGCCAGTGATTTGACCAAAGGTTGTGCTGGTCAAGCTGGTGCTAGGGTTGGCTGGGTTTGGGTGATTCAGAATGTTGAAAACGTCCCCGCGCAATTCACCGCCAATTCGCTCAGTGAACTTGAATTTTTTGAAGAGGGAGCTGTCAAGATTCCAGTAGCCCGGCCCAGCGATCGAGCTATTGCGTTTCAAATTCCCGAATGGCGCATATTTAAGATTCGGGTCTGTCGAGCCAGTCAGCGTTGCCGTTGGCGTGGAGAAGACCGACGTGTCGAAATAAGGCTGGCCAGTGCGGATTCCCGCATCGAAGATTTTCGGCTTCCCGCTGGCGTCCGCCCGTTGGGTGTTACCGGGCGCATGCAGCAAAGTGCCGTTGGCAGTGAAATCCAGCGGAGTGCCCGAGCGTATATCAAGGATGCCCGTGAACTGCCACCCATCAAGCAACCATTTACCGGGACCGTGCAGTTTATTAGCGAATGGCAATTGCCAGACAAAACTCGAGGTGAACGAATGTTTCCGGTCGAAACCTGCCGGGCCGCGACTCAGTTCAAAATTCGCCGGGGTGCTAATGCCTCCGTTATCGTCTGAGTAGTTAATCGCTCTGCCAAAAGTGTAGTTGCTGGTAAGCAAGACGCCTTTTGAAAAGCGCTTGTCCACTTTGGCCTGCAGCGAGTTGTAGGTTGACGAAGTCCCAACCCTCGTGGTGATGGAAGTCGTCCGTCCATAGGGGCCAAAGAACGGACGTGCCGGGTTGTCGCTGCTGACAGTTGCTTTGCCAAGCGCATTTGCTGCGTTCAGATCGAGGGTTGCCAGAATGCCTCGCCCTCTATTTCCGACATAGGCAGCCTCGGCCGTGAAGCCCCACCCCAATTGTCGCTGGAATGCCGCGTTGAAAGAATGCAGCGTTCCTTCCCGCAAATCTGGCGGAGCATAATAAGCGCCTGCATTCTTAAGTACCGCCAGGTTGGCGTCAATAATTCCGTTCGATGGAATGTCAAAAAAGGTTGCTGCGGGGAAGCCGGCCGCCAGAGATCCGGCAGGAGCGAAGCTGTTTGGCGCATTGAACTGGTTGTTCTGCTTGACCGGGAAGTTAAAGGCATAGCTGTTGTCCGGGAAGGGCACGATACTGGCTCCATAACCGGCGCGAATCACTGTCTTGTCATTCAAGCGGTAGGCGGCACCCAGACGGGGCGCAAAGTTTCGCCATTTTCCCTTTCCTGTGACGCCGACGCTTTGCGAAATATCACCATAACCTGCGACGTGAACGGTGTTCTCGCTCGGAATGTAATTCGAGAGCCCGCCCTTGTTCACCAGGCCAACCAGCGGTTGGTAGTATTCGTGGCGCAAACCCAGGATTAGAGTCAGTTTCTGTGAAACTTGCCAGGTGTCCTGCGCGAAACTGAAGGCTGCATAATGCTGCGTGCCGGGTTCGTCAATCACTACGACATCACGCCCGACGCTATTGGGCAGGTCAAGCAGGAAAGAGGCAAAGGCGTTGGCAATGCCAGCCTGCGCTTTTGTGTCTGCTGAGGTGGCTGTGCGGTTGCCATTGAAGTCGAAGTGACCTCGCACGCCGCCCTGATCCTGCGTCTGGAGCAGGAAGTCCCGGTTATGCCGAATCTCTTCGCCGACCTTGAACGAATGGTTGCCCCAAAGCTTGGTCAGAATAGCCGTGCCGATGTAGGTCGTCTCTCCTCGATCCCACGGCAGACTGGCAGAAAAAC
>JBGAPB010000100.1:0-17575 GCA_044221525.1 Blastocatellia bacterium | reverse complement strand
AAGGGTCTTTCGATTTTGAAAAGCGCAGATCGCGGTACAGCCGCAGCATCGAACCGCCATTCGATTTCGGGTCGGCGATCAAGTAAGGACTGACATTCGCCAGCCTGGGCCGAAACGCCGCAATGAACGCCAGCATCGGCTCTTTTACGAATTCCAGATAACGATGGCGATTGACTTCATACCAGTCTCGATTGTTATTGGCTTTCAGTTCTTCCAGGAAGGTGAACAATTGTGGAGAGAATCGGAGGTCTTTGGGCATTTTGGGTCCTTGGGTTTTCCGTGCCAGAGGCATTGAGGGAGATTAGCCGGTGATGAAATCACCGGGAATGATAATGGGAAGAATTCGCGTCCTGAAGGGATGTTAGACCAGCACCACTTGTCCGGCGCTCCTGCCAGAGCGCGGATTTATATTGCCTCTATCCCTGCAGTTTTACCGCAGGCTAATATCCACCGCGCCTCCAGCGCTTCTTTACTTTGATTTTGCTTTCTTCTCGGCCAGTTTTTCGACGGCTTTCCATTCGGCGGCGGTGACGGGTTGAACCGACAGGCGCGAACCTCGTTTCAGCAATTCCATCTTTTCCAGCGCGGCCACCGGGCGCAGGTCATCCAGCGACAGAGGGACGTCAAGCTTTTTGACGAACTTGATGTCTACCATTTCCCAGATAGGTTTTTCCGGCGAAGCTTTCGGATCGTAATGATCGTCTTTCGGATCAAGCGCCGTGTGGTCGGGGTAGGCTTTTTTGACGACTTCGGCGATACCTGCGATGTGCGGCGGTTCGGTGCTGCTGTGATAAAACAAAACCTGGTCGCCCAGTTCCATTTCTTTCATGAAGTTTCGCGCCTGATAGTTTCTGACGCCGCTCCAGCAAGTGGTTTTCTTAGGCTCTTTCGCCAGATGGTCAATCGAAAAACAGTCGGGTTCGGATTTCATCAGCCAGTAACGCATAAAGTTTTACTCTCCTAAATTTATTGAATGATGGGTTTGATGACGGCGCAGCTCTCGGCTTCAAAAGCTTTTTTCAACCGCTCAAACATGGCTTCGTCTTTGTAAGTGCCGATGACCGAACCGCCGGAGCCGGCGAATTTACCTGAAGCTCCAATTTCGCGAGCCAGTTCGACCATACGAATATGCTTTGGGTTCAGGTTGTATATCGTTCGCCGGGTGTCGAAGTTCAGGTTCATCAGCCGGGCCAGTTCTTCGTGATCACCACTCAACAAACATTCCTTTGCGAATATCGTTGTGAAAAACGTCGGACGATTCAGCCAGCTCGGTTTGGTAGGCGAGATAAACCGGCGGCAGCAATCCAATGTCCAAAGATTCATAAATGCCGTGGCCGTTGGTGGCCATAAATTCGCTGTCGAAATTCATGTAAGTAAGGCCTTCATAAACCTGAGCTACGCGATCTTGCAAACCGGCTCCGATGCCTAACTCTTCTTTTTCAACTGACAGGATCAATCCAGGCAAAATTTCTTTCGGAATTTGGACTTCGTAAAACTGACAAAGTGCTCGCATAGTCGCCGTAACAATCGCACTGGAACCGGCCATGCCGACCTGGCGCGGGATGTTGGAGTCATAACGCAACGAGAAGTTTTCGGCAGGCAGGGTGATGTTTTTCCGCTTACAGTATTCGGCAAAGCGTTTGATCGAAGCTTTAATAAGTCGCAACCCGCCGTAATAACCGTTTAACTGCGTGTCGTATAGAAAATCTTCCATGCTGTCGAAACGGCAATGATCCTGTCGCGTAGGGATTATTTCCAGTTGAGGCCATTCGTAAATGACAACGCTAGCCGCAAAGTTTTTGACGATCAGACTGATCGTTTTGCCGAAATAACCGTCCGAAGGATTCCCAATCAAACCGGCGCGGGCATAAGCTTTGGTCTTGAAAATTCTCACCCTAGCAGCTCCTTGACGTGCTGGCGAAGCTTTTCGCCGTAAACCGGATCGGTCAGCGCGAATTCGACAAAGGTTTCAAAGTAGCTTTCAAAGTTGCCGATGTCGTAACGCTTCTCATCGGCTGGCAATTTGACGCCGACTATCTTCATGCCCTTTTGCAGCATCAATCGAATGGCGTTGGTTAATTGAATTTCGCCTCGATGATCAAAGCCTGTGCGTTTGATGGCGTCAAACAAACCGGGCGCGAAAACGTAACGACCGGCGATGGCCAGATTGCTTGGAGCTTCCTCAGGTTTGGGTTTTTCGATCAGGTCGCTGATTTCAAAAACATCGCCATCGGTTGCCGGCTTGACGATGCCGTACATTGAAACTTGATCCGCCGGAACGGTTTCGACGGCGATGGCGCAGGCGGCGTTGTTGGTTTCAAAAGCTTCGATCAAACGACTGACAATCGGCGAAGGTTTATGCCGACCGATAATTGAATCGCCGAGCGCGACTACGAAAGGTTCGTTTTCGGTGAAGTGTTCGGCGCACAGCACAGCGTCCCCCAAACCTCGCTGCTGGCGCTGGCGTGTGTAAAGGAAATGAACTCCAAGTCGTTCGTACTCCAACTCTTCCAGCAAATCTTCTTTGCCGGTTTCGCGAAGTGTGCGGATCAAATCCGGGTCGTCGTCAAAATGGTCTTCGATGGAGGATTTGCCTCGACCGGTGACGAAGAGAACTCGTTCAATGCCGCAACGGTGAAGCTCTTCGACTATGTATTGGACAATCGGTTTCTTGCCAACCGCCAGCATTTCTTTAGGTTGCGATTTGGTGGCCGGAAGCAGGCGAGTGCCGAGTCCGGCGACGGGAATGACTGCGTTACGAATGCTCAATGATGTTTCCTTCTAATTTGAAATATGCCGCGCAACCTGTGGAAGTCGCGCCTCGTAATAAAGCCGGTGTAATATACGGCAGGCTTCAATCTGAGCCAAGATGCTGAATTTTCTGGAGGCGTTTATGAGTGATGCAGTTGCGATGACCATTGTGCTGTTGTTGATTGTCGGCGGATTGCTGGCGTTCCAGCACTGGTTGGCAAATGCCAATCGCTACCGTGAAGAAATGACGGAAGAAGAGTATCAGGAATCTGTTGAACAAGGCCCCGGAGTGCTCGGCGCTGGAATGATGGCAATTGACCAGCAACTCTTTCATCGTGGCGCCGAACGAGCAATCGAATACAAAATTGACGCCGAACAAGGCCAGCTTCCCGGAGGAGGCGGGCAAGGCGAGCCTTTGGACAAGGAAAGCGAAAAGGATCAGCAAGACATCAAGCAATGAATTCAGAAGTAATAAAACATTATCACTCGCTGTTGCACGGAGCGCTGCTGGAAGATGCAATAGACAAATTGTTGGCCGGAACTGTGAAGCATGATCTGACTTTCGGCGTTCGTCCTATCTGTACTGTTCTGCGCCCGATGTTGATCGGCGAGGAACGGTACGAGCATATCAGGCAGGAATCGCAATTGGTGCTGTCGGCAATTGAAAAGCTTGGCCGGGCATTAATGATAGACAACAGGTTGCGTGCAGAACTTGATCTTACTTCTGCCGAAGAACAAATCATTGCCATCGAACCGGGTTTCAGCGCGCCTGACGCCAGCGGCAGGCTGGATGCCTTTCTGGATTCGCGCGGTGATTTCAGCTTTGTCGAATACAACGCCGACTCGCCAGGCGGGCTGCTTTACGGCGATGCGCTGAGCAAAATTTTCATGGAGATGGATGTGGTAAGTGAGTTTGCCAAGCGTTTCCCAGTCAGGCGCATCGGCGTTCGTCAGCGAATTCTGCAAAGTTTGCTGGATTGTTACCGCCAGCTTGGTTGGACTGAGCGCCCGCGCATTGCCATTGTTGATTGGAATGAAGTCAAAACACGCGCCGAGTTTGAAATCAGCCGCCAGTATTTTGAATCGCAAGGCTATCCCACGATCATCGTTGACCCGCGCGAACTGGAGTATCGCGGAGGCTGGCTGCGCGCCGGAGATTTCCAGATAAATCTGGTTTATAAGCGAGTCGTTGTCGCCGAACTGATTGAACGCTGCGGAGTGGATAATCCGCTGACCAGAGCTGTCAAAGACCGCGCTGTCTGCCTGGCCAATTCTTTTCGAGTCCAGATGCTGACGAAAAAAGGTTTGTTCGCTCAGCTTGACGATGCGGCCAATGAACAATTGTTTACTGCGGAAGAAACCGCCGCGTTGCGCCGCCACATTCCCTGGACGCGAAAACTGGCCGAAGGCTTCACCACCTATCACGGGCGAAAAGTTGACCTGCTGGATTTTGCTGCCACTCACAAAGAACAACTGGTGCTGAAACCCAATGGTGATTATGGCGGACGCGGCGTGACGCTGGGTTGGGAATGCGACGAAGAAAAATGGCGACAAGCGATTGACGATGCGCTCGGCGCCTCGTTCGTTATTCAGGAGCGCGTCGAAATTCTTCAAGAAACGTTTCCCACGCTGGTTGGCGGAGATGTGAACTTCGAAAACCGCTATGTTGATTTTGATCCTTACACGTGGGGCGGCGAAGATGTCGAAGGCGCGGGAATTCGATTGTCGTCATCGGCTTTGCTGAATGTTTCAGCCGGAGGCGGTTCGGCGACTCCACTGCTGATTCTTGGTGAGTGAGGTTGGAAAATAGTGAACCACAGATAGGCACAAATTCACTCAGATCAACACAGATAAGCCCAAAATGATCTGTGTCGCTATTCATCGTAGTTATTGGTCTGATTCAAGAGAGATGAAAAAGTTATGACAATGCAATTTGATTTGACCGAAGAGCAGCAACAAGTGAAGAAAATGGTTCGGGAATTTGCCGAAACCGAGATCAAGCCGAACGTCATGGCTTGGGATGAGGCTCAGCATTTTCCGCGCGAGTTATTCGCCAAAATGGGTGAACTTGGCCTGACCGGAGTCATCTTCCCGGAAGAGTTTGGCGGAGCCGGAATGGGTTACGTCGAATACGCGACCGTCATCGAAGAGATCGCGCGGGTTTGCGGCTCGGTAGGTTTGTCTATCGCCGCGCATAATTCGCTTTGCACCAACCACCTTTACCAATACGGAACGCCGGAGCAGCGCCAGAAATTTGTTACTCCCTTGGCCAAAGGCGAAAAGCTGGGCGCCTGGGCGCTGACCGAACCGGATTCCGGCTCGGATGCTTCCGGGATGAAAACCATTGCCGTCAAGCGCGATGGCGGTTGGGTGATAAACGGCGCGAAGAATTTTATTACTCACGGAATTTCGTCGGACATTTGTGTGGTGCTGGCCATCACCAATCGCGAGATGCGTTCGCGCGGTATTTCAGCCTTCATCGTCGAACGCGGGACGAAAGGTTTCATCGCCGGGAAAAAAGAAAATAAACTTGGCGTTCGAGCTTCGGAAACAGCTTCGATCATCTTTGAAGACTGTTGGGTTCCGAACGAAAACCTTTTGGGCGAACGCGGCAGAGGTTTCGTTAATGCCATGCAGATTCTGGACGGTGGGCGAATTTCGATTGCCGCTTTGGCGCTTGGCATCGCTCAGGGAGCTTACGAATCGGCGCTGAAGTATTCGCTGGAGCGCAAACAGTTCAATCAACCGATCTTCGATTTTCAAGGGATTCAGTTCAAACTGGCCGATATGGCCACGCAAATTGATGCGGCCAGATTGCTGACTTTGCGCGCCGCCTGGTTGAAGGACAACAAACGCCCGACGACCAGAGAATCGGCGATGGCCAAACTTTACGCTTCGGAAATCGCAGTCAAAGTCGCCGAAGAAGCCATTCAAATCCACGGCGGTTACGGTTACACCAAAGATTATCCAGCGGAAAAATACTGGCGCGATTCCAAACTCTGCACCATAGGCGAAGGAACCAGCGAAGTTCAGCGGCTGGTCATTGCCCGCCAACTTGTCGCTTCATAACACCTTCATCAGGAGCAACATATGAACAATTCAGCAAATCAGCCAAATACTGCTGAACCGCAGCCCAAAGCCTCAGCGGCCAGACAAACTGCCGTTATGAAATCCAGTGCGCCGACAACTATTGGTTACGACACTTTGGTCAACGAAGCTCCCAAACCGAAAAAGTTGGCTGTTTTTGTGGCTCACGGAATGGGGCAGCAACTGAAGTTCGAGACTCTGGATCAAGTGGCGCAAGGTTTGATCGAAGTTGAAGAAACCGCAGGTGGGGCCTCTCGTTCCGAAATAACAATCGAACCTCCCGTCGTTACTGTTAAGTCGGGCGAAGTCATGTTGCACGGGTTGAAATTGAGACTGATGGGGAATGATTTGATAGAGCGCGAGGTTCATATCTTCGAAGGTTACTGGGCGCCGTTGGCAGAGGGGCAGGTCAGGTTACGAGACGTAATCTGGTTTCTGCTTACTGCCGGGATGAACGGTATTCGTAATTTCGGCGACAGATTCGACCGTTGGTTATTCGGCGAATATAGAAAGTATCCATCGCGCATAGGCCTGACAATTTGCTTGCTGGTCGCGCTTGGCGTCGTCACTTCGCTGGTCGTTATGGATGCGGCGGTTATTGTTGTGGCCATTCAAACAATAGCCAGTTTCTTCGGCTTGCTGAACGCGCCGGAATGGAACTGGATGGCCAGCCTGAAAAGCGATCTGACTACTACCTATGACATTTTCATTGTCCTGGCGCTGTTGTTTGGTTGTGCGTTGATGGCCGGCAGTCAAGCGCGAGATTTGTCAATCAAGTCCAGAAAAGGCGAGGTTAGCGCAAAACCTTCAACCAGAAAATTGATGCAGCGCAATGCTTTGTTTTTCAGCAGAGTAACCAGTTGGTTTTCTTGGGTGTTGTTTGCTTTGACGCTTGGCGCGACGATTCTGTGCGGAGTGACTATCCCGCTGCTGTTTTACGCTCATAAATGGCTGGTTAATTCAAAAGAATGGCTCAGCCCAACAAAGTCAATTTGGCCACTCGCTTTTGGAGAAAGCTTTGTTGGCTGGTTGAACGAAGGCCCCAACTACCTGTTTGTTGTGGTGCTGGTTGTCCTGCTGATCTGGTTGATGGTGAAGCTGGCAATTAAGCTTTGGGAAGGGATAACGAAAATTGACCCTAACTCACAGAAAGTTTTGGTCGGAACAACCGCCATCCTGGCTGTTGTTATTGTTGTAACTTTCAGGCTGGCAATCGTTGCCCATCAGGGATGGGGAGAGTTGGGAGTGTTCTGGCGGTCGGCTTACTATTGGATAAAGGACAACATCTCCTGGATATTATTGATTGCCGTCAGTGCGTTGGTGCGGCGAATGTTGGTTCAGTATGTCGGAGATGTCGCCCTTTACTTGACCTCTCATACGCTCGACCGGTTCAACAGCTTGCGCGATAAGATCAGAAAGCACATTACAGATGCGGCTCGCGTCATATTTTCCTGCCGTTCAGAAAGCGGAGACGAGTTTGAGTACGAAAGTGTTTACGTAATTGGACATTCTTTGGGGTCTGTAATTGCCTACGATGCTCTCAATCAACTACTGAACGAAGATGAAATTTCAGGCGAGGCTGAAAAGCTGAAAGTCATGGATAGGACAAAGTTGCTGCTGACTTTCGGTTCGCCTCTGGACAAAACTGCTTATCTGTTTTCGTTGCAGCGCGAAAAGACCAGCCTGGAACGCGAAGCGTTGGTCGCCGCTTCTCAGCCACTGATTCGTGATCCGAAGTTTCGTGACCCCGAGAAGTTTGAATGGATCAACATTTATTCCAACAACGACATTATCAGCGGTCGTCTGGATTTCTTTGATCCTCCACCTGAAAGCACAACCCGGCAGTTAATCAATCCCGTCAAAAACATACGCGACGAGGAGGCCACCACTTTGCTGGCTGCTCACGTTGAATACTGGGAAAACCAGTTAGTTTTTCGCATCTTGCACAAAAAGCTGATTGAAAGAGGGTAAGCTTGTTGGTGGCCAATGGTTCATTCGATGATGGCCAGTGTTTCTCCGGCATTGACCGTCTGGCCTTCTTTGACTCTGATCTCGGCGACTTTTCCGGCTTTGGGTGATTGGACTTCGTTCTGCATCTTCATCGCCTCAACGATCAGTACGCCTTGATTAGCTGTGACTTCATCACCAGCGCTCACCAGCACGCGGACTATCTTGCCCGGCATAGGGGAAATCAAAATGGCTTTTCCGCCTGCGTTTGCTCCGGCGCCAGCATTTCCGCGCAGATGTTTTTTGTCGCGCACGGTGACAGGAATGCGCTGGCCATTGACTATAACTTCAGTTTTGCCGCTCAGCGCCTTTTCCAACGCGCAACGGTAAACGCGGTTGTTGATCTGAACGACAAAAAAATCCGGCTCTGGCTGACTGATTTCAGCAGAGTGAGTTTGCTCGCCAAACGTTAGTTGCGCACTGCCATTTGCCGAAGTAAATTCGGCTTCGATTGTTTGTCCGTCAATTTCCAGTTCCAGTTTCATCTTGTAATTAACGGCCTGTCCTTCCAGCGGTTTTCCATTTGCTAATTTGTGCAGATTGATTGGTTGAGCCGTTGCCTTGCAGTGCTCGCGTTTGCTCTGTGAAGCTTGTCGTGGCAGCGATGGCAGCGGCGATTTGAAGCTCGTTAAGTTCGGTCAGAACCTCTGGCACAGCATCAATTTTCTGGCGTTCCAGGAAACGTGCAATGTAGCCGGTGTCAATGTCTCCGCGTTGAAAATCCTCCTCGGCCAGCACCGATTGAAAGAAGGGAATTGTCGTGCGGATTCCGCCAACGTGATATTCGCCGAGCGCGCGCTGCATTCTGGCTATGGCTTCTTGTCGTGTCGCTCCCCAACTTGCCAGCTTTGAAATCATTGGGTCGTAAAACAAGGGGACTTCCCATCCTTCGTAAACTCCGCTGTCGTCGCGGACGCCTGGGCCGGATGGGGTTCGCAAGCGAGTGATCTTTCCGGGCGAAGGCAGAAAATTCTTGTCCGGGTCTTCGGCGTAAACGCGGCATTCGATTGACGAACCAGTCCAGCGAACGTCTTCCTGCTTGATGCTCAGCCGCTCACCGGCAGCGATGCGAATCTGTTCACGCACCAGATCAACGCCCGTCACCATTTCGGTGACCGGATGTTCTACCTGTAACCGAGTGTTCATTTCCAAAAAGTAAAAGTTACGGTCGGCGTCCACCAAAAACTCAATCGTGCCCAGGCTGTAATAGTTCGCCGCGCGAGCGATTTCGACAGACGCCGCTCCCATTCTGGCGCGCAAATCTGTGTCGTTAAAACTGGCGGGGCATTCTTCGATGACTTTTTGGTGACGGCGCTGGATTGAGCATTCGCGTTCGCCCAAATGAATGATGTTGCCGTATTTGTCGGCGACGATTTGGATCTCGATGTGGCGCGGGCATTCGATCAGTTTTTCGATGTAAACGGCGGGGTCGCCGAACGCGGCTTGAGCTTCATCGCCAGCCATTTGCAGAGCGGCAGCCATTTCTTCGTCTGAGCGAACGATACGCATGCCTTTGCCGCCGCCCCCAGCGGAGGCTTTCATCATTACCGGATAGCCAATTTCAGCCGCGACTTTTTTGGCTGTGGCCTCATCTTTCAGTGGTTCTGTCGTGCCGGGAACGATTGGAGCGTTGGCTTTTACTGCGGCTAATCGGGCATTGGTTTTGTCGCCCATCATCTCGATTGACTCGGGAGAAGGGCCGATGAAAGTCAGTCCGGCTTCGCCAACCGCGCGCGCGAACCATTCGCGTTCGGACAGAAACCCGTAGCCCGGGTGAATCGCTTCGGCCCCGGATTTTTTTGCGGCGTCAATTATCTTTTCGCCAACCAGATAGCTCTGTGCCGCCGGAGATTCGCCGATAAAATACGCTTCATCAGCCAGACGGACGTGCAATGCCGTACGGTCGGCTTCGGAGTAAACAGCGACGGGCGAAATGCCAAGATCGCGGCAGGCTCGTATCAGCCGAACTGCTATTTCACCTCGATTGGCGATTAGAATTTTACGGAACATTGGGTTGGTGGTCGGTTGTCGGTGGCTGGTGGTTGGCCGTTTTACGCTTTACCGGCCACCGATCACCAGCTACTGACAACCATCAGGGAACAATTGAGCTTCCAGGGTTTTTCGGGTCGTAGCGGACGGTGATGCTGGCGCCAGGGACAAACAATTGGCCTCGCAACAATTGGTCAGCCGTCAGCTTTTGAGAAGTTTCGTAATCCACATTAGCCACGACGTAGCGATAAAAAATAGCTGTTGTGCCTGAATCATCCAGTTGGGAATCAAGCACTCGGCCTTCTGTCACACGGCCAAATTGAACCAGCCATGCATAGTATTCAGCCAGGGGATCACGACCACGGATTCGATAGTAAAGTCGAACAAGCCAACTATGGCGCATGCTTTTGCTTTAATGTTTTGGGCAAGGGGATAAGGTAAAAACGGCCTCAAGCTGTTTAAGCGCAACTTGAGGCCGTTTCAGTTCCATAAGTGTTCAAGAATCCAACACCGTTTGGTTCAGAGGCGGCTTAACGCCGCCGCGATTTTACAGATTTGATTTCAGGCACGGTTTCAGGTGCGGTTGCCGCATCACCCCCAACCGGTGTGTCCACGACAATACCGTCAACCATTGTGATGTCATCGGCAGTACCGAATTTTTCATCAGGTCCGGCGGAAACCAGTTTGTACTCGTTGAAACTGATTGCGCTGCCACGTGATGCCACAACGCCTACGGGCTGGTAACTGAACCCGTTTTCCCAGTAATCGCTGTGAGGAACGGCTTCAGCGTTGACACGGGTCAGATCGGTCAACTCCTGCGGGTAACTACCGTATTCGCGGTGAAATTTTTGCAGCGCCTCGTAATGCAGGGCGTACATCATTGCACGCGTTGCTGCGGCCTTTCTGGCTCTGCCTCTTTCCAACATATCAGGAATTGATGACACCAACAGTGTTGAAAAGATAACCAGCAAAGCAACCGACATCACGGACGAAAAACGCGCCACCGAAAATCCCCCGAACTGTGCCGGAGAGGTTTTGGCTCTGCGCATTGCCTTGCGTCCCAGCCAAATTCCGATCAATGACAGGGGAACCAGGCCAAATGCCAGCATTGATCCCTGCTTGTAAGCGTCATAAGCGAAGATGCGGTAATACGGCAAGTTGTGATCGTTTTTCAGCAGTTCATTGGTAAACTTTGTGCCGTCGCCAACAGCCCAAACCAGCAAAACTCGACCGACCTTCATATCGTCGCTCAAAATCCAGACGAACAGAAAAGTCAGCAAAACAAGGATGACGCAGGCCAGTGCCGAAAAAGACATTCCCAGTTTTGGCAGCAGAACGTCAGGCTGGACCATCGGCTCGCCAATTTGACGAGCGCCACAAGCCAGACATTCCATTGCAGCAATTCCGCGAACCTCGCCGCAGCAAGGGCATATCATCGTATCTTTCTGAAGTTTTTCTCTCATATTTTAAGGGTGGTGAAACTTACTAAATCAACAGTGTGGTTGGTCACAAGGCTAAGCATCAGGAAGTAGAAGCCGAACCTTGGCTCTCCATTTCACGAATCTGCCTCCAGGTGTGAAAAAGACGTTGGGAAAACGTCCAATACGACAAAATAGCCATCAGCCAAATTGTCGCCGGCATTTTGTTGAGAAAAGGGCTTGATGATTTAGGCCAAACCGTCAGTGAACCAATAATCAATAACACGACGCGCTCCGGTCTCCTTAAAAAACCGACATCGCATTTTGGAATCAAAGATTCGGCTCGCGCGCTGGTGTAACTGACCATAACCGAACCGATTAGCGCGGCTCCTGTTAGTGAAGCGTAAAGCGTGCTGTGGTATTCAGTGTCGCGTGAATAGAAAATTATGATACCCAGAAAAACAATCATGTCCGACAGCCTGTCCAGACTAGAATCTAAAAAGGCTCCGAACTTGGAAACCCGACCCGTTAACCTGGCGACGCGCCCATCCAACATGTCAAATATGTTGGCAAAAATCATCACCAAGCCAGCATAAAAAAACTGCCCGTAAGCATAAAGAACTGCGGCCAAAACGTTGATGCCAAGTCCGATGACGGACAGCAAATTCGGGTTCGGGTTCAGCAAGGCAAGAAGACGAACCATACCGTCCAGGATCCGCTGACTAGCTTCTCCAATATATCCGCCTAACATAAATGGTGTTTCTTTCCTTTGACTGAACTGCTTGAACTTGAAAATTCTGCCCGATTTATTGGCTTACAACCATATAGTTTCTCAACAGTAAAAGACGGGCGCATCATACGTTGCGTTAAACAAAAGTGTCAAGAAATCCAACTTGGCAAACAGGCAAACAGAAGTTAGCACGAGCCTGCGCGACCGACTCTTTTGTACTGAACTGCCGCTTACTTTTGTAATTGCGACGATCTTAGGTTGTTAATCCTCGGCAGACTTGTTGTAAGATGTGGAACGTCTGTGCCCCCGAATTTTTGCCTGACGCCCGGTCAGGTTTACGCATAAACGTTTGGAGCCAGATTGAAATGAGGAGCGGTATGAATCTCAAATCAGCCAGAAAAGCTTTTTACAAAGCGGGCATCGTTGCACTTTCTCTTTCGTTGTTCATCACCAAAACCGAAGCGCAGGCCATCGGGCATCTGGGCGTCAGCGCCGAACCGATTCCGCTGGTTCAAGCCAAACGGCCGCAGCGAAGGTTAGCCAGTCGCCCAAATCCTGGCAGCAAGGATTTACTTGCTGATGTCAGCGGAGCCGGTGGGGCTGGCGGTAAAGTCCCCGTCACCAACTCCAAAGTTCCTCAAGCAGCCAACTCGGGCAATGTAACTGAAGGTACGGTGGTTGCCGTAACCACTCCAACCAGGATGCCGCCCGCTACATTGCCGCCGCCGACCTCGGTTAAAGCGCCGGTTTCGGCTTTTGACCTGAGTCTGGCGAAGGCTGAAGCTTTGATTGGCAAAGGCGACGCTCGCGCGACTGCTGAAGCTTTCAGAGCCGCGCTGGCTTTGAAAGCGGATTCGATGGATGCACGGCTTGGACTTGCCGAGGCGCTTTTCGACTCTAAAGATTTTGCCAATGCCGATGCCGAGTATCAAAAAGCTGTTACCCAGAATCCAAACTCTGTTGAAGCTCGTCGAGGTCGGGCTGATTCGCTTTACGAATTGAATAAGTACGAGGAAGCCGCCACCGAATATGAAGGCGCATTGAAAGCCGGTGCCGCCGACTCTGGGATTTACAACAATTACGCCAACGCCTTGTTTCGGACGGGCAGACGTGAAAACCGCGACCGCGCGATTGAAAATTACAACGTAGCCATCAAAAAAGAACCGAACTGGCCGGATGCTTACGCCGGATTGGCCAATGTGCTGCGCGTGCAAAAACGACTGGATGAAGCCAGGCAAGCTGTCGAGCGTTCGATCCAGTTGGCTCCTGAATCTTCGCTGGCTCATACGGTCGCCGGGAGAGTTTACGCGGAGCTTCAGGATTTCAATCGTGCCAACGCTGAAGGCAAAAAAGCTCTTGAGCTGGCGCCAAAAGACCCGTTCGTTCATTTGAACTGGGCCGGAATTTTGTACACTCAGAAGCGTTACACTGAAGCAATCAATTCTTATGTGGCCGCTCAAAGTTACGATCCTAGCTGGGCAGTTCCGCGTAATAGCCTGGGCAATTTGTTTCTGAATGTGAATCGTCCCAAAGAAGCTCTGGATGAATTGCAGGTCGCTGCCAAACTGGAACCGCGAAGTTCGATCATTCACAACAATCTGGGCACGGCTCATCTGATGTTGCAGCAGCTGGATGCCGCGATTGCTAATTATCAACTGGCCGTTCAATTTGATGAACGGAATTCTCAAGCGTTTTCAAATATGGGCGTGGCCTACTATCGGCAAGGCCGTCTGGATGAAGCAATCAACGCTTTCAAACGAGCCACTGAACTGGAACCTGACAACGCGATGTTCAAAACCGCCCTGTCCGATGTGTTGAAGAAAGCGGGGCGAGGTAATGAATCGTCTGAGAAAGGAAAGAAGAAGAAGAAAGGCTGATGCGGTGGTCGGCGACTGGTGATCGGTTGTCGGTTGGCAGATTGCCAACCACGGATTACCCACGAGATTGGTTTTACCGACCACCAACCACCGACCACCAACCACCATGAACAATCTGATCGGCAAAATCGTCTGCGGTTATCGAATCATTTCTGAAGTCGGCGAAGGGGGAATGGGCAAGGTTTACCTGGCCGAAAGTGCTTTCCTGACCGAATACAAGCAGCAGGTCGCCATCAAAACTCTGACCGGTTATGCCGCAAGCGAACGGCAGGCAATGTTGTTGCGCGACCTTTTTATCCGCGAAGCCAACCTGCAAGTTCAATTCAAACACCCGCACATTGTCGGCGTCATTCAATTCGCCGTCGAAGCCGACCAGCACTTTCTGATTCTGGAATACATACCCGGTTATAAACACAAGAACCGACGCATATCGAATGTGGCCGAAATGATTGCCTATGAAACCGGCCCGATTCCTCACAAACGCGCGTTGAAGATTTTCGTTCAGGCCTTGGACGCCATGCAGTACGCGCACAATTTCAAATACCGCTGGGAAGGCGAAGAGCGAATAGGCATAGTTCACCGCGACATCAAACCTGCCAATCTGTTGATGCTGGACACCGAAGCGATCAAGGTCAGCGATTTCGGCATCGTCAAGGTTCAGCAAACCAAAACCGTTACTCAAAAATTGACGCCCGGAACCAGCGCTTATATGTCGCCAGAGGCCATTCTGGGGCCGCAGCAATTCGGCCTGGCTGAACTGGATGCGCGGTCAGATATTTACTCGTTGGGGATCACTTTGTTTGAAATGCTGGCCGGGCGAGTGCCGTTCGCGCCCGATCCTGAAACCAGCCCGGATGTATCTCTGCGTCGCAAACAAGTAGCCGAAGCTCCGCCGCCTCCATCGGCTTTCTATCCGGGAATTCCAAAACAGTTGGATCAGCTTGTCATGCGCGCTCTGGCAAAGCGGCCTGAGCAACGTTACCAATCGGCTGACGAATTCAAGGAAGCGATTCTGGCTTTAGACAAACCTTTGGGATTGGGGCTGACTGACAAAGGGGCCACGCGCGCTTTTGATGCCGGTGCATCAGCAGCGCCGACCGAGCGACTGGAAGTTTCACCTACTGGAGCGAGCACCGCAGTTCAAACAGATTCTGGCAGGTTTACCAAGGTCGGAACTGTTGCTCGCGGAACTGCTGTGGCGACTGACACTCGTTCGGGCAACTCAAAAATGCTCTGGTTGGCTGGCCTGCTGATTTTGATTTTGGTGGGAGCTGTAGCAGTGTTCTTTTGGAATAACCAAAACAATTCCGAAGCCGGTTCAGCAAGCCTCAGCGGAGGTGTTAAAAGCCCGCCTGCGGTTACGCCCGAAAGCTTGGCGTTAATAGAGGGTGGAGACTTTTTGATGGGGCGCGACCTAACTGCTGCTGAAAGAGATTTCTCCATCAGTTCGCCGACCGGCCCAATCAAAATTTTCAGTTACGACTATCCTGCTCATCCTGTCACTGTAAAAACCTTCTACCTAAGCAAAACTGAAGTTTCAAATGACGAATACGCTGAGTTCGTCAACAACGGCCACGCTCCGCCCAGCAACTGGCCTGGAAATTCGCCGCCAGCCAACGCCGGGCGCATTCCGGTCACTCACGTAACTTATGCCGATGCAACGGGTTATTGCTCCTGGTTAACGGCCAGGCGCAACGACGGGTTCATTTACCGATTGCCCACAGAAGACGAATGGGAATTCGCCGCGCGAGGCAAAGACGCTGGAAAGCCAAACGGTAAAATGAATCTTTACCCTTGGGGAGATACTTGGGCTGAAGGCAATGCCAACACCAAAGAATCGAAATTGGCTTTTCCGCGCAACGTGGACACCAATCCGAAAGGTGCGACTGCGTCGGGAGTTTTGAACTTGTCAGGGAATGTTTTTGAATGGACGGCGACGGATTTCAGTCATTATCCGGGCAGCGACCGTCAGACTCCGCGCGAATCAGGTTATCAGGGAACCTATCAGGTTGTTCGAGGCGGCTCATTCGATTACCCGAAAGAATATGCGATGACCACGACTCGCGTTTGGGTCAAACCCGAAGACAAAGGGCCGAGCCTGGGCTTTCGTTGCGCTGCCGAACCCAAACGCATCAGCGCCATTCCACGCAAAACCGTCACAAAGAAAGTCGGCGTTGAGGCAGCCAAGCTCATGCGGCGCGGTGTTTCAAGAAGGATAAATTGGTAACTGGTTTCCCAGCCCGACTTCAAAAGTCTCGATCTCAACCAGGTTTTGCCGGTTGAGATCGGAACCCTAAACACGATCAGAATTTATAGTTGTAACGGAACCCAAAGCCTCGTCCGGGTGCGTCGGTTCCAGAGCTTATGCCGCGATAGTTTTTGTCGTTGATATTCGAGAAGTCCAGGATGACTTCGTGATTCTCTCCGACGCGGAAGCCTCCGCGAATTCCACCTGTCAGAAATCCGGGAATATAAGTGTAAAGCGGCGCGCTGGCAGCCGTGCCAAGCACGCGGGTTTGCACCTGAGCCAGAGTTTCGCCTGTCGGTTTCAACGTGTCGTCCGCAGTTCCGAACACGCCGTCAGTGCCAGAAGAGATCAAGCCGCGCACGCGAGCGCCACGACTGAAGAAATTGGCAATGTTCCCGCGCGAACGAGTGGCACCGGTTCGCCGGTCATCCAGGTCAAGCGTGGACAGCCGATCCTGTTTTCGTGCGCCGTAAAGGTAAGGTTCAATCCAAAACCGTTTGAGCGCAGGCTCGTACCTGATGCGCAGATTGCCTTGAGGAGCAGGAGTGCCGCCTTCGATGGTTGGTGGCAATTTAGTCAGCTTGTCTTCGGCATGCAGGTAGGTAAAGTTCTGGCCAAATGTCCAGTCGCGCGAAATACGCACATCAAACTTTTGCTCAATGCCGTAAATGCGCGAATCGCCGAAGTTTGAGCGTATCAATACAGGGTTTGTCGAAGCCGGAACGAAGACGACTCCGGCGGCATTTTGCGAACTGATCTTTTGATCCCCAATCTGCAACCCAACCGCCCCTTGCGGCAAAATCAGCGATTGCAGCACGATGTTGTCGTAAATGTCGTTGGCGAAAAAGTTAATGTCGAAATCCACGCGACTGCGGTGCAGGTGAGCGCCGCCTTCATAAGTCCAGCTTGTTTCTGGTCTCAATTGTTCGACTGGAATGCCTGTCGAAACCGCCGTTGATCCAGCCGTTGAACCGATGGTTGCGCCTTTCCCGCCCAGGTCAGAGGCATTGGCTTCGAATCCGTTGCCGGTCAAACCCACTGTCCCCAGGTCAGTAATGTGAGGTGTGCGAAAACCTCTGCTGACCTGGGCCGATATGTTGAATCCTTCAACAATGGTCAGCACTGCGCCAACGCGCGGGGTTACAGCATCCGCCGTCAAACTGTCGTTTGGCCAAAGCGAAGCTCCGTTAACCAGCGGCGAGTTGGATGCAAACGATTCATAAGAAGCTCGTCCATAACGCACTGCTCCGATCAACCGCAGCCTTTCTGGAATAATCGTCAAAACATCCTGCACATAAGAGCCGACGCTCTTATAAGTCGCCTTGTCTGGCACACGCGGGCGAGCCAAAGTCACTGCGCCGTTGGCCGGATTAAAGACGAACGATGGCGCGCGAACCCGGTCATAATAAACTTCGCCGCCGATAACCAAATTGTTGCGCGACCAGTTTTTGACAGCTTGAGCCTGTCC
>JBGAPB010000099.1:0-17835 GCA_044221525.1 Blastocatellia bacterium | reverse complement strand
AAGGTGTTTGGAATCCTGATATTTGCCCAAGTTGGTGAGAACTCGAGCAGCTCCGTGTTCGGCAACGACCTTGTCGGCAATCTGCTTGATCGTATCGAAAAGTTCGATCAGCAATTCGTTGTCGTTCGGTTCCAGCGTCAGCAAAGAACTAATGTGTCGTTTGGGGATAACGACAATATGCACCGGCCAAAACGGGCGCGTGTGATGAAACGCCAGCACGTTTTCGGTTTCGTGGACTTTGTTGATCGGCGTGCGTCCGCTCAGAGCCTCTTCGCAGTAAAAGTCTTCAGTCATAATTCATAGTTAGTCAGGGCATACGCCGCTCAGTTAAACTTGCCCGGCTTTTACCAATTCGCGCCTTCTTGCCCTAGTCGCCAAAAACTCTTTTGCTTCTTTGTATAAACGCTTGCGATCCGCCGATTTGAAGATTGCGCCTTTGACGATTCGGTAAATGGGTTTCGGTCTGAAGTAATACTCATCGTAAAACTTATGAACCCAATCCAGCATTTCCGCGCCAGACAAATGCGGGAAGTTGGCCATAGGCAATTGCTGGCCAAGCTCGTCGGACATTGTCGTGTTCAGGATCACGCCGTTATCGCGAAACCATTCATACATTTCGGTTCCGGGATAAGCGTGTGCGACTGAAACTTGCAAAGTTTCGGCGTCCATCTCTTTGGCGTACTTGATGGTTTCCTTAATCGTCTCGCGGGTTTCGCCGGGCAAACCGATGATGAAATCGGCGTGGACTTTGATTCCGGCGCGTTTGCAGTCTTTGACAAATTGCAGCGACTGAGCGGCGTTGATGCCTTTCTTGATGTTCTTCAGGATTTGGTCGTTGCCGGATTCAAAGCCGACGATGAACAGGCGGCAACCGGCGTCTTTCATGACCTTCAAGGTTTCATAATCCAAACTGGCGCGCGCCGTCGAAGACCATTGGAATTTCAGCGGCTTGAAGGCTTTGGACATTTCGACCATCCGATTGCGGAAGTAGGCAAAGGTGTCGTCGTCGAAAAAGATTTCCTGTAGTCCTTCGGGTTTGAAAGCGTCAAGCGCCCATTCGACTTCGTTGGCTACGTCCTGAATGGAGCGTTTGCGCTGAGCGTGATCGTCGAAGGTCTGCGGCCACAAACAGAAAGTGCAATGCGCCGGGCAGCCTCGCGTCGAGTAAAAGGCGATGTACGGATTCAGCAGAAACGGGACGTTGTATTTGGTGATGTCCATGTCCCGTTTGTAAATAGGCGTAACCCAGGGGAACTTGTCCAGGTCTGTCACCAGCGGTTCTGGAGGAGTCGAAACCATCTGGTTATCTTTTAGAAAATAAACTCCCGGAATTTTGTCGAGCGGTTCGCCAGATGCAAAGCGAGTGACTTGATGATCGAATTCCTTGTGAGTGACGAAATCAATCGCCGGACTGGCCGTCAGCGCGACTTCCGGGTGCGTGGTGACCGGCGGGCCGACAAAGGCGATTTTCAGTGCCGGGTTTAGTTCCTTCATCCGTTCGGCAATTTTCACGTCAATTGCAAAGCCTACGTGTGAAGTGAACAAGACGACAAAGTCATAATCTTTGGCGATTTGGGCGGTTTCTTCAGGCCCGATATGATGAGGCCCAGCATCCAGCAATCGAGATTCGCCACCCAGGTCGCGGATCATCGCCGCCGGGTAAGCCAGCCAAACCGGATACCAGTAACTTTCAATTTCGCGCGTTGCAGGCCAGCGAGAACTGGCTCCACCGTCGAAGTTTTCAAATGAAGGCGGATTAAGTAAAAGTGTTTTTAGCAAAGTAATTATTAGCTCCTTCCCCTGCAGCCTAAGTTAGCGCTCTATGGTTAAGCAAGTTATAGCTTACTTCCATTAGCTCATACATTTACTGCGGAGTTTTTATCGCGAATTTTTATTTGAAACATCAGTCAAACTGGCCTCGACCCAGGTAGCATACTGTCCGATGCTATTGCTATTCCAGGCGATCCACATCATACCGTCTTCCCCCCAGTCCGTGCCCCAGGAATTTTGGATCAGCCAGGCTTCTTCTTTGTCATCCCACCCCATCAGCAGCACAGCGTGATTGACCGGGCCGTCATTTTTTTCATCGAAAATTCCACCGTCATACCCAAGAAAGTTATCGTCAATGTGAACCAATACGACCAAAGGTCCATGTTTTAGCAACGCCTCTTTCAGTATTGCAGGTGAAGGAATCATGTTGGCAGGCTTGGTGACATAATCCCAGGCAAGCACTTTGATCTTTTCTGCGTCGTCCACACACTCATCAACTTTGCCTGTATATTCTTCATCCCAGGCAGGCAGCCCATTCGTTATGAAGTAGTTGAATGCTGTGCCAGGCCAGCCGCCGCTGCAACTGCCTTTCTTTTTCCCTATGCAACTGAGCAAGGTCTGCTCCGAAGGGTCATACCAGGTGAGGTCATCGTGTTCGATGGTCATCTCTTCAAAGTTGCGTTTTTTCTCGACTTTGATGCTGTAGGCGTATGAGGATTGGATTTCGAGATTACAGCTTACTGCTGCAACCGTGGCAAAAGCCCAGCAACTGTTGCAGGCTAATTGGTTCTTGACCTCCGTGCCATTGATGTAATCTGACCAATCGAATTCGGGCATATAGGCAAGCAAGGATTTCAAATCGTTGGGTAACTTTTTATCCGGGTTCGCTTCGTGTACATCTTTGATGATTTTCTGATCTATGTCGTAATCCGGCTTCTCTTCAGAACTGTCTTTCAAGAAGTCTTCGATTTGCTTGCGCTTTTCATCTCGTTTACGCAGGGCCTCCTTAAGAGCCATGCCATTCTGCTTTGCGGCGTTGTCCGGGATTTCTATGCCTGCCAATTCACCAACATCGTGTTCAAGAGCCTTACTGTAGGCAACTTTGTATTTGGATTGTTGATTTCCCGATTTGCCAGCCAATCGCTCGCGCAATTTGTTCAGCTTATCTCGCACTCGGCTGGATAACTTGCTTTCGTCCAACTGCTGCTTGCCACCGGCTGTTGGCGGATTCTTTGAGCAGGAAGTGCCTGAAATCAAAGCCAGTGTGAGAACGACAAAGATCAGAAGATGAAAATTGAGGCGTTTCATTTCTACTCTCCAGGGGGAAAAGCAGCGAGCATTTGCGCCCGGTCGGCAATTGCTCGCTGTTTGGTTTAGCATTTCGTCGTAATTTGTAATTTAGCGTATGCGATTGCAAGTGGTGTTTTCGGCAATGCAAGTGCCTCCGCAGGCGATCAATCCAGGGCCACAACCGACAGTTCGTTGTGTAGACACCTCATTATTGACATTGGTGACGCAATCGGTTTCTTTGGAGTATTGTTCCAATTTGGTGACTAAACCTTCACTAGGAAGCCAGCCGTTCAATGTCACCTCTTTGTTTTCGCAACTGACGTTGATCTGATTCCATTTGCCATTGAATTGCTCGTCAGCTTTGATCTTGTCGTGGATTGTTCTGACGATTGTTTCGTCTGTCACCGACGCGCAATCAACCGCGCTTTTTGTCGCAGACGGAGAAGGCGACGGAGTGAGTTCTGCCTTTTGTTCAGGCTGACTGCCTCCGCAGGCAGACAACATCAGACAGCATAGAAACAGGCAAATGGCAGACAGCAGGGAAAATCGTTTTGCGAGGTTTGGGGTAAGCATTTTTCTCCTTTTATTTCACGTTTGTGATCATAGAAAGCAAACTGTATCTGGATTGCTTTCCGAAATAGATCGCCTGACTGTTAGGCGACCAGCTCAGGGAAGAAATATAGAGTCTTGGATTGTTGTTTATTGTCAGTTTTTTGGCGGTTCCGCCAGAGGTTGAAAGTACCCAGATATTATCTTTGCCATTTTGATTTGAAGTGAAAGCAATGTTCTTTCCGTCTTTAGACATATGGATGTTGTAAAGATATGCCGATTCAAGTGAAGCGATTTCTCTGCGCTCACCAAGAGATGACACCTCAGTCAAAATTACATTCTGGGGAAAGCTCGCGTCTAAATCATCTTTGGAAGTAGCAATAATCAACTTGCCATTCGATGAGTTCAGCGCAACCAACCCAATTTGCAAAGATGATTCAAAAAGGGTTTTAGCCTTTTTGGTTGCTAGATCCAAAACTTCAATGCTGTAGCTGTCTTTGCCTTGTGCCGCCAAATTACCAACTCTGATTCCGTATGCTAGGTATTGACCGTCAGCTGACCAAAGCGGACTGAAAATTACGCGGTTGGAATCGGTGTTGTTCGTCACTTGTTGAATGTCGTGTCTGTCAGTCGAAATAATCCACAGGTTAGACTGTCCGTTATGACTTGAGCGATAAACAATCCGGCTGCCATCTGGCGACCAGGCATAATCAGTTACGTGGGCACGGTTGTATGGCAAAACAGAGTGTGAAGGAGCATCCACACCATCAAGCGTTAATTGCGTTTCTTTACCTCCGTTGGCCCCAACCGTGAATAGATTGTATTTATTTCCTATGACGCGCAAAAACGCTAACTGATCACCATTGGGTGACCATATGGGAAGCGTTCCATTTTTAGCAATTTCCAGCCGACTATCTTCACCGTCTTTTAGGCTTCGGGTCAGGAGAGTACAGGCATAAAGTTGATCGCCCTGGCTTAGGTGTCTGACTGCCTGATAAACAACCGTGTTTCCGTCTGCAGAGACATCCGGCCAAAGTTCGGAGCCAATATCGGAAGTCAGCGCGGACTCCTCGGCTTCGGCCACATTGACTTTCCACAAGTCAGATTCTTCCTTTGAAGACCCATACAGCACCTTGCTTCCATCGCTGGAAATTTCCAGCACAAAACAGTCGTCGTCGCCAAAGCTGATTTGTATCGGCTGACTGCCATCAATTTTGGCAATGAAAACCTGATAAATGCCGTCACGATTGGCGCTGAAAAAAACACGCTTCCCATCAGGATGCCACGCCGTATTCCTGATAAATTTTTTGTCGCCTGCAATTTTGACCGGAGTTCCTCCTTGAACCGGCTTTACCCACAGACTGCCTCCATCCTTGTCAAAACTTGTCCAGGCAATTTGCCTGGCATCAGCAGAGAGGCTCAAAAAAACATCGGATCGCTTAAGTGCTTTTAGATCTGTCAGCTTGGAGCTTTCACCAGATTTAAGGTCGAGCGCAAAAATCTCACGCCCGTATTCATAATAGATGAGGTCGTCTTTTGACCAAAATTTGAGATGCAGATTGCTTTCCCTGCCAGAAAAAGCCTTGATCAAGGTCGGTGAACCACCGAAGGCAGGGATGCGCCATATTCCCGGCTGATTACCCCGCAATGAAAAGTAGGCGAGTTCATCGCCTTTTGGGGACCAGACGGGGTTTTCATTGGTGAATTCGTCCCTGGTTATTTGGATTGCTGCGCCGGAAGACGTCTGTTTAATCCAGATGTTTTGTGCGCCGGTTTTGGTCGAACTGTAGGCAATCATTTTGCCGTCAGGAGAGAATGCCCCTGTGCTGTAAATCTCTCCGGGTGCGCTGGGCCAAGTGGCGATCTCCTCAGTTTTCAGTGAAGACATATCCAGCGATTCGCGCCGGTCAGCAAGCTTCCACCAGATCACGCCAGTTATTAGGATTAGTACGAACGAAGTAATCAGAAAAATTTGAAGCCAGGGTTTTTGCACTGTTGAGGCATCAGAAACAGTTGACTGTCTGGCCAATAAGTTTTTCTTTCCAGACAGGTTGGCCTGGCTCGCCATCTTGGCAGAAAACTGTAATTCCTCCTTGAGCAAATTGAGATCGTGATGTAGTTCCTGGCAGGTTTGATAACGCTCCGATTTTTCTTTCTGCAAAGCCTTGCCGACTATTTGTTCAAAGTTGGAAGGCAGGTTGGGAAGGTACTTTGACAATGGCTGAGGCTCTTCTTTCAGAATCGAGGCAATGATGTCACTCATCGTTTCTCCATCGAATGGAGAACGGCCAACAAGCATTTCGTACAGGATGATTCCCAGGCTAAAAATATCCGACCGCGCGTCGGCGTCTTTGCCTCGCGCCTGTTCGGGTGACATGTACCGCAATGTTCCTAGCACGGCTCCCGGCGTGGTCAAATCTTCGACTGATTGATCGCGATTCTGCCGAGCATCGCTGGAAAGCCTGCCACTTGGAGGGCTGCCGGGTTGAAAAGTAATAGTTGCCGCCTCCTTGTCTATTGACTCTAAAGAGGATTCGGGAAGTTGGCGGGTTGGTTTAGCAAGCCCAAAATCCAAAACCTTAACAACGCCATCGGGTCGTACCATGACGTTTTCAGGCTTCAAATCGCGGTGAACGATTCCGGCTTCGTGCGCCGCAGAAACTGCGCTGGCAATTTGCAGCCCTATATCCAACACCTCATCAATACTCAATTGTGAATTGCGCAGACGATGGCGAAGCGTTTCCCCTTCAATTAGCTCAAAGGCGATGTAGTGTACATTGCCGTGTGCTGCCTGGGTTTCTCCAATTTCGTAAATCGTGACGATGTTCGGGTGATTGAGTGCGCTTACTACTCTGGCCTCTCGCACAAAGCGTTGAATAAGCGAACCGTCGGTGGTCAGCTTCTCTGGAAGGAGTTTGATCGCCAATTCCCGATTGAGCCTGGGATCAACCGCCAGGTAAATCTCGCCCATGCCGCCTTTGCCAATTTGGCCTATGACACGGTATGGGCCGATTTGACTGGATGTTACTGCTGGCAAAGCTTCAAGAATCGCCTTGGGGGCAAAATTAACGATTGGTATCCGAAGGAAATTTTGAGCCTCGCCTTCAATGAGCAAAAGCGACGCTACCTCTTTTCGCAAGCTTTCGTCGTCAGGGCAGGCGTTGTGCAGATAAGCCTCACGCTGCGACTGAGAAAGCCTGATCGCAGCCTGATAAAGCTCCTCGATTTTGTGCAAGCGCTCTTCAGACATAAGATTCGGCAATGACAAGGTCAAATTGAGTGTTAAGTATAGAAAAAGAAATCACTCCAATGCTCAGGCCGGATATTAACACCTGTAACTTGAAGAACAAAAAGTTGAGGCTCCGCGTGTCTGAAAAACAAGGCATTTGAGACTGGGCGGATGAAAGCAAGTCCATAAGAGTTTAAGTTTTCAAGTTGGGGCAACCCAGCATTTTTCTTTGACGCGTAACAGAAGTTAGCAACTATTCAGTGTCCTTGTATAAGTTAAGCCGATGTTGCTTTAGAAAATTTATTCTTCTTTTCAATTCGTCTGGATCCATCGCACCTATCACGGCGAAACCTGTCAATTGGCTACATTGATCCGGGTTTTCTGTTTTCAGGAAACATTTCTTCCAGGCGCGTTTGCCGCGACTGAAATAAGCCGCCGGATGATTATCACCCAGGCTCAAAGGCAGATGGCCTGGCAATAGCAAAAGAAGAAAAACCGCCAGCGAGGCTTGCCGCAATCGCTTCGATTCCAGCGTCAGCAGATGAAAGTAAATCCCCAGAAATCCGGGAATCAGCAGTGTTATGAACCGCGAGCTTTGCGAACCGTTCAGCCCCATTCCAGCGCGCCCCCACGCTGCGTTCGCCACAAAAAGCAAAACGAATCCAACCAGAATAGTTATGACCAGATTGATTCGGCAGTCAGATTCCACAGAGTTTTCGCGTGGGGTTGGCTTTTCTCTCTGCGCTTCCTTTGTGTTCTCTGCGTCTCTGTGGTGAATAGGCACAGTGAGTTTCATAACTCGCCGCAGATGAACACACAACGCGACAATCGCCAGCAGCAAAAAAATAATGCCGAAAGCCATTGCCGGGTAGGTAAACCACGCAATTCGGTTCGGATAAGGCCGGACGAACCTGCCCAGCATCAATCCGGCAAACAGCGGATAATCCCAGGCGCGCGAAACCTGATGGCCGACCGAGCCGCTGAAGTGTTCAATGTCGTAATCAATCACGAAGGTGAAAATAGTCAGTGCGGAAATTATCAGTCCTGAAAGCGCAGCCGCCAAAGCTTGTCGTTGGCTTCGATTGTTCCAGCATTCAATGGCAAACAGTGCAAAGGTGATGCCGCCAACGAACAAGCCGTAACCGGTATTGACCAGCAAAAAATTAAAGACAAGCACTCCGGTAATTCGCCAAAGCTTGCGTTTGACAGTCCACGCCAGGCAGTACAAAACAATCAGCAGCATGGGGAAAGCCGTCGGCGCCGAGCTGACCGCTCCGGCGTATGTTTGAAACTGCGTGGTAGTCAAAACGATTAGCGGGATGGCAACGTCCCAGGTCACCAGCTTGCCAAACAGCCGTTGCTTCAACCAAAGAGCAGCAAACATTGCCGTCCAAACCAAAGAGCCAATGAAAAAAGATTCGGCGCGGGAATCCCAATTGGTTTGCTCGGCCAGCAGATAAGAAAGAATACCAGCGCCCTGTCGCCAGGGGCCGTGCTGCCAGCGGAACAATTCCCACCAGTGTTTGCCGACGAACAGCGGGTCGAAGAATCCCCATTGATCCCAGTAAAGCAGGTTGACAGCGTGATAATGGATCAACGCGAAATGGCGGTAAGTCAGAATTGCCGTTGCCAGCAGCAGCGAGGCGACTGTGAACACGCGCGAGCGGCGCCAATCGTGAAAAAAGTTTTGCCTGTCGAGCATTTATGTATCCGTTCGCTTGGTGTAATGCCGGTTATAACGCGCGGCAGCTTAATCATCGAGCAAATTGCGCGCAAGCTGATGGCAAATTGCGCGGTTAAGAACTGATTGTTATTCTCGTATTCACATTTCTTATGAGCGCGCTCAACACAATACAAACAATCGAAAAAAACGAAGCTTGCAGCGTCCTACAGGCTTACGCTTTCTGCCAGCAAATGGCTGAAAGCCATTACGAAAACTTTCCGGTAGGCTCGCTGCTGGTCCCCAATCGGCTAAGAAAACACGTTTACAGCATTTATGCCTTTGCTCGCACGGCTGACGATTTTGCCGATGAGGGTTATGAATCCGGCGAAGTCACGGGAACCGAGCGGCTGGCCGCGCTGGACGACTGGCAGCAAAAACTGGAACGTTGCTTTGCCGGTGAAGCCGATCATCCGATCTTCATCGCGCTGGCTGCCACGGTCAAAGAATTAAATCTGCCTGTCAAACTTTTCAGCGATCTGCTTTCGGCTTTCAGACAAGACGTGGTCAAAACTCGTTATGCAGACTTTGACGAAGTGCTGGATTACTGCACTCGCTCAGCCAATCCGGTTGGGCGGTTGATTCTGTTGCTGTTCGGTTACCGCGATGAACGATTGCATCAGCTTTCGGATCATATCTGCACAGCGCTGCAACTGGCCAATTTCTGGCAAGACGTTGCCGTAGACATTGCCAAAGATCGAATCTATCTGCCGCAAGACGACATGGCGAAGTTCGGCGTGACAGTCGAGGATTTGCGCGAAACCAGATTCAGTCCGAACTTTGCTGAACTGTTGAAGTTCCAGGTTGACCGAACCTGGCAGCTTTTCAATCTGGGGCGAGAATTGCCGGAACTGGTCAGCGGACGTTTGAAATACGAGCTTCGTCTGACGTGGTTTGGCGGCACGAACATACTAAGACAGATTGAAGCACTGGGTTACGACACGCTCGGCCAGCGCCCGACAAATTCCACTTTCGATAAATTGCGTTTGCTGGCGCGAACCCTGATCGGGTAAAACTCTGCCGTAACTTACCGTGATCCTTCGTAAAACATTGCTTGCCTGACCGTTATCTCCAAAGCAAAACCTCGGAGGAAAAATGACACGACTGTTTTTGATTCTGCCTCTACTGGGCTTTTTGGTAATTACCGCCTTGACTCAGCAACACGTCAGCCCAGCGTTGATGGGCTTGGCCAACGCCGAACGCGCGTTCGCCAAACTGTCTGTGGAAAAAGGCGTGCGCGATTCGTTTATCGCCAACTTTGCCGACGAAGGCATCAACTTCACGCCGCACCCAACCAAGACCAAAGAAGCTTACGCCAAACGTCCCGCGCCACCTTCACCACCGCCGATTACGCTGAACTGGTCGCCGATTTACGGAGACATAGCGCAGTCAGGAGAGCTTGGTTACACGACTGGGCCGTTTCTGATTACGGACAACAGTCCGGCCAAACGTCCGCCTCAACACGGAATGTATTCTTCGATTTGGAAGAAGCAGGCCGATGGCAGTTGGAAGGTTCTGGTTGATCTGGGAATTCAACTGAACTCCGCCGTTGCGCCGCTTGAAGCGCCGTTCCAGTCGGCTCCGCAGTGGAAAGTAAAAATCGGCAAGCCGAATGCGGCGGAATCTTTGGCCGACTTGCTTAAAGCTGACCGGGCTTTTTTTGCCGGCAGCGTAAAGTCCGGCACTGACGCCTGGCGAAAATTTCTCAGCGACGATGCTCGCATTCACCGGAACGGTATGTTTCCACTGGTTGGCAAGCCGTCGTTTTCGCCCTGGATTGAAAAACAAACGGCTGCCATTACTGGCGAACCAATCAAGGCTGACGTGGCCGCTTCCGCTGAGTTCGGTTACAGCTATGGGAAATACGAACTCAAAACCGACAAGCCGGAAAAAGGTTATTACGTCCGCGTTTGGAAGCGTGATGCGAAAGGGAACTGGCGCATCGTTTTTGATGTGACTTCACCTTTGCCGGAAGAAAAATAGGAGAGACGATGTTTAGAAATCTGACCAAACTCTTTTTGGCCTGTTTGCTGCTGAGCCTGACATTGGCTCCGCCAGTCCGCGTTGTCGCACGGCAAAAAGCTGTTGCGCCATTAAAGGTAAATGACGTTTCCGATCTGGCCAGACGAATTCAAGTCCGGTTCCTTGAACTGCGTAAGGATGCCGAATTCCCCGGCGTAAACATTGGCATAGTTTGGGGAAAAGATCGTGCGATGGGCGTTTCAGTCGGCTTTTCGGATTTGGAAAACGAAAAGGCATTGAAACCCACTGATCGAATGCTGGCTGGCAGCATCGGCAAAACTTATGTTTCCGCCGTCACCTTGCAGCTTGTCCAAGAAGGCAAACTTGATCTGGACGACAAGATCGAAAAATGGTTGGGCAAAGAGCCGTGGTTTTCCCGTCTGCCGAATGCCAAAGACATTACTCTGCGAATGCTGATGAATCACACCAGCGGCATCCCTGAACACGTGCAGGACAAAACTTTTGCCAAAGCCTTGCTGGATCAGCCGGACAAAGTCTGGAAGCCGGAAGAGTTGATTGCGTACATCCTTGACCGTCAGCCGCTTTTTGAAGCCGGAAAAGGTTGGTCGTACGCCGACACGAATTACATTCTGGTCGGAATGATCTTCGAGCGAGTTTCCGGCGCAACGGTTTACGGCGAAGTGCAGCGGCGAATTTTGGACAAGCTGAAATTGAAAGAAACTTTGCCGTCGGACAGTCGAACGATTGCCGGATTGATTCCGGGTTATTCGCAAGTCGGCAGCCCTTTCGGTTTTGAAGGCCGGACAATCATTGAAGGCAAATTCATTGTCAATCCGCAGATGGAATGGTGCGGCGGAGGTTTTGCTTCAACGGCGCAGGACTTGGCGCGTTGGGCCAAGTTCCTTTACGAAGGCAAAGTGCTGGATCGTCCCAGCTTGAAGGATTTGCTTGATGCCGTGCCAGCCAAAACAGGTCGCGGAGACAAATACGGCCTGGGCGTCCAGGTACGCGAAAGTCCGTGGGGAATCAGTTACGGTCACGGCGGATGGTTTCCCGGTTATTTGTCAGAGGTGGAATACTTTCCCGAACGTCAGGCTGCCATCGCAGTTCAATTCAACACTGACGACATTCGCAACAAGTTGAAGAAAAGGCCGCGCGCATTTGTCGCCGAAGTCGCAACTCTGGTTTTCGGTTCAGCGCAGTAAGGCTGTTTGAAAAGCTACTGCCGGAACTTAGGACGTTAGCAATAGGCTCTAAAGTTCATCAAAGCTATTGATTGATTGAAAAGGATTTGCTGGTTGAGGGTGATTGCCCGGACGCAGCGACAACGCGCACTGCATTCCGGTTTCAGACGCTGCGTTGAGTTCAGCAACTACGTCGGAAACAAACAAGATGGTTTCTGGCGATTGCTGAATGCTGGCGGCGATGCGGCGATAGCTTCCAACTTCGGTTTTGATTCCGATGGCAGTGTCAAAATACCCGCTCAGGAGCGACGTCAAATCGCCAGCAGTCGTATGAGCAAACAACAGTTTCTGAGCCAGCACACTGCCCGACGAATAAATGTAAATCTGCTTTCCTTCCTGGCGCCAACGGTTTAATGCAATCGGCACGTCGTCGAATAACTGACCCTGCAACTCGCCGGACTCATAACCTTCCTGCCAAATCTTGCCTTGCAGTAATTTCAGCGGAGTGGATTTCCGGTCGCGATCCATGAGCCAATGAATGTATCCAGTCAGAGATTCCAACTCAGTTTTATGCCTGGGCAGATTCAAACCTTGTTGGGAATCCGCCGCGTGTTCTTCGCGTAATAAGGTTAAGTCACGTTGAACATAATCCTCTGACCAATGCTCGCTCAGGTAATTATCAATTCGCCTACGAGCAAACGGAAACAACACTTGATAGACAAAATCTATCGGCGTCGTTGTCCCTTCGATATCAAGCAGAATGTTGCGGATGTTTGAGTTCATTGGGCAGTGACTGTTTGCGGCGGGATGAAAGACAAGCCGAAACAGATCGGTTGATAGTTGGCGTCCACTCCGCTGGCGGAATAATTCGGCGACCAACCGGCAGGGTCTTTGAACAAACGTATGGCGCGAATGCGTTGGTCTTCGCACAGGTTGAACCAGTGCAGAGTTCCGCTGGGCACGCGAATCAAATCGCCTGCGACGACTTCGATGGCGCAGACCGGACCAGTTTTCGGGTGAATGTGAAACAATCCTCGGCCTTCGATGATGAAGCGGACTTCGTCGTCGTCGTGAGTGTGTTCACGATTGAATTTGGCCAGCATCTCGGCCAGGCCCGGAGTTTGAGGCTTTACGTCAATCACATCGGCGGTCACGTAACCATCGCTGGCTTTCAGCCGATCAATTTCGGCTGAGTAAGCAGCCAGTATTTCTTCGGCGGGCGCGCTGGCCGCAACTGCGTGAGCCGGTTCCCAGACTTCGTAATCAATGCCAATCGCAGCCAAGAACTGTTTGACCTCTTCCGGCTGGTTGATAGAGCGGTTTTCATCAGGGATGTTTACTGTTGCCATGTTTTCTCCTTCAGTGAGCGAAGCGAGTTCGCCCTGTGACTTCAAGCAAGAATTCAAAAATTTCTACGTGGCGTTTTGCTTCCTGAATGCTGGCTCCCCAGGTGTAAAGCCCGTGGCCGCGAAGCAGGAAGCCATGGATGTTTGGCCGTTCGCTCAGCAACGCTGAAAGCTGCTGAGCCAGCGCGGTCATGTCTTGCGAGTTTTCCAGAATCGGCAACCATTCCTGGTGTTCGTGAGTGCGAACGCCGGACAAGCCTTTCAACATTTCGTAGCCAGTAATTCGGATTCCGCCTTCACTCGCGAAAGCATTTGAAAGCAATGTCGTCCAAACTGAATGAGTATGCAGGACGGATTTGGCTCCGAGTTGGCTGACCAGCGTCAGATGCAAACTGGTTTCGTCTGAAGGCTTGCCGTTGCCGGCGACGACCCGGCCAGCTTCGTCAATTTGAACGAAATGGTCGGCGGTCAGTTGGCCTTTGTCGTTCCCGCTGGCGGTTATCAGCAATCGCAATGGATCCTGTTCAACCACTGCGCTGAAATTGCCGCTGGTTCCCAGCACCCAACCGCGCTGGTAAAAATTCCTGCCGCATTCAGCCAGCAATTGGGCAAAATCTGAATAGTCTTTTTCGGGTTCCAATATCATTTATCCGGTGGCAAAAACTTTATGTCGCTGTCGAATCTGCGGTAGTTCCTGAATTCGATCACGTTACGGTTGTAATGACGTTCGCGGTCGCTGCCCAGTAAAACTTCGGCGCGAACCGGCAACAGATACGGCTGATCGGCAATCTTCACAATATCGTATTCGACGGAATTTTCAGCCAGTGTAATTGAAAAGTTGGCGGGGATGCCTTCGCTAGCGGATTCGATTCTCAAAACGCGCTTGGTTTCGGCATCAATCCAGACGGTTCCCTGGTAAGCGGCGGTAATCGTCTGGTGAGTGGTTTTGTCGGTGATCTGGTTTGCCGAAAAAGCTTTTTTCACCTTGAAGTCGTAAACCACGGTTTTGCGTTTGTTGAAGGTTTCGGTTCTGACTTCCTTGAACTCGGCTCTGGATTGAGGGTTGAAGGCTGCGGCCAGCAAAGTTCCGAACTCCCCTGTCGAAGTCGAACCGCCCAGGTATTCGTATTTCAAGGTCGTAGGTTTGCCGTCCATTTTGGTCAGCAGGTATTTTTCGCCAGTTTTGATGCGGTAAGACAATTCGATTTCCAGCGTGTCTTCTTTCTTCCAATCTTTGTCGCCGGGTTTTTGGCCATACCGAGTGACAAATTGCGTAGCCATAAAGTCCGGCAAATTGTCTTCGTATTCCAAAGCGAAATACCGCGCCTGTTCCAGAAACGGTAGTTTGGCAAAAGCTTCGGCTTTGGCTTTTTCCTTGGCTTCTTCCTCTTCGACTGTCGGCAACGGCGCGGGAGTTTCTTCGGCAGTTTTCAGGCGAGGTCTTTCGGGCGGCGGAGCTTCTTCTTTTTTCGCAGAGTTTCTGATCGCGTCCAGTAAAAAGGATCTGGCTCCGGCTTTCCGGAACTCCTCCAGGTTTTCATCTGTGATCGGAAAAGCCACGCCGCGTTGAGAGATTTCTCCGGCCAGGTCTCCCTGTTCGATGCGACGGTCAGCTTTGGCTTTTAGAAAAGCCAAAATTTCTTCTTTGGTGACTGGCGTGTTTTTGTCCTGAATGAATCCGGCAGCCGATATTCCAAAAAGAAAACTGAGCAGGATTGCCAACGAGATAATCTTTTTCATTTCCTTTGCCTTGGTGTTTATTCCGGCCATTGGCCGTCTTTCATTTCTCGCAGGTTAAGCTTTCGCGGATCAACGACCACGTGCTTCACCTTCTTGCGATTCCAGGTGTAAGTGATGTGAACCAATCCATCTTTGGTCTGAATTACTGCCGGGTACGAGTACTCGGCTTCGGGCGGGCCTGGTTCCAGCACCAGAGCAGCTTTCCAGTTTTTGCCGTCTTCGCTGACCGCGACATTCAGTGGAGCGCGGTCGCCCCATTTGTTGGGTTTGACCTTGACGTGATTGTAAACCAGCAACTGTCGCCCATCTTTCAAGGTCACTCCGTCAATGCCGGAATTTGGATTTGGCAGAGAGGTCGCCGCCAATTTTCCCCAGGTTCTGCCGTTGTCATCAGACCACGATTCAACAATTGCTCCCTGACGGCTGCGCATCAGCGCCTGGAGTTTGCCACCTTTGTGAAACAGCACAGTAGGTTGAATGACGCCGAACTCTTTGCCGTCGTTGATCGGTTCGGTGCGAGTCCAGGTTTTGCCTTGATCGGCGGTGCGCTCGAAATGAACTCGCCAGCCGTTGTCTTCGCTGCTGGATGGGCAGAGCAATTCACCGTTTGCCAGTTCAACAGGTTTGTCTTTAATCGGCCCGGCGATTCCATCCGGCAACCGAGTGGGTTTGCTCCAGCTCTTGCCGCCGTCGGAGGAAGTCATCAACATTCCCCACCATTTGGCCGGGTCAGGGCCGACCTTATAGAACAACATCAACGGCCCGGATTTGGGTTGATGCAAAACAGGATTCCAGGTCGGGTAACGCTTGGTTGCAGATTCCACTCCGTTGGCGACTTCGACTGGCACGCTCCATTTGCCGTTTTCCAGCCGGGAAACCCAGATGCCGACATCCGGATTCTTTTCCTTTGTTCCGCCAAACCACGCCGTGACCAGAGTCCCTTTGGATTCGGCAATCGTCGAAGCATGACATTCGGGAAACGGAGCCGTTTCGTAAATGAACTCGGATTTGATTACTCCTGGCGCATTGCTCTGCGCCAGCGAAGCGATGGTTAAAACGGTAATCAGTGCCAGCAAAGACAGTCTGTTCTGAATTCGCATCTGGTTTGGATTCTCCTTGGTTTGTGGCCTAAAGCTCGTTTTCAGGCTGGCTAATGATTTCTTGAAGTCGGCAAAGCTTCCAACCGCTCAATCCAACTTCGGAAATGTGGACACTCATGCCGAATTTTATCCAGGCCAATTTCGATCACAGCCAAAGTGCCCAAAAAAGGTTTTTCGTAGCCAGGGACTAATTTCTGTACTCGCTTTGATGGGGCAGTAATTGGTGAATCGTTTATCTCTTCTGGGTTGGAAAATTGATCGCGGATAGCTTGAAACTTTGGCGCAAGATCAGGCTTTTCTATCCCCTTGGCGAAAAGCCGACAATCGCTAAATAGCAGTCCCTCGAATTCGTGCATTACCACGAATGGAATAAAACGGCTGGCGTCGAAGTTTCTGTCCATTTCGCGGCAAACGTCTGTCAACAGAGCGTCTTCCACCGATTTTGCTCGTTGCTCAAAAGTTAAAGCTTCCGCTTCGGCTCGCCCCGGCCAGGCCTTGCCGCCGGTTTGCGGCAATCCGTAATAATCAACCATCGTGGTGATGACTGAGCCAGCATCCTCTTTCAGGTGATTCAGAATTCCAGTTCGCACTGAACTCCATGAGCGGATTCCGCCGCGCTGCCTGGCATTGCCAACGATTCGTGCGCTAATGCTTTCGTATCCACAGGAGTAGAGATGCGGGCGCAGCACTTCTTTCACAAAAGTCTCTTCCGTTTGTCCTTCGACATGAACCAGCAGTCTTGGCATGTGCGGTTAATTTCCTCCTGGTCTACCGCCGAATTCATTCATCTCCCAAAGCTGGCCTAAGCTGTAATGTTCAAGCCAGCTGGCAAGCTTGACCGAATCGAGTCGTATAAACTCCGTCCCGCCATTCACGAGATCTGCCACAAGTACTTCTTCTGGCCTGAAATTATCCAGTAACAACGGAGATTGTGTGGACAAGATTACCTGTGTTTTGACTGAGGCTTGTTTGACTAAAGACGCCAACATCGTTATGGCATAAGGATGTAGCCCTAGTTCAGGTTCGTCCACCAGAATAACTGAAGGCCGATGGTTCTCTGGTTGCAAAAACAACGTTGCCAGTGCGATAAAACGCAGAGAGCCATCTGACAGTGATGATGCGTCGAAATAGGATTCAGAATTCCGGTGCCTCCATTCTAATCGAATCTTTTCAGAGTTTAGTTTTTGCGGCTCAAGCAGGAAATCATCAAAAAATGGCGCTATCCGTTGTATGGTACGGCGAATTAGGCTGTAAGAATCTGGGTGTTCCTTGAGCAAATAGTAGAGAAATGCGGCTAGATTTGAACCATCTGGGCGAAGATAACGGTTGTCGTTGATATCCGCCGTCTTTTTCATTGGTGAAGTCGAGCTAGTGTCGTGAAAATGGTAAAGCCGCCAGCTATCTAGGTGACGACGAACGTATGAGGCGGTTTTTGACTGTTGAGTAGTTGTGCTAATGCCCGCTTCTTTTCCCACCCGTGCCAGGCTTTCTCCATAAGGGTTTGGGTACCGACTCCTATTCCAAAAATAAGCCAACTCAGAGGCAGGAATAAGTTCATCTGTGTTGGTTGGTTGTAGATCTAATGCATACTGATTTTGCTCATTCAAAAACGAAATCTTTATACTCAGTTTTGGCGTCACCTTTGACCCAAAATGGAGGATTTTTTCAGCGCCACCTGCCTTAGCAACATAATCTTGTAAGTGACCTTCTCGAATAGAGTGAAGAAAAGAGAAGACGCCGATGAAGTTGGATTTTCCCGAACCATTTGGGCCGATGACTATATTGATAGCGTTCAACGGCAGGTTTTCTACCGATGCTATGCTCTTAAAACCTTTGATGCTGATGCTTTCAAGCTCAGGCATAAATTGAACCATTTTCTTTTGGAAATAAAAACTTGCGATGGCGGATTATTGCAGATTGTGTC